>NZ_CP041360.1:3444375-3757500 GCF_006965485.1 Spirosoma sp. KCTC 42546
CCGACACCTGCCACTTGATCTGGCCGTAACACCTACGAGTCGGTACATTAACCTCGGAGAATGGGTATCTGCCAAAACTTATGGAGTCTTTGACGGAACGACAATGAAGCTCATGGAGTGGAAAACATAAAGACCGGCAAGCCGGTCTTTATGTTTATTAATTTCCATCTTGTAGAATATCCTTTCGGGATACGTTTTCGCGGGGAGCCTTATTGATTTCGCTTCGCCACTCTTTATTCTTCAGATCACCTCGCTTGACGGAACGAATGAAGTTAGCCCAGGCAAAAGGGTTCGTAAAGGCAAACGTGGGTGTTGCAGCGCGGCCAATGACAGACTCTCGACCAAAAAACTGTTGATTGACGAAGTTTTGGTGGTTTGCCAATGCACCCATTGGCATTGTGGCCGCCTGACGCATAATGGCCACGGGGTCCATGTTTTTAGCTAGATTCTCTCGTTCTTTCTCGTCAGGAAGCTTCAGATTGACGAACGCTTCTTTAAACAGTTCCTCTGTAGCGTAGGGGTAAACCTTTACTTCGGCCAGTGTTTTTACATCTTCCTGCAACGCCACAACGGCCGAGTACGTAAGATCTGTTATACGACGAGGAATAATATGGTATTGGGTTCGGAAACCGACGTAGCTGAAAATAACACTATCACCCGGAAACACAGGCAAGGCAAAATAGCCATTGGGAGCGGCTAGAACCCCTTTACCAGCTTTCGGAATGTAAATGTAGGCACCTGGCAACGCATCGTTCGTTTTACCACCGGTGATAAAACCCGTAAACGTTATCTGCCGGTCCTGCCCCTGCGCCCGTGCGGTCGTAAAGAGTCCCGCCAAGGCAGACAACACCAGAATGGAAACCAATAACGTCAACGACTTCTTCATAGACCTACCATCTAAACTATAAAGTAAACGACTAAAAGGCAGCATATGGTTTCGGCTACCCGTATTTTAAGAAAGATTGATTTTACAAACTTACTCAAAAAAGAGCCATATGGCCCTCAGTAAGCAGGGCAACCTTTCTTTTTAAGATTATTTAATGGGAATTGTTAAGCAAATAGTTTTAAAAAAGTAATGATAAACGGAGCTGCCAGTAACAAACCATCGAAGCGATCCAGGAAACCACCATGCCCAGGAATACTGCTTCCTGAGTCTTTGATGGCAATGCTTCGTTTAAATAGAGATTCAACCAAATCGCCATACGTGCCCGTTACGACAATAATTCCGCCAACGCAATACCACTGCCACGGTCTCAACTCAGGTGCCCAAAAGGTTAATCCCAGAGCAACTACGCCAGCCACGATGGCTCCGCCTACGCTACCCTCCCAGGATTTTTTCGGCGATACGCGTTCGAACAGTTTTCGACGACCAAACTTGGTCCCGGCAAAATAAGCGCCGATATCACTGGCCCACAGCAACAACAGACAACCGGTGATAATAGCCGGATGGTAGGTTCCCCCCTGTAAGGCCAAAATAATCAATAGAGCGAAGGGCATTGCCACGTATATGATTCCCAAAAACGTGAAACCGATGTTGGTGAACGGTTTCATGTCCCGCTTTTTATAAAGTTTGATCAGGAAAATCATCGACGAAGCCGGACATATCAGAAAGTAATTGCCCGTACTGATCTGATCCGTTTCAACAAAATAAGCCAGTATGCAAATCATACAGCCAACAACGGTACCATAGGCCGTCAGGGGTTCAAAGCCATCGAGACCAAGTAAACGGTAAAATTCACGCTGGGTGAGTGCACTGACTACACAAAACAGCAGCGCAAACGTCCAGGCGTCGTACCAGATCATAAATAGAATAAATGGAACGCCAGCCACAGCCGCAATTACTCGTTGCTGGAGGTTCGAAAGGTTAGCTAAACGTTGCTTCATTCTCTAAAATTACTTTAGCCAGAACCGTGTCCTTAGCCAATACATGAACCTCAACTTTACCCCACCCATCAACCGGGTAACTGCTGCTTTGTTTATTAACAACCACTGCTGGGATGTCGTGTTCCAGTAAAAGGGCTTTCGCCAACTCGGCCCGGTAGGGTAGTGGCGTAACGTAAATTGATTCCCAGGTTTCAGTCATTGTTTTGTGCAGAGAGACGCAACTATATAGCGCTACGTTGGCTCAGAATTTACCTTCTTAAAATAATATAACAATCCCGTTGTAACCACTAACGCGACTAATGATCCCAACACGGGTACAGACTCTGTACTTTCAATATCTACTGAAGTCATTTCACGTTGGTGTAGGTAAACCATTAATACAGTAAACCCATTATTGACAAAATGGGCTAAAATTGATACCCAAAGGTTTCCAGACCACAAATACAAATAGCCAAACAAGGCACCGAGCAGCATTCGGGGAAAAAATCCGAGAAATTGTACGTGAATGGCACTGAACAAAGCCGCTGCCAGCCAAATGCCTACATGTGGATTACCTGTCCAGTAACTAAAGTTGCGTTGCAGAATACCCCGAAACAACGTTTCCTCACCTATAGCTGGGATGATTGCAATGACGATAATGGCTACCAGTAGTTGCCCCGTTGTTTTAAAGGTAGTTAGTGACTTGGTGAGACCTGCCAGCTTTTGTTCCTGATCGCGCATCCATTTTTCAAGAGGAGCAAGGGTTTCGGGTAGATGCAGATGCTGGTTCCACTCAATAACCAGACCATCGAAGGGCATAAAGGCAATCACAATCAGCACAACTAAGCCTAACCCAACAACTGCCGAGATAGGCCGCGTGTTAAATTGATCCCATGTACGGTGCTCAATGCTATACCAATAAACCAGGGCGGGCAGGAAAAACGTGCCGAGGTGATTGATTGCCTGAAGCAGCATAAGCTCATACCAACTGGCAGGCGTTCCAGTTGGGTTAATTGCCAGCTCTTTTAAATAGGATTGGATTTGCGTAAAGTCCATCCCCTTACTCAATCCTAAAATACCGAGTAAAATATAGGTGCTTATAACACCTCCAATGAGTATGAAGCCAACGAGCATGGTCAGCCCGCCGATTGTGGGTGGCCGCGATCTGGACGCTTCTTGGGAGTGGACTGGATGCATATTTTCGGTAAATATATGCATTACTGCTTAGTTCCCTGTTTGGCTTTTACCAAATCCCCGAATTTTCCAGGAAATGCCACTTTTAGGCTCGCATCTCGCAACTTTGTTTCTGGTTTATTTCTGTGCATTTCCTGTAATTTCCTTAAAAATATTTCAGTAACGTTCCAGTCGGAGTTATCTTTGTAAGTAATGGCCCGGCTGACATTTAACGTAGAACTTAATAGCAAGCCCGATCGATCAGGTCGGTGGCAGGTGATGGTGCGTCTTCATCAGAAGGGACAAAAGCCTGGCAGGGTTCTAACGACAGTAAAGATAGAGAATGCGGCCAGATTCTGGGATGCTGAGCTGCTGAAAAAGGAAAGGGAGAAGAATCCGGACACCGATCGGAAGGTGGTTTGGGGCAAGTGGGTCGTTAAACACCCGGAGCGAGAAGTACTTAATGAGGAGATCCTTCAGGAGTATGAGCGCATAAAAAAACAGGCTACCAATTGGCTCAACGAATTCCCCTATCTGACGCCCACCTTACTGGCTGAACGGTTCCGGGAGGGTGTGACGGATCAATACTTTCCCTTGCTGGATGATGCACTTGAACAGGTAAAGGAGCAGGCTTACACGACCTATGCCTGTAAGTTAAGCGCCCGAACACTTTTAAAAAGCTTCTTGGGGGATAGGGCAGACAGTACTTACCTGCAAAGCGTTACTCCAATCCTGGTGCGTGAGTTTCGGAACCATTTGAAAACTAAAGCCTGGAATTCACGAGGTGATAAACGAAAAGCGTCAACCATCAACGAAATCATTGGCAGGCTAAATAATCTGCATGAACAGATTCTTATCAAGAAAGGCCTTTCCGAAAAACAAGCCGCTTTACAATCGCCCTGGACCGAAATTGAAGCCCTACCTGAAATAAAAACGCCCAAAACCACGCTAACTGATAATATCATCGATGAGATAAAGATTGCTTCGTTTGAATCCAAGCGAAAAGTTATCACGCATGATATCGCCTTTCACATCTGGATGTTATCCAGGGTGCTTGCTGGAGCCCGAATTTCAGATGTTATCAAGCTTCGCTACCAGGAGTTTGACGTAAACCAAGAAGGCGAGCCGGTTCATCTGCGCTATCAAATGCTAAAAACCGGCCATTTGATTAGTACACCCGTATTTGAGGAAGCCCGATTACTACTGAAACGCTGGTGGAACCCGGACGCCAAAGCAACTGATTATGTATTGCCCTTGCTGAATAACTCAGAAGAGTACGCTAGGCTACTCACCCATGAACAGTACAAAAAAGCCTTTTTTGAGGTGCGACGAAAGTTTAGTACGACGCTGAACCACTGGAACAAATCGATCAATGGAGCGCTAAAGGAAATTGAAGTTGGTGCTAATCTATCGAGGCCGCTGCGGATGCACAGTTCCCGCCACTCCTTTGCTGACTTAGCGCTTCGTATCATGAAAGAGGAAGCCAGTCTGACGCTTTACGATATTCAGCTGATGATGGGTCATCAAAGCCTAAAGACCACAGAGATATATACGAAGGATTGGGATGAGAAGGATATTTCACAGCCCATGCAGGTTGTATTCAGGAAGAAAGGCTAGGATTGTTCTATGGATATCATCCATAATATATTTTTATCCATGGGCTTTTTATACGGGAAATTAGCGACTTGACCCGCTCTCTAGCCTTTCGCCGAATAATCAATCTCAATTTGTTTTCCTTTTATTTCCTTTTTAATTAGCGTTAGTTTACAGCCACTCCATACGTACTTGACTATACAAATCATGCCTGCCGTACGAAATCTTTCCTTAGAACAGCCCCGTTTTCTTCCTACTACCAATAATGGAACTGTGAGCTGGCCTTTACTTTCAGTTACACGCTTTGTTTTAGCATTTGTCGTTTTTACTTCCCACGCTAAACCCCATGTAGGGAATGATGGTCCATTAGCTTGGATTAACAAATTGGGTGCTTTCGAAGCCATAATGGGCTTTCTGTTGATAAGTGGTTTGTCAATAGGCAAATCACTAGGACGGAATCAAAGTAATTATTTTAAAAGACGAGCTCAACGAATATATCCCGTTTATTTGGCAAGCTTGGTACTGTTTCTTGCGGTTAACTTTAAGCCGTTTTCCTTTGAATCTATACTCGCTATCGTTTTCAATGTTTTATTTTTGAATCAAATTCTAACAAGTACATCAATTATTGGCCCTGCTTGGACTCTGGCCCTTGAGGTATGGCTATACTGTTTGGCTCCCGTACTTATCAAACTTTCCTACAGAACGCTTCTAATAATTGTATACTCTTCGTTTTTGTTATTCTGTATCTATACTTGTTGTAGAACCCTGCTTCATTTCCCCTATTATAGTGGTATTAGCTTTGGCATCAATCTTCCCCTACTCTCGTTTATCTGGATAATTGGTTTTATGTTGGCAGTATTTCGCGACAAACATAGAGTCCTATCCATGCATGTAGGAATTATTTTTATTTTGTATTTGCTGATGACCTTCGGTATTATGATCGGATTTCAAGTCAAAAATCATATCATAATGGATAACCTACTAACAACAGTTTCTTTAATAATCGGCAAAACGGTTTGTCTTCTATCTATTTATTATGTTGTATTGATCGTTGGGAATCAACATAAACTCTCTGTTGGTACAACGAATTCATTTAATTTACTTGGGAATATATCTTATCCTTTATATTTGACTCACGGTATTGCACTGACTCTGTGTGATCGTATCGAAATTAATAATTGGATATTGTTAAGCCTTGCTGCCCTTATTTTGGCTTTTCTGGTTTATTGGATATTTGATTTTTATGCTAAAAAACGTATAGAAAAACCGGATCTTATAGCCGCTTCATAGCTTTATCCTAAATGGCTGAACGAAGTTGCAAAACCGTTTAGTGTTTTTTTTATTATCTAGGCAAGCTCGATCTACTCCATTTAAAACGCCGGGCTCATAGCGACCGGGCGTTTTGGTATTGATTATTAAAATAATCAATTTATCCCCACACTATCTAGACAACCCTGATCGGCTCCATTAATAAATTCACCCCGAATCCATAATTGATCAATATTGGATAAGACAAGCCTAAATTCATCTTCCGTAAGGGCGGAGGTACCATTTTTTTTCCAGGCCCCACTTTCATCTAATTTAATCGAATAGGAAGTCCAATCAGTTCCAGGTGGGTGCCCTGTCTTTAAGGCCAATTTTACTTTTCCACTAATTAAAATTACATCGTCTTTATTTTGTTGATCCTGCGTCCCTGATTGTTTTAAGTCGAAGTGAAGGCGTTGGCCATAAGCGAATTTCAGTTGATCGGTCACCGATTTAGGGGCCATAAAGTACCAGATACCGCTTGCAAAATCACTACTATAAATATAACCATCTGGATTCCCGCCTGCGCTACTGAATTTTGCGTCGGTCGTCATCCCATTGCTTATGATTTGCCAACCTGCTGCTCCCTGGGTAAACGTACTAAGCAAAATAGGTAACGGAGTGATAATCTCATGACAGTCCGTGGTGCCCAAACATAGCAAGCTGATCAGCAGATACCCGTTGATTTTGATTGATATAGTGGCCATAGCGTATATGAATAAATAAGGCTCTAAGCTACGAAATAGCCAGTTAACAAGCCTTATACACATAATAATGCCCGGCTCACCACTAGTCGGACAAAAATTACAATCTATATTATAAACTGATGTTAAGCCAAAGCTAGTATTTGGTTTAACATCAGTTGGTTTTTCAAGGCTGTTAGCTCAACGAAGGTCGCTTGCATGGCTTTTAGATAGAGTCGGCCTTTGAGAGCAAAATGATTCGTGGACTGAGCTAGGCGTAAGCGTTCCAATTTGACGTAGGCGCAAATGCTAGCAAACAAGTGATTAGTCTGAGTACGATGAGTACGAGATTTTTCTAGCGATGCGTTCTGTTTGAGCGATTTATGGTACTCCTCAATACCCCATCGTTTTTGATAGGTTGTCAGCAGTTGTTGGTAAGGCATCGTCACATCGGTACTTAACAGCGAGAGTTCACCGACTGACCCATCCTTGTTAGAGAGAATGTCGCCACAAATCGCTACCGGCTCTTGTACCGAGCGAATGAAGGCTGTCAGAACGGTGCCAGGTTGTAAGTTAAGCGTGCTGATTTTGACAAACTTACCATTCGCACGGTCGTGTTTGGAGAGAGCTACTTCCAGATTGGATTTGACGGCTCCCAAGTAGTGATGCTTTAGGCCCAAAACCAAATTGATATTGTCGGCGTTGGTGTACCAAGAATCGGCCAGCACATAGCGAAACGGAACCGCATTCTGATGGGCTCGGCGCACCATATCCTGGAACATCTGGTGTTTGGTTCGCTCCGAGCGCCAGATAATTTTACGAGTCTTTGAGTCGCACTGCTGGACTTTGATAACTGGCTCAAAACTCAGTGGGCACTGTCCTTTGGTGGTTTGATACAGTAAACTGACAAAATTGATGACCCGCACATATTGGCCACTGGAATGGTCATAGTGGGTGGTTATCAGGACGTTTTCGTCGCTATGCGACTTATGAGCAATGCTGTCATTGGTTACTAAGACTCCGTCAGACTCTTGAATTTGTCGAATTAGTGGTTTGACATATTTCCACAGCGTTCGGTTATTGCCCTGAAGTCGATTGAGCAGATCCGTCACTGCATCATGGCCTACCGCACCATCGGTCAACCGAGATAGCCCCGTTGCTGTGGTTTGGCCAAAACTACTGAGTAAGTAGTCGGTATAGAGATCGAGGGTTGTCTGCATACTCAAAATTAAACTAGCGACTCAAAAGGTGGCGTAACATCAGCTATGAAGTCGCAAACTCTGATCAGTTAGCCGTGAATCAACCCCGTCGAGACGTTTATCAAGCTTTTCCCGGTAAGCTGACGAGGTTGCATGCTGCTTTGCCGAATTGGTCTTCAATTCTTTAATAGCTGCTTTGGTCGAATCCAACTGACTTTTCATCTCATCCTGATTACTGATGGCATGGTTTAGTTTCTGCTCAAAAACGAAGAAAGAAACTAATCCCACCCTCATAGACTGACCCCATGCACCACACGGTAAACAAAATGCCCAGGATTGGCAGGATAAACCAAAGCAAACGCCGGTTCAACGCTTCCCGTCGGTTGGTGGGCAAAGGTCTAACATAGTCGATTAGCGCGGTGGCCACCGCACTAATCGCCAGTACGAACATGGGCACAACGGCCACTTCAAAGGTGAATCGGCGCATGAAAAACGTGGTTAGAAACGTGACCAGGCATATAACGAAAACATACAAATCGGGATGGGTAACCACCACTTGACCTCATGCAGGTAATCAAAAGGGCAACAAAACCTGTGGCCGTGCTGGCTTGTAATAGTCGGAATAGAATCTCTTCCTGTATCATCATTCTTTCGGTTTAAGGCGTGCTTTAATAGTATTGTATACATCCAGACAGCTATCGATCAAGAGTTTGATTGGTGTATCCTGAATTTGTTTTCCTACCGTCTCCATCCCCCCCAGTAGGAAGTTGGCCATATAAAGCCAGGCCACAGGGTTGAGTAAGTGCTGACTTATTAACTAGGGATTTCCTTCAATTCGCTTGAGCACTTTTTCGCCCGACCACGTTTGAGTCGATTGATAGGAAACCAGCCCACCAGTGCCAGTAATGCTTCTCGAACATCTTTCACCAATGCATCACAGAAGCCGCTTTTTGTAACCAACTTTTCATTATCAAGCATCACCCGACCGTAATCAGTTAGTTGCCGGTTGATTTCTTCTTTGCGCTGCCGTTTGGATAAACTGTCGGTTGGCTGAGAGAATACTGTGGTCTCAGCGTCAAGCTGATCGTCAGACAGACTAGCAGCATGAATACTATCTGCTTGTAGAGTTTTAGCTTGTTTCGCATAGTTGATTGTAATGGTGGCCATCGCCGTGTTGATCGTATTCTTTAGGGCGGTTGAATCCTCACATAATCGGGAAACGAGTGTAGCCGATCTAGGCAGATCCTGTTTGGCTACCTGCAACTGTTTGGCTTTCTGGTTATATCTGGCCAGTGCCAGAATAAAAGCTAACACTAGGATCAGGATGATTATAAAGGGATTAGCCGTGATCCAGCAACTAGCATTTACGAGCCATTTTAAGGCTGTATTGGCTAGCCAGTAGCCGAAGCAGGAAAGTAGAAGTCTTATTGATAAGGGTACCATAAATATACTTTACGTCGTTTCTTCTAATTAAATTTTAGTTAAATGATTAAGTAAAAATACTAAACCTTCAGATAAGCATTTCTTTTACACTCTTCTTCCTCTTTGTACCCATGAACCTAGTTAGTTTAAGCCCGTTACCTCTAATTGGAAGCCTGTGTGCCCTCCTGCTCAGCCTGCTCTACTTATACCGAAAAACTGTTGTTCGGAATCGATGTCCCTATTGTGGGGATACACATGCTGACCGAACAAGAAGGCCGAGAATCTTAAAGAAGGCCTTAGGCTTTTTACCCATCAGAGCCTACCATTGCCAGGCCTGTAATAACACATATTACCGGATTGGATCGTAAGTAATATGACTTAATACTCTTTCTAGAATTTATTGAGTTGTTGAATCCCGATTGGCGGCTGCTGATCGGGATTTTTTAATCGACTCATAGCCGATCAATAAATTTAACCCCTTTCTTAATCTCATTTTCATTTCACTGTCAGGCTGTTAGATTTAGTTTCATCTCAGATTTTCACTCCTAGCTTCTCTGACATGAAACGCAACTTTGACGATCTGAAAGTCCTTATCAGCCTGATGGCGATTGTCTCCCTTATTGCCGTTAGCGTCTTTTTCTACTGGGCAACCTAAACCGCATTCTCATCCTGATTTAATTGCCGATTAATCGCGACTTCATGCCTTGGCTATTGCTTTGCAATATGAAGTCGACTCGCAAAACGTTGCCTATTCGCGATCCCTGGACATTAGTGTTAGCCTTTTCAGTGTACATATTCTAACAGTTTATCGACGTGATTTGGAAACTCTTTTTATAGCGTCGGGTATTGACTAGTCTTGGGGAGTATAGGCCAACTGACTTGGAAATGTATTTTTCAACCAAGTTGCATATATGTCTCCATAAAATATGGCGTAATTAGTTACTGGCGGTTTCAGTAGATCAGGTAGGGAAATGCCCGAAACTCGACCAGACACGCTCATTTAATATAGACCAGTTCCCGGCGTCAGGACTCTTATCTCGCAGGCTTTCATTTCCCGTTCACTAGGATCAATATCTATATACAATTCGAGTTACTAAAACTCCTCCCTTATACTTTATTGCGGTAATACCTGTGGGTCGCGGATAAATGCATCAGTCATCAAGTTGCTTAAGTTCCAAATGACACTATTAATCGTTGAGGGTTTACGAAGGGCAATTTTAGATAAACCAATTTTTAGCATCCCATCGCTAGGGTTTCATTGGGCAACTAGAACTTAATTCTAAATTGAATACAATATAAATTTTGTAACTAAAAGTAATGGATTGTGACTATTAGTTATGATCCATTACTTCACCCCAGCTTATTCCTTTGCCCAAACTTATTTTAAAAAACAGAAAACATATTTTACAGGATAGTAAAGAATATCAGCTAATAAGATTTATTTTGTAGACCTCAATTGATATAAAATCATTGCCAAAGCAATAACTTATTGACAATGAATGACTTAACTGTCTATGGTGCATAAGAAAAATATTATTCTTTATATATGAATACATGTGAATTATTTAATTACAAACCGAAGTCCTCAATTATTCATATCCTAGAAGAAATAATATGAATAATGTTAGTGTATATGTCTTCCATAATGAGTTACATGGAATAAGCCTAACTAATAGCAGTAACTACAAATCAGCAATTTTTTCTATTTACATACGCCCTAACAGTTTACCAAGACTGGGGTTATACCTTTTATTTTTTTAAGAATTCACCTTACCATACTGAATTTAACCTCCTCAATATTTAATAAACTATTATTAAAATGAATCGAATTAAAAGTCTTGATGGTCTTAGGGCTATATCTATTATCATGGTCTTATTAGTCCATTCTAAACCCACGATGCCTGTCGCATTAGCCGATAGTTTTCTTTTTAAATATCTAATTAGTTCAGGTTTAGGTGTTAAAATATTTTTTGTGATTTCGGGCTACTTGATTACAAAATTATTGATCCAAGAGCGAGAAAAAACAGGAGACATAAACATCAAGAATTTTTACATTAGAAGATCACTTCGAATTTTTCCCATCTTTTATGCTTATATAGTCACAATTGTTTTACTACAACATTTTTACTTTTCTGCCAATGTAGTAAACTATACTACTGTTTTATTCGCTGCACTTTATCTATGGAATTATAAACAAATTTTCGTATCCTCTCAGCCAAATGAGGAGCTTTTTTTTGGACATTTCTGGACGCTGGCAATGGAGGAGCAGTTTTATCTAATTTGGCCCCTTGCCTTTAAGCGGATTAGTCAAAGAAAGCTCATAAACGTTGTCTTGATTATAATAGCAATTATGCCCCTAATCAGAGTTGCTACTTATTTCTTAATGCCTAACTATAGAGGACAGATTGGCATGATGATTCAGACAAGCGGTGATACTATATTAACTGGTTGTTTAGGTGCATTATTGGAAAAACAGATTATTACTTCCCCTCATTTTAAATGGCTAAAAAATAAGCTATTTATGGGTGCTATTATACTTTTTATATTCGTTATTTCAAGGATTTTAATAGCAAAATTTGGGGGAATGTACGCCCTAACAATTGGTAGTTCGTTATCTAATGTGTGCGTACTAATATTTGTTTTTTGGTGTATATATATTCCTACCTTATTTTCAGATTTTCTTAACAATAAAATTATTATTCATATTGGTGTGCTATCCTACTCATTATATATTTGGCATTTATTATTCATCAGAGATATTAATAGCTTATTAATAAATAAACAAGCAGAAACCTTCTGGTTCAATAAGTTTCCCCAAAATTTAGTTTTTGCTTTTTTAGCTGCCTTTGTTTCATTTTACCTAATTGAGCAACCAATTAACAAGTTGAAAGCAAAGTTTCATAAATCATCAAAAAAAACTAAGTTATCAGCTAATGAGTCCACGGTTTAACTCAGATTAAAGATCTTTCAATCTGAGTTGAATAATAAATTCCATTTGTGGTTTAACCCTAAATTTGTAGTTAATTCCACTTGTACTTACGAAACCTCTCTTTCGTAAGTACAAGTGTTTTCTAGTAGTCTCGTTTATTTCTCCTTAATTAGAGCTGTGGCCTGAAACCAACCTAACTTTCTTATGACTGTTGCTATTTCACTAAAGCGTATTTTTATGGAAATACTGAAGAAATCCCAACCTCTTTCCGGCCCTTGGACGTTGTTGCTAGCCATTTCAGGGTATCTACTCTTGCTGGCTGCCAAAGGAGTTTGGAGGCATAGTTAGTAACTAAGTATTTAAATTACTTGGCTACTATGCTTTACAGAATAACTGTTGACCCTACCGTTGCCCCTAACGATTCAATCGTGTTGCCCGTCAAGTGCCCTTTCCAGCTATTTTGACCCGCATACATGTTTGTGTAGGTGCCACTCACAAGCTGTATCGTATAGGTCGCAATAGCCGTTCCCCAGTAGTCAGTAATACAGATAATAGCAAGTATCAAGTCACTTACTAGTGTCATAGCCGAACGGATTTGCGCATGGCTTGTGTAGCTACCCACACTATCGGGAATTCTACACCCACTTAGGTCAAGTTCACGCAAACTACCTGAATTGAGCAGTATAGCACATAATTCGTTGAATTTTTTATCGTGTTTCTAGTCGCATCCAATGTTGCACTACCATCACCTCCTGTCTGTATGGCCAATTGCAAGCCCACGCCAGCAACATCTACGATGTTGTTTGAAACTTTATTAGTTCCTTGTATGAACAATATATCCAAACCAATGCCATCGTTCGTACTGAAATTATTGATGATTTGGCAATTGATGCTATATAGAGTGGAGGAACTATACGCATTGGCGATTTGATAGCCTGACGAATTGTATTCGCTAGTATTTGTACTGATAATTGTACCATTACCACCTCGGCTTTATTTTTACAAGATTGGGTAGCCAGCTAAACCATATATATTATGAGGATTGACCAAGATCATGTTGTTCCTTTATCAATTTTTAATTTTATTTTTCATCTATATTTCAGTAGTTATTTAGCGGCATGATTATAAATGTCTGACTATTAGATAGATAATGTTAGTATTTAGATTGACAGTATATTTTCGGTAAATATACGCAATAGGAGTTACGAAGAATGATTTTCGATTGGGCTACCTCCTATAACAACGGAACCAAACTGACTGGCAAATCGTAATTTGTACATCCTTTAAGTACGGCTTTAGTGACCGTCCGACATAATTAACAGAAAACTGAGTCGGGTTTGAGAACCCATTATTATACAATGGTCAATATTGGCAATATACAACTTCCGGATTTTCCGTTGCTGCTGGCACCTATGGAGGACGTTAGCGATCCCCCATTTCGTGCGGTTTGTAAAGCCAACGGAGCCGACCTGATGTATACTGAATTCATATCGTCCGAAGGCTTGATTCGGGATGCTGCCAAGAGTGTTCAAAAACTGGATATCTTTGAATACGAGCGCCCAATTGGTATCCAGCTCTTTGGTTCTGATGTGGAAACGATGGGTGAATGCGCACGAATAGCCACCCGCGCTAATCCTGACCTAATTGATATCAACTATGGTTGCCCAGTCAAAAATGTAGCTTGCCGGGGGGCGGGGGCTGCCTTGTTGCAGGATATTCCCAAGATGGTTCGCATGACCGAGGCCGTTGTGAAAGCGACTCACCTGCCTGTAACCGTAAAAACCCGACTGGGTTGGGATGAGAGTACGAAGAATGTGGGCGAAGTAGCTGAACGGTTGCAGGATATTGGCATCAAAGCGTTGACCGTTCATGGTCGCACGCGCGTCCAGATGTATAAAGGCGAGGCCGACTGGACACTCATCGGGCGTATCAAGGAAAACCCACGCATTCAGATCCCAATATTTGGAAATGGAGATATTGACACGCCCGAAAAAGCGCTGGAGTACAAAAACCGGTACGGCGTCGATGGCGTAATGATTGGCCGGGCCAGTATTGGGCATCCCTGGATTTTCAACGAAATCAAGCACTTTGTTCAAACGGGCCAGCATTTGGCTCCGCCGACTATTGCTGATCGGGTAGCGGTTTGCCGCCAGCATCTCGATTTCTCGATTCGCTGGAAGGGTGAAATTGTGGGGCTTTTTGAAATGCGTCGACATTATGCTAATTACTTCAAAGGCCTGCCCGATTTTAAACCCTACCGAATGCAACTGGTAACGACCGATTCGTATAGCGGGGTGAGTGCTGTTCTGGACGAAGTGGCTGAACAGTATAATGGGGAACTGGTATAAACAAAATGCTAACAACTTTCAGAAAGTTTACACTCCATGCACCTTCAGCGGTATAGTTGGCTATGTGTGTTAATTACAGTCTGTTCAATAGCTTGTAAGAAGGACGTCGAAGAAATCGCAACACCACCTGACCAAACGTTAAGCTGGCAGCTTGATAATGATTTTCTTTTCGACGAGAAGACTCAGTTGAACAGTTACGCCGATACCAGTCTGATTATACTGTCGGGTGCCCAAACAACGTCCATTGCTCCTGGTGAGCAACAATCCAAGTACGATACAACATTCACTCACTACGGGGGACAAGCTTAGCCGAATGGACGCACGGATTATCGGCCTTGTCTGAGTTCATCTTTTATTGCTTTTCTAAATTATGACCGGGTTAATGTCATCCCAACGGCTAGTCCAGTGCTGGCACGTGGTAATGATTACGTAAGAATGTCCCAGCTTGATGCCGATTTTGCTGGCTTTATTACGTTGGCCGTTAATCAAGGTGAAACCATGGTTGTTAACAGGCAAAACCAGTTAATCATACCTTATCAACGGTATGACAGATCATACTCTACACCAGTTATTAATGGTGCTAATATCAGCCTGGTACTTTTATCCATTAATGTTCCTGCCTGGCCCAATTTAGGCTTGGACGTGACGAAAACCCAACTTATTACTCTGGAAGGAGCTGGTTTCCCATATAGCATGGGTAGTGCAGGAGATTATTTTATTGTTTCAACTGTAAAAGGTACGTTTCGGATTTCTCCCACTGGAGTATACGAAAAAACCTATCCATATGGGTTACTGCGTCAGTTTTCCTATAATGGAACTGTATATGGTGTAACCTATGCTAATAGTACTTCGCTTCAGTTGGTTGCCTCAACGGACCAGGGAAAAACCTGGTCGGTGGTAGCTAACCAGGTATCAGATACGTATCGACTACTGGTCTATAAACAGGTCAATAATCTACTGATTGGTATGTACAATAGCCAGCTTTTCCAGCTACAACTTACGGCAACCACCCTCACACCGACAGAACTGGATAATACGAATTTATTTGGAAATCGTATTACATCTGTAGCCGCCTTCCATAACACAGTATACGTTTCGACGCTATCGGGTGTATTTACCAAACCACTTCGTACCTTTCTGACACCAAAGAAAGAGAAGTAACTGCTCTAAACTCGCTTCGATTAGCCCAGGGAAAATGACGACAGAAGAACCGGTTGTAATTCCTCAAAAACGCCCGTTACTGGCGTGGGTGCTGCTTTGCTCACTGGCCTTAGTCTGGGGCAGTTCATTTATTCTGATAAAACGGAGTCTGGTTTCCTTTCCACCTGAGCAGGTAGGCGCAGGCCGACTGGTCTTTGCACTCTTCTTTTTTACACCATTTCTGGCGAGACAAAGTCGTCAGCCTGATGTTCGGGTGGCTGTCCGGCATCGGTGGGTAGCGCTGCTGGCGTCGGGAATAATTGGATTCGTGATTCCTGCCTTCCTGTTTGCCGAAGCAGGGGCGCATCTTAATAGCTCACTGGCGGGGGCGTTGAATTCGCTCAGCCCGTTATTTACGCTGATTCTAGGGGGCGTATTTTTCGGTCAGTCACTCAAGCTTCGACAGGTTGCTGGTATTTTACTGGGCTTGGCGGGCTCATTACTACTGGTATTTTTCAGCGCAACCGGTTCTTTTCAGATTAATGAATACGCCCTGCTGGTCGTAGTAGCCACCATTTGTTATGGCCTAAATACCAATCTTATTGGGCGTTACCTGAGTCACCTGCCTGCGTTAGTATCAACAGCCTGGCTGTTTGCTTTTGCTGGGCCCATTGCCCTGCTTACGCTCATGCCAACCGATTTTTTGAGCCGTGTCATCAATGCTGAAAATAGCTGGTCGTTGGGAGCGTTGGTTACACTGGGCGTATTTGGGTCGGGGTTAATGTCCATCTTTTTTAACCGGGTTATGCAATTGTCGTCGCCTTTGTTTGCGGCTTCCGTTACGTATCTGATTCCCATTGTAGCGCTCATGTGGGGCGTTTTAGATGGCGAAACCATCTATGCGGTGCAATTTGCCGGAATGGGTGTGTGTTTGCTGGGGATTTGGTTGGTAAATAAATCGTAGGTTTATTTAAGTTTATTTCGAGAAACGTATGTACACTGCCACCCTGACCGACCTTAAAAATCCCCCATTTTTAATTGACTTTTCTGCGGATGGGCAAACGCTCAATGGCGAACCATTTGCCTGGGATTTAGTAAAACTCTCTGCGCAAACATTTCATATTCTTCATCAGAATCGTTCCTACACAGCTGAAGTACTAGAGTTGAATGCGGCTGATAAAACGGTTAGTCTGAAGATAAACGGTCATATTTATCACGTTCAGCTAAAAGATCGGTTTGACCTATTGCTCGAAAAAATGGGCATGAGTACGCTGGCAAGTACGAAAATTAATGAACTGAAAGCGCCCATGCCGGGATTGATTGTGGGTATCAGCGTTCAGCCCGGTGATGTGGTCAATAAAGGGGATAGCTTGCTAATTCTGGAAGCCATGAAGATGGAGAATATGTTGAAGGCACCTGGTGAAGCTACTATTAAAACGATTCGGGTAGGTAAGGGCGACCGGGTTGAAAAGGGACAGGTACTGGTAGAATTCCTGTAGGCCGGTGTTTAGAGGAGTATGGACTCCCTGCATTCACGTCGTCGTTTTCTCAAGCAAGCTACGCTGGCCGCTGGCGCATTGCCACTACTGCCAGGAACCCTGATTACGTCAGTCAACTCATTGAACACTGACTTGCCAGATATTCATGTTTTTTCGAAGCACCTTCAATTCCTGAACTATAGCGATATGGCTGATGCAGCCGCTAGTATGGGATTCGATGGTGTTGATCTAACCGTTCGCCCAGAGGGGCATGTAGTACCCGATCGCGTGGAGGAGGACCTGCCCAAAGCTGTTGATGCATTGAAAAAAGCTGGCCTTGCACCCAAACTGATGACGACGGCGGTTGGCGATGCGACTAATGGAACTGATAGTCGACTCCTGAAAACAGCCGCTCGGCTTGGGTTCCAGGCTTATCGGATGAAATGGTATTCGTATACCGATAAACAATCTATCCCGGATTCAATCGAACATTTTCAAGGTCAACTTCGTGCCTTGAGTGAGCTAAACAAAAGCCTGAATCTGACGGGTTGCTATCAAAATCACGCGGGGTTGTTGGTGGGCGCATCGGTCTGGGAGCTTTGGGAAATGCTCAAAACTGCTGATCAACAGCATATGGGTGTACAATACGATATTCGGCACGCCACCGTTGAAGGCGGAATGGCCTGGCCAACTGGTGTACGGTTGCTGATACCCCACATCAAAACGATTGCCATAAAAGATTTTCGTTGGGAGAAGAAATCAACCGGCTCATTAGCAGGTAAATGGGTTGTACAGGATGTGCCACTGGGAGAAGGCATGGTCGACTTTACCGCCTACTTCAAACAACTTAAACAAGCTAACATTCGCGTACCCATATCGCTACATTACGAGTACCCACTGGGCGGTGCCGAGCATGGAGCTACTCAGTTGTCAATTCCGAAAAATGACTTGTTTGCAGCCATGAAGCGGGACCTCAATCGGCTGAAAGAACTTTGGCAATCGGCCTGATTAAAGGAGAAGAGGGAGGAGGGCGGAAAGGGACTATGAAGCAAATATAGTCTGACAAAATCCCTTTCCTCCCTCTTGGCCCTTTCTTCCTTCCTCCCTTTTTCCCTATCTTTGCCCGCAAAATTTCCCTACATGACATCGCAGACAAAGTATAAGCGTATCCTGCTCAAGCTGAGCGGGGAGGCTCTGGCTGGGCCAAATGGTTACAATATTGATCCAGTAGTGCTCGAACAGTATAGCAAGGAAATCAAACAAGTTGTTGATTTGGGCGTGCAGGTAGCCATCGTTATTGGCGGTGGAAACATCTTCCGGGGCGTCTCGGGTGAGCGCTCGGGAATCGACCGAGTACAGGGCGATTACATGGGTATGCTCGCAACGGTTATCAACGCGATGGCTATTCAGAGCTCGCTCGAAAAGCATAAGATGTATACCCGCGTGATGTCGGCTATTAAGATGGAGCAGGTTTGCGAACCCTATGTGCGTCGGCGGGCGGTGCGCCATCTTGAAAAAGGCCGGGTGGTTATCTTTGCCGCCGGTACTGGTAATCCCTACTTCACAACCGACTCCACAGCGGCATTGCGAGCAATTGAAGTAGAAGCCGACGTTGTCCTCAAAGGCACGAAGGTAGACGGCGTTTACACAGCCGATCCGATGAAGGATAAAACAGCTACGCGATATACGAGCATAACCTTCGATGACGTTTACGAAAAGAAACTAAGCGTAATGGATCTCACGGCCTTTACCCTTTGCCAGGAAAACAATTTGCCTATCATTGTTTTTAATATGAACAAGCAAGGTAGTCTGCTCAAGCTAATTGAGGGTGATGATAACCAGGGCACGCTTATTACAATGACATTACCATAAACTTATACATGGATTTATGATATACGAGTTACGATGTGCGATTTATGTTCGTGCGTCAGCCCAAATCGTATATCGTATTTCTTAAATCGTAAATCAATTCATGGAAGAAATCGAGTTATTTCTCGACGATGCAAAGGATACGATGGAAAAAGCGCTTAAGCACTTAGCCATCGAATTAACTAAAATTCGTGCCGGGAAGGCCAACGCAGGCATGCTCGATGGCATTCAGGTTGAATACTATGGAATGCTATCGCCTTTGCATACAGTTGCGTCGGTTAACACCCCCGATGCCCGTACTATTTCGATCAAGCCATTTGAGAAAAAGATGATTGGCGAAGTAGAAAAGGCTATCCGTAATTCAAATCTGGGCCTGAACCCGAACAACGACGGTGAACAGATTCGGTTGAATATTCCACCGCTAACCGAAGAGCGTCGGCGCGATCTGGTGAAGAAAGTAAAACAGGAAGTAGAAACGGCCAAAATCAACGTTCGGAACATTCGCAAAGATACCAACGACGACATTCGGAAGCTGGTGAAAGATGGCGTATCGGAAGATGCCGTAAAAATGGGTGAAGAGCGCGTTCAGAAACTTACGGATGCCTTCATTGCTCGCATTGACGAGACATTTGTGGCGAAGGAGAAAGATATTCTGTTGGTGTAAACCAGTTTCTGATTTTTTCCTAGGTATAAAAGCAATAGCCGCCCATGTTTCGATATGGACGGCTATTGCTTTTATAATTATACAATCCCAGTTGATTTGTCAAATACACCTATTCGGAGACATCCTTCTAAAAAAGGTACACGCAAAAAATTCAATTCTTTCATGGGCTCTTTTTTCTTTTGCCTGAGATAGAGAGTCAAATACTGATCTGGTTTTATTGTTTGTCCATATAATATAGAATGATTGCTCAATTCATCATATACTTGAGTTATCCAATATCTTGAATCATCGCTTCGACATTTGTCAATATATCGTTCACTGATACGATATATTTTTTCCCAAGTTATTAATTCTTCAGATTGTGAATCACAAGCCAAATTAATCTCAACTCGGTTGTCATCTGGTCTCTTATAATTTAAATAGATAATGTTAATCTGAATTATTATGTCAGAAAGTACGGATGAGAATGGATAAAAAGCTTTTCGTGTACCGCCTAATATAGGGTCAATAGCTAGTTTATAAGACGTATTACATGTTTTACAAGCAGGAACAAGATTACTCAAATTAACTGTATTAAATGGGTAATCACTCTTAGGTAGATAGTGATCGTACGCATCGCGTACTGACAGTCGTTCAGACATAACATCGCTAAGACCACAGAAAGGACACTTATCCAGCACATTATGCCGCATGAACGCATCATAGTGATCATCAATATGTCCACAACGGGAATAGAAGGGTTGTAATTTAAAAACGTGGATATATAGATTATAACAGAATGTCTTTAATTGTTTTGCTAAATCTGTATCAATCGATTCAATAGTTGTGTATAAAACAGGTTGGATAACACCAGCACATAAGCCCTCAATTGCATTATTGTTACGAAAAGCTTTTGCCAATAGTAGGCGCTGGTCTCGGTTCAAATTTTGGCAAATAGAATAAATGCTACAAATTGGTGCCAACAGGTAGTCGTTTTTGTTGCCACTGATCTCAGTGACAATTGATTGGAAATCAGGGTGTAGTAACGACACGTCGAACGGTTCGTATGCTCTACACCATACATGAAAAACTGTATGCTGTAAGAAAAACTGTAAGCGTTCAATTGAATGGGATACGTAGCGGTATGAAAATAACATAGCCTTAATCTATCGGATTTTCTAATTCGTCAAGGAAACGTAAAAACAACATTTTTTCAACTGAATCTCCAAACTGGTCGGTAAGGTGACGAACCTCAGCTATTGTTTTTCGACCCTCTCTAACCTCTTGCTCCAATACATTTAATCTGTCCATTACCATCCCTGAGATAGTTTCTCGTTTGCCAAAAACCTTTAATGTTATTTGATTTATTGAAGCTCCGAAGGTGTTGAAATCAGGCCGTTTAGGTTCTTGTTGCCCGCGTTTAAAAAGTAACACTTTATCCGGTTTACAGTCCGAGATGATAAATGGTGAATGCGTCGTTAGTAAAACCTCCTGTTCGCGTTGAGGATGTTCGGGTTCAAATTTATCGTAGTTGTAAGAATCACTAGCTTCTTCGGAGTCATAATAGTCCCATTCAGGATCATGAACTACTTCATTGAGCAGACTAACGAACCGACTACGCCATTCAGGATTAAAGTGCGTTTCTGGTTCGTCAAAAAGAAACAATGTACCAGGCGCATTTAATAGCATGAGTGAACCCATGACGTGTAACAACTGGTGTTCGCCGTCGGACAATTGCTGGTAGTAAACAGGCTTGGCCACCCCGGTTTTACGAAACGCAATATCTCCTATTGAAAATAAAAGTTGCTGCTCTTCATATTTTGGTAATAAATCCGACAAATTATCGCCAGACTGAAGGTTTTTGACCCGTTCACGTAATACATCGCTATATAAACGGACATTCAGCAGTTGCAGCAAATACAGTCCTTGAAATAATTCGCTGGGTTCACCAAAGTGATCCCGAAACGCTTGTCGAACTGCATCTGTATAATCGGCCAGGAAGTCAGCTGCTGTTTCTGGAGGTGCGTCTAGTTTAAAATCCATTCGGATTTCAGTACGCCCATCCTCTAATATTTTCTCATTAGAAAGGGTTGCACATCGACGTAATTTCTGAACCACTCTGTCTAAATTATTATTCAAACTAATTCGGGCAGGTATACGCAATGTAATGCGGAAGCTCTCAAGAAAATTAACGTTAAGTAGTTGATTGAGTGTTGCTAAACGAGGGTACGCTTCTCGTTGATTTTGGCTAATACTGTATTCTTTAAAAGGGAATAGGTAATTAGACAGTACAACCGCTTTGTTAGAATCATAATCAATAAAAAGCAACCTGTTTAAGGCGAGGTTAACGAGTGATGATACTTGTTCTGACTTCTTATCATCGAACAGGTTTTCATCGACATAATGCATATTCATCCGAATAAACGGATTTGATAATAGCTCGTTAAGCCCCGATGAATAACCAACAACATGCCGGGGTAGTGGCATAAATGGCGTCTGGAATACTGGAGAAGTTGATTCATGGTGGTGCTCCAAGACATCCCAACTTGGTAACTCACCTGGATTTTTGCGAATATGAAGTTTGGGATTTATACGTTGCTGTGCGTTCAGTGAGTCCGTAAAACTGAGCTGGACATAAGAGCTATCGAATCGGGAACGAATCCAGTCTTCAGAACGACGCAGGGCATCTTCGAGTACGACAGCCCACGTAGCTGGATCAAATGCATATTCTACGATAAAACCAAACGACGTTTTATACTCCTCCAAACCAGCTTCCAATGCGTTATCGCTGTCCCTTTCCTGTATGATGTTCTCCTGGAACTGAGCCCGTAGTTTTGGGTCATAATGTGTTTGAGTAGTTGGATTCGAAGCCAATTTGTCAGCCGCTCGCTGATAGTTTTCTAAGTAATAAAACAATTCAGCGATTACTTCAAGGAGGTTTGATTTACCCGAACCGTTTAAGCCGACTAAACAAATCGGCTCAAGCCCATTAGCGAGTAGACCTCCTGTAGTGGGAGCATAAAACGTTACGTTGAAACCGCTGGGTAGGCCTCGAAATGGGCTGAGCAGGTGTAGGCGAAGTAGCTTCATAGCTTCATATACGAGGTGCCCCTGCTTTTAACTGTACAGCCCGTTCTTTAGTATCGTATGTTTGAGTTAGATGGCCTGAGTCAATGGCGTTAAAAACCAATTCGCGCAGTTTAGGATAATCTGCATTGGGAAATACATTTTGCAAATCTTCTAAAGTAATAGACTGGTTATTAACTTGAGAGCGGAGATTCTGCCAAATTAATTCTTCAGAAGTGTCTTGACTATTTGTAGAAGTCGGGCGTGAAACGACTTCGTTTACTTTGCTCACATCGAGATCCCCCTGGAAGGCCGCTTGTAGTAAGCTTTGATACAGTAACTGCAAGCTTGTTAATGATGTCTGTTGTTGTACCCTTATGTTAGTAACTCGCTCGACTACTGCCGCGAATTGAGTTTGAAGGGCTATAGGTGGCAAAGGAAGGTTTAAATTGCTTAATCTATCTTTCGATATATTCGGCATTGAACCAGCACTTCCTGAAGCTAATGCTTGAACGATTTTCCTGAATCCGATGTGGTTAATAAGATAGTATAGATAATGGGGCAAGGCAATATCTTTTCTGTAAACAAGCCGAAAAATGGTGTCAGACATCATTAACTTAGGTAAAGTATCAAAGACCAATACGCAAGCCCCTACTAATTCTCTTGTATTTTTACGGGAGAATAGTAAATCACCTTTATGGACTTCAATATCGGAACGCGGTATTACATTCTCGGGTAACTTCTTATTCTCTTTAGGTTTGTAAAATCTGCTACTGATGGCACCTAGCTTTAATACACCCCATTCATTCTCATTAATTTTTGGCGTACTTAAACAGACTGGACTCCAACCACTTTCTATTTTGAGAACACATTCCCCTAATTTTCGCTTTTCCCAACCTTTTTCATTCCGAACCGGGTCACCGAAGAATTCATAAAATGTGCTTTTGAGTAGTTCGTCTAATGCTGTAAGGGTGCGCTGCCGGGCTCTGATGAGATTCTGTGCCCTGCTTAATACTTGAGCGATTTGGCGTTGAGTTATGAGGTCTGGGAGAGGTATTTCTAGTGCTTTAATTTTACCTAAACTCAAAGCAGGCTGTGCAGTTTTTGAAGCTGACTTAAGTAACTGTCGCTTTATTTCAACACTATTGAGAATCTTTACTAAGTAATCAGGATCAATCTTTAATAGATCAGGCGTTATTTTGGCTAAGTTGGCAGGAATTATTGCATACGGAAAGCCACGAAGATCATCTATTTGTGCACTATAGCCGATTGATCCGATTTTGATCATCAGTACATCACCTACATATACTTTGCTTCTTGAAAGTTCATTTGCTTTCTCATTAGTAATAAATCGAATATTGTTGAAGTTGAATGTATCTCCAGTTATATTCTGACCCTGTAGTACAGGAATCCCCTTATCGACATAGTCACTGGTTTTGAGAGAAGACCCAAATGGGCCATCAACGATTGCATTTCTGACATTAGCAGCAATACTGCTCAAAGTCGCATAGTTCATTTTAAAAAGCCCTCCAATTCGCTTAATCCTGCCATAATTTCAGTTTCCAGCGTTCGCAACTCTGATAGTATTAGGCTAGGTGTTTTATATTCTGTTGAGACATAGTCGTCTTCTTTGTATTTACTAAGGCTGAGGTCATAGCTATTATCGACCAATTCAGATTTGGGCACTACGAAACAGCGGCCTTTACGACCTTTAGGCGGTTTACTGGTACGTTCGCGGTATAGCGTCACAATAGCCTGCAAGTCACCATAGCTGTCAAGTTTGGCTCGTTTATCATCCAAAGTCCGTCCATCAGCAAGCATCTCGTAAAACCAAGTTTGAGTAGTAGTGCCTCCTTTAGTGAAAATTAGGATGGCCGTACTCACCCCTGCGTAAGGCTTAAATACGCCACTTGGCATTGTAATCACTGCTTTAAGCTCACAGTCGTCTACAATAATCTTTCGAGCTTCAACAAAGGCTTTACTTGAACTGAACAGTACACCCTGTGGTACAATTATAGCCGCCGTACCACCCACACTTAGCATTCTGTAGATACCAGCAATAAATAGGATCTCAGTTTTTCGGGTATCAACCATTTGTAATAAACCATCGTTGATATCCTCTTTGTTGATATTGCCCGTAAAGGGTGGATTTGCTAATACAAAATCATACCGGCTGTCTTCATTATAACCTCGGGAAAGCGTGTCTTGATACTTAATTTGTGGATTGCTGAAACCGTGCATCATTAGGTTCATTAGCCCCATACGTACCATAGTTTGGTCAATGTCAAAACCATGAAAACAGTCGTGCTCCCAACTGGATTTGCGAGTATAGTCTATAAGTTTATCCGCTTTAGTTCCTCGAATGAAGCCATCTTCATCTTTTTTGCGATAAGCATCGGATGTAAATTGCGTCAGTATATAAATATAAGCTGCAACTAAAAAACCGCCTGTACCACAGGCGGGGTCGGCTATGGAAGCGCCGAATTGTGGTTGCACTAATTCGACAATCAGATTGATGATATGACGAGGAGTGCGAAACTGTCCATTCTTACCGGCTGATGCAATTTCCGAAAGCAAGTATTCATATACATCGCCCTGAATATCTTGTACCGAATGCCCTCGGCCATCAACAGCCGAGTCATGAGTAATCTTAATATAGATTTCATCAATAATTTTCACCGCGTCCACCATCAGGGACGGTTTTGGAATGATGAATACCGCGTTTTTCATGTGCTCTGCGAACGGCGAGTCGGCCGGAGAGAGCGTTTTTAGAAATGGAAAGACATCCGTCTGTATATGACTAAGTAACTTGTCGCCAGGCATATCTTTGAAGTAAAACCAACGAAGCTCTTGCCTAGGGAAAATGCTAACATAGGTTTCATCATTTGTCATACGTTCCGCGTCGTCTTCGTCGAGTCGACGCATGAAGAGCAGGTAAGTGATTTGCTCAATGGCAGTAATCGGATTACTAATTCCACCTGACCAAAACTTATTCCAAAGTTGTTTAATCAGTTGTTTAATATCAGAATTTTGAAGCATTATCGAATGAGTGGTATTATTAACGCTAGGGTTACTTCGTCATAGAAATTTACATGACTAGTATTGCTATGCAACTTGTCAAACCGTACACTTGAGAAAAGCAATTAAGCCCAACCTGCCAAATATAAATAGAATCACTTGTTTGCCATTACGTCGCTACGCGGGGATTTGGGACTATTTTCGTATCTAGTTGATTTTAAGCTGGTCCACTTTAGGGATGGAGTGGTTTGTATTTTCATATATTTGCTCATTCCGTACCTTGTTCAACCATGCTTATTACTGACACGTCGTATCGGCTTCCTCGTCTGACGGCCTTACGATACAACGATACGTTTACGACCGGTGCTAATCAACCTGGATTAGTAGCTGCCCGTAACCAGCAAACCCGACAATTAATTGACTGCGTTGTAAAGTTTCGTGGTGGTGAGCGTATGACGCCCGAAGCTTGTGCTCGCGAACTATTAGCTGCCTTTATTGCTAAGGAGTGGGGAATTCGGGTGGTTGAACCAGTTTTAGTAGACGTAGGAGACGAGTTTGTGGAACTCGAACGAGGTAAACCACATTATCAACTGCTGGCAAAGAGTATTGGTCTGAATGTTGGTTCAGTTTATGTGCCGGGTTATGATACGCTCCCTGTTCATCAACCCCTGAGTGCCGTGGAACTGCCACAAGCACAGCACATTTTTGTCTTTGATGTGTTTATTCAAAATGCAGACAGGCGGGCCGAGAAACCTAATTTGATGGCGAATGGGCAGGAACTGGTTATATACGATCATGAATTAGCTTTTAGTTTTATTCAGGCTTTATTCAAAAATGCTAAGCCCTATCAACTGCGAGAACAGGATCGCATATGGATAGAAAACCTATTTTTGCTGGCTAAAATTAAACGTTTCCCATTACCAGAAATAGCTATTCAAGAAGCATTTGGTCGCTTGGATAACAAATTTTGGGATAAAGCGTTTGAACTGATACCCCCGGAATGGCGCACTGACCAATTGCCGGAAATACGGAGTTTTTTGACCGAGATAGTCAACAACAGCGATTTGTTTGTGCAATCCGTTAAACCATTTTTAGTATGAAAACCTACGAATATCAGGTACTGCGTTACCTGCCCGACCGCGTGAGCGGGGAGTTTGTCAACGTGGGTTTAGTCTTATTTCAGGCAGAATCTCGTTTTGTAAAGGCTGGATTTATTCGCTCAGTCAGTCGTGTAAGCTCGTTTTTTCCTGGACTTGACGGTCGTAATTTGCAGCGTCGATTGCGGCATTTGGAAGCAATGCTGGAAGACTATGCTGATCGTCTCAACATTGACCGTCAAGTGCGCTTAGAAAAGCCAACAAGTTTGGAGTCGATTACGAATCGGTTTTTAGTCAAGGACGATACGGCACTTCAATTCTCTGAAGTGAAATACGGGTTAGATGATGATTTAGAATTGACTTTTGGAGAACTATATGACCGCATGGTCGAGAATTATACGCCAGAAGTTAGTGAGGATATACGTACCGATTATGACGTTTGGAAAAAGCTTTACCGACCACTTTTTGAAAAACGTAATATTACCAATCGGCTCCAGACTCATAAAGTGACGACAGCAAAAGATGTGATCGAATTTCCATATGCCTGGAAAAACGAAATCTGGCACTGCTATGAACCAGTAACGTTCGATTTGAAAAAAGCGGATTCAGTAAAAAACAAGGTGTATCGGTGGGTGGGCCGCCTTGATGAACTACGTACCGCAGATGAACCCATTACGCTTCAATTACTAGCGGCTCTTCCAACGGACGATCCTGAATTGATGGCCTTTGTGTTGGATAAGCTTGATAACAAGGTGTTTGGCTCGGCAACGGTTTCGGTAGTCAAGCAGCAGGAAGCAGAACAATTTACGCAACAAGTGCAGGAAGAAATAATAGAGCATGAAACTAAATAAACAAGTAAGTCTGGCACATTGACCAGGCTTACTTGTTTAAAGATACCTGTTGTTTGCCATTAGGTCGTCTGCCGGATAGCCGCCTTCAAATAATCCTTTGCTGTGCGACTGATGGTCTCCTCATCTACTTCTACCACCAGCTCTCCCCGATGCTCGTAGGGGAATACTTCGCCGGTGAGCGCATCGAAAATGCCATAGGGCAGCAAATCGTATTCTTCGTAGCCCCAGAATAAAAAATCTACCGCGTCGGCGGAGTTATCGAACCCCACGGCGTAGCCAATTTCCTGCTGAGCGAAAACAACGATGTAGCGCATATACTTATATACGATAAGTTTAGGCTTAGGGTTGCGTCGTGTTTTGTGACTTGGTCACAAATTGCTGGTCTTAAATAGAAAGATTTCTATACTGATACGGCCTGTTAAACGGATTAGATCGACTACTGCCATCAAAAATTTATTAGGCGGTAGTTTATCGAAAGGTTCTGGTCTGAAGAAGCGAAACTTACGGTGAAGCGATCTCGTTTTTTTTATCCATCGACTACCATAGGCATTACTTTCTTATAACCTGCCAATAGTTCTCTGGTCGATCCATTTTGGTTTATTATGCAGTTTATAGTCTTCGTTTACCACCTCTTTATAGGAATTATTGCATTAAATGTCTTGTACTGGGTCTTCTTTGCCATTGCAGGTCGACTCGGTAAGGCCGATGATACGGATCAACCAGCGGCCCCGCTTGTTTTCAGAAAAATAGGGGTTCTAATTCCTGCTTATAAGGAAGATGCGGTTATTGTGGAATCCGTTACCGAAAACCTAAAACAAACCTACCCCGCAGACCGATTTGAGCTGATTGTCATTGCAGATTCATTTCAGGCTCACACACTAGCCCAATTAGCTGCTTTACCCATAAAGGTACTTACGGTTTCATTTGACGTATCTACGGTTGCTAAAGCGATCAATTCAGCACTAGCCCGATTACCAATCGAGCAATACGATATACTGGTTGTGTCGGATGCAGACAACCATATGGCGCCGGATTTCCTGAGCCGGATAAACAACGCGTTCGAGCAGGGGTGGCGGGCCATTCAGGGGCACCGCGTTGCTAAAAATATAAATACAAGCGTGGCTGTTCTGGATGCAATCAGTGAAGAGATTAACAATCATATTTTTAGAAAAGCAAGCCGTGTACTCGGCCTGTCTTCCGCAACCATTGGGTCGGGAATGGCGTTTGAACCCGCGCTTATGAAAGCTGCCATGACCACACAATACACAATGGGTGGTTATGATAAAGAGTTGGAAACCAATATTGTACTGAGCGGCTTCAAAATTGGGTATCTGGAGCAGGCTTATATTTACGATGAGAAAGTAGCGCAACGTGCCGTCTTCGAAAATCAGCGAACCCGCTGGATTGCAGCGCAGTGGCAGTTTCTGAAATTTTACTTCTGGAGTGGTGTACGGGAACTCCTGGCTGGTCGATTTGCCAGTGGATTTAAGGTTATCCAGGCAATAATTTTACCAAAAATTCTTTTACTGGGTTTACTGATAGCCGGTCTATTTATTGGTTTGCTAACTAGCAAGCCGGTTTTATGGCAGCTTCCACTCATCCTGTTGCTTTTGCAGATGGTTAGCCTCGTCCTTTCTGTGCCTACTTATTTATGGAAACGGGTAAGTGTAAAAGAGTTGCTGCTTATTCCAGTGTTGTTACTAAGTTTTGTAAAAGCGTTACTAAATATGCGAAAAGCCTTTAAGCGATTTATGCATACCCCTCATACGGGATCGCCCGATACACAGGTACCTTAAGTAGTACTCAGGCTGAGTGAAATAGGCTTGTTGTGTGACAAAGTAGAAATAAAATAGTCAAAAGTTAGCGAACACAAGTTGACCGAATGGGTGTGACTTGATTTTAACTTGATGTAGAGTTTTGGTTGACTTGTAAAATAATAAGTTTCCGTATTCTAGAAATAGAAAACTTGTCAGAGAGATACCTGTGCGAAGAGGCTTGTGTAAATTTTTTTAGAATGAGATTCCGTTTATTCCGCTTACATACGATACTGATTTCCCGCATTAGTCTCTTCTTGCTACTAGGGGCGCTTACAACAACGGTTTGTTCCGGGCAAAGCCGGGGAGTCCGGGGTTTGGTCTCATTCGGTGCATCGTCGGGCCTTGCTGATGATACATTATACCTCGATATTAATCAGGACATTGCTATTCAATTACTTCCATTCGAGGAGTTAATGAAGGTGGCAATCGCCCATTCACCCGTCGTAAAATACCAGAATGAAGTTGCTAACTCACTCAACGAAGCGCATGAGATAGCTAAAGTACAGATTCTACAAAATGTGGCTGGGTTTGGAAACTATTCTACTGGTAATCAAATACTTATTTCGTCGGGAGGAGCAGCTGTACCAGGCGGAGGGATAGTGCCGGAGAGCACCCTTGGGCAGATCGCAAACGGTTACCGGGTAGGTATTGATGTACGGTTACCGCTCTATGAATTGTTTGGGCGAAAACATCAGGTTCGGCAAGCTAGTGCAAATTATAAAGCGGCTGTTCACCAGAAAGAAACTGTTGAGTTGCAATTGAAGCGTGAATTGATCGGTATTTATCAGGACATGATTACGACCCAGCAACTTCTTAAGATATTGTTGATTGATGAACAAGCCTCGTTAACTGCCCTGCGGGTGGCGGAGGTCGAAATTCAGAAAGGCCAGATTACGGCTGATTTAATGGCTTCGGTTACCAGTCGCTACGTTCAGGCGAAGACCGCATCAGAACAGGCGAAAGGGAATTTCCTGAAGAATGTTCATTATTTCGAAGCACTAATGGGTATGCCTATTCAACGGTTGAAACGTAACTAAACGAATTGTATGACAATCGAGGTTTTTTTGCGCTTACTGAAACAGCATATACTCTGGTTCATCATTATTCCGGTTGTAACAGCCGGAACAGCTTTCTATGTTACCCGGCATGAGGCTAAGGTCTATAAATCGCAGGCCACACTTTATACCGGGCTGGTGTCTCGCTATTCGCTGCTATCAGATCGTAATAGTGCGTTTCAGGACCGATCAGCCAGTGCCTTTGATAATATTCTAACGACCCTTAATTCGCGGGAAACACTGCTCCAGATAGGCATTGGTTTGCTGACAGATCACCTTCGACTGCGCCAACCTGATTCGTTAGTATTAGCTAGTGCTGGTTTTCAGAAATTACATAACGCCATTACACCCGGCTGGGAGAACCTGTTTTATATTGCTGCCGACTCTGCCCTGTTGCATAGAACGATTGATAGTTTAGCAAAAACGCCGACCGACAATCCCATAAAATCCTTGCTGCTAAAATCAGATTCGTATTATTCGATTCAGCATCTGGGTGAAACAATCAAAGGATCGGCCCGTAAGAATACGAATGACGTATTACTTATGGAGTATGAGTCAGATGATCCGGCCGTAGCGCAGCGTACACTGCATTATGCCATCGAATTTCTGAACAAACGATATGCAACCCTCAAAACATCGGAAACCAACTCCGTTATTGGCTATTACGAAGCAAAATTAGAGAAGGCAAAAGCTAAACTGGCTCAGGCAGAAGCGGATCTGCGCGCCTTTAGTGAGAAACATCAGGTGCTGGATTATGATGAAGAGGCCAGAACCGTGGCGGCTTCCCGCGAAGCCCTGAATAGTGAGTACAATCAGGAATTAATGCGGAAAAATGCGGCTAAAGCGGCTTTAGATGCGCTTAATGGGCGTATGGGCCAGCAGGGAAGTATTCGTTCCGCTAATAATGACCTGACCGAAAAACAGAAGAAACTTACGGAAGCTGAGAATAAGTTAGCCAATGCCCGCGCCTATGGACAGCCGCAAACGGTAATTGCCCAATTGCAGGCAAGTGTTAAACAGGCATCGGATGATTTGAAAGTGAGCGCGCAAAAGTATGATGCGGCCGCCAATTCGAATGAGGCCGTTCCAGCCCAAACAATGGCTAACGATCGGTTGACCAAATCGCTCGAATACGAAGAATCGTCGGCCCGATTGGAGCTTTATCAAAAGCGGATGGATGACTATGCCGCTAAAACAAACGAGTACGGACCACTGGGTTCGCAACTGCGCCAGTTAAATCGTGCGCTATCCGTTGCCGAAAAAGAATACCTGGATCTCATTCAGAATGTGGATCAATCGCGAACGCGTCGTCAGGATGTCGCGATAGGGGGAACGCTGGAAATTCTAGATGCGCCTGATTTTCCATTAATACCCCAGCCTTCCAAACGTTTGCAACTTATCGTCATTGGTTTTGGGGTTGGTATTTTCATTGCCTTGTTACTTACCGCATTGAGGTTCTGGTTAGACAAGCGAATCCAGTCGCCGGAACAAGCTGAAGCCATGATTGGAATGCCTGTTGCAGCACTTTTTCCAACGGTTAGAAAACCGCTGGTTTTTACGAAAGCAACTCTTGCGGCCCGCAGCATGTTCGAGCAGCTCTTCAATGCCATTAATATTGAAGTGACGCAGAATCTTAGTAAGCCTTACCCACCCGTTATTACGGTCTTTAGTATCCGCTCGAAACAGGGCAAAAGCTGGGTGTCGAATGGATTGATTCAGTTGTACGAAACCGCTGACCAGAAGGTGGCTTACTGTTATCCGCGAGTAACGGGTAAAGAGCAACGCGAGTATCGCCAGGGTGTAACATACTTCCCGTACACCATCCGTCCCGATTTTATGAATGTTACGGGTGTGGATTACCTGGTTGATTATAACCAGGGATTCGATGGCACCCAGTTTGACCGAATTATTCTTGAACTCCCCGCTCTGATTAATCATCAGATTCCGGTTTATCTGCTCAAAAGCAGCGCTTTATCTCTATTAATAATTGATGCTAATAGCCCTTGGGCAAGGGCAGAGAAACAACTGTTGAGCATGTATGTGCGCGTAACCAACCAACCAATATTGACGGTCTTAAACCGTGTGGAAGGAGATTATGTGGATGTGCCCCGTAAGGCCGACGCCATGCAGAAGCCTGTTCCACAGGAGCAATCGTATCAGTCCCAACGGAATACCTATTAGCATCAAGACAGAACGGTTTGTGAACACACTGGCAGGTAAATCCATTACCTGCGGGTTCATAGGATTGTGTAGTTAGGTGAGTTGCTGGTCCTCAATCAATTATCTGTATGAGTGTTTATGATGACATAAGCCGGGGTAGTCACTCCCCGCAGTTCGTTCATCAGCTTGTTGAGCAGGTGTCGCTCGAAAATCAGGATCGTATTGCGGTGATCTTTGGGGAGCACGAGCTTACCTATGATCAATTAAACAACCGGGCAGAAGCACTCGCTCAGGCTATTTTATACGCGGATCCAGATGCTGAACAGATAGGGGTAAGTACAACCCGTAATCTGGAAATGATTGTGAGTGTGCTGGCTATCCTGAAGTCGGGCAAGGCTTACCTGCCGCTTGATCCAGCTTATCCTGAACACCGGTTACAACAGATTAAAGCCGATTCCGCGCTCCGAACCTGTTTGGCTGCCGCACCTGACGAACTACTCTTCGACCGGTTGGGGCTTCAGGTGATTGCGTCTGATCAGGAATACACCCAGCCACTACAGACGGTTAGCCGTCAGACTACCACCGCTTACGTTTTATACACGTCAGGATCGACCGGTAAGCCTAAGGGAGTTTGCATGGGGCATAGACCCCTTATGAATCTGTTGCAATGGCAGGAAAAACAGTCGAATGCAGGTTTGGGTACACGAACGCTTCAACTGGCCCCTTTAAGCTTCGATGTTTCGTTTCAGGAGATTTTTGCTACCCTGAGCACGGGCGGAACCTTGATGTTGATTGATGAAACGCTTCGTCTTGACTTAAATGCACTGTTGCGATTTATTGATGAACAAGCCATAAATCGACTGTTTCTGCCCTTTGTTGCTCTCCAGTACCTGGCGGAAACAGCCGTGAGCACGGGCCGGTTTCCAGTGCACTTGCGTGAAATTATGACCGCCGGTGAACAGTTAAAGATTACCCCCCAACTCATTCAGTTTTTTTCGGCTCTTCCCGCTTGTGTATTATTCAACCAGTATGGCCCTACAGAGTGCCATGTAATCACCCAACTAGCCTTAACGGGCGATCCTGCCAACTGGCCTTTATTACCAACCATTGGTCAGGTCATCGACAATGTCAGTTTAGTTGTTGTTGATGATAACCTGACAATCCTGCCTGATGGAGAGGTGGGGGAACTTTGCTTTGGAGGAGCCTGCTTAGCCGAAGGGTACCTGAATCAGCCCGTGCTGACCAGCGAAAAATTCATCGAACTCGAAGTGCCACAACAAGGGCAGATGCGTATCTATCGCACTGGAGACCTCGGCCGATTGCTACCCGATGGAGCTATTGAATTTTTAGGCCGTCGCGATGATCAGGTGAAAATCCGGGGACACCGGGTTGAACTGGGCGAAGTCGAAGTTAGTATAAATCAGCTTCCCGGTGTTAAGCAGGCTGTGATTGTGGCCCGTGAAGGTACTGATAGTCAGAAACGACTGGTTGCCTATTTGGTAGCGACTAACGATCAGGTAGCCAAGTCTGGTATTCGAACTCAACTCGAACAACAACTGCCTGACTACATGATGCCGTCCGCTTTTGTCTGGCTGGATGAGCTCCCTAAAACCAGCAGTGGCAAGGTTGATAAAAAGCAGTTACCAGCCCCTGAACGCAAACGGCCTGAATTAGACATTGCCTATCGAAAGCCTAAGAGTGAGCTTGAACAAACAATCGCCCGTATCTGGATTGACCTGTTACAAGTCGATAAAGTAGGGTTGGATGATAATTTCTTTGAACTGGGAGGGAATTCCTTACTGGCTCAGAAGACGGTAGCCTCGTTAAAGCAGTATGAGCAAACACTACCCGTTACGAAGCTGTATCAATTTCCGACAGTTGCCGGCATTGCTGGTTATTTGAACCCGCTGAAATCACAACTGGCTACCCGATCAACGAACGAGTCAGCTAAATTCCAAACGGAAAAAGAAAGCCAGCTTACTTCGGATAATGATGTCGCCGTAATTGGGATGGCAGGCCGTTTTCCGGGAGCAAGCACGGTTGATGCCCTGTGGGAACTGCTGAAGCAGGGAAAAGAAACTACTCGATTTTTCACAGACAGTGAATTAGACGCCAGTATACCAGCCAGCCTTAAACATGATCCGCTCTATGTAAAAGCAAGGGGTGTTATTGAGCAGGCCGACCAGTTTGATGCGCAGTTTTTCGGACTGACGCCCAACGTAGCGCAACTGATGGATCCCCAGCAACGCGTTTTTCTGGAGATTGCGTGGGAAACGCTGGAGCAAACGGGCTACTTACCGCAACACTACGATGGTTGCGTGGGTGTGTTTGCCGGTTGCGGAAATAATACGTATTACCTGAATAATGTACTCGGACATAAGGATCTGATCGATCAGGTTGGGGCGTTTCAGGTAATGACCTTGAATGAAAAAGATTACATAGCTTCCCGAACGGCCTATCAGTTGAATCTGAAAGGCCCTGCCGTTAGTGTCTACTCGGCCTGTTCAACATCGCTATTGGCTATTTCGCAGGCGGTTCAGAGCATTCGAAACGGCCAGTGTGACCTGGCGCTGGCGGGTGGTGCGAGCATAACCACGCCCCTCAACAGCGGCCATTTATATCAGGAAGGGGCTATGCTCAGTCGGGACGGACATTGCCGTTCATTTGATGCCGATGCGCAGGGAACCGTGTTCAGCGATGGAGCAGGGGTCGTTTTGTTGAAAAATCGGGAAGCGGCCCTGCGTGATGGTGATACAATTTATGCGGTCATTAAAGGAGTTGGCGTTAACAATGATGGTGGGGGCAAAGGTAGTTTTACCGCACCCAGCGCCGAGGGGCAGGCAGGGGCCATCGCTATGGCCATTGCCGATGCCGGTATCGATCCCGCAACCATCAGCTATGTGGAAGCGCATGGAACGGCAACGCCACTTGGTGATCCCATTGAAATTGATGGCTTAACACAGGCGTTTGGCGAACAGACTGAAAAACAATACTGTGCCATTGGTTCTATTAAAAGCAACATGGGGCATTTGACCCAGGCTGCGGGTGTGGCCGGATTGATCAAAACCACACTGGCTTTGTATCATAAGCAGATTCCCCCATCGATTAATTACGAGCGTTCAAACCCTGCTATTGATTTTGCTAACAGTCCATTTTTTGTCAATACGAAACTCACAGATTGGAACGTAGCGGATTCAACTTCATCGGAGCGCCTACCACGCCGAGCTGGGGTGAGTTCATTCGGGGTGGGTGGTACAAACGTTCATGTCGTTCTGGAAGAGTTTGATCAACAACCCCAGGTTTCAGAGGCAGGTCGACCAGTTCAATTGATTACCTGGTCGGCAAAAACACAAGCTAGCCTGGATGCGTATGCCCGGAACCTGGCAACACAACTGAACCAGCCTACTTCACTGAATCTGGCGGATGTAGCGTTTACACTGCAAACCACGCGGGCCAATTTTAAGCACCGGCGTTTTGTGGTAGCCGCCACGCAGGCCGAACTTGTTGGCAACTTACTGGCTGAACCAGGTAAATCGCCAACAAGTAAACCTAAGGTTGCCGACCGGCCTGATGAAGTCGCTTTTCTCTTTCCAGGGCAAGGGTCGCAATACCTGAACATGGGCCGGGCGTTATACGAAAATGAAACGGTATTCCGTCAGGCAGTAGACGCCTGTGCTGAACTGTTGAGTCCCTATTTGGATACCGATATCCGCCAGGTTATGTACGCCGACCTTATCAATTCTGAGGTTGAATTACGACTGAAAAATACCCGATATACACAACCGGCTCTGTTTGTGACCGAATATGCCTTAGCTCAATTATGGATGAGTTGGGGCATTGAACCATCGGTTTTTTGTGGGCATAGCGTAGGTGAGTTTGTGGCCGCCCATCTGGCAGGTATATTCTCTTTAGCGGATGCACTAACGCTGATTGCGGCTCGTGGCCGAATGGTCAGTGAATTGCCACGTGGCAGTATGCTATCCGTACGAAAGGCGGCAACTGCTGTGTTGGCGATACTGCCTTCAACAATCTCTATGGCGGCCATTAATAGCCATACCCTCTGCGTTGTAGCGGGTCCTGATGAAGACATTGCCGATTTTGCCCGTTTGCTCGATGAGAAGGAAATTCCCAACCAGCCACTGGTAACCAGCCATGCCTTTCACTCCGCCATGATGGACCCAATTGTTGGCGAGTTTGAGAAGATTGTTGCCGGAGTTTCGCTGAACCGCCCGAAAAAGCCCATCGTTTCAACGGTGACTGGCAACTGGTTAACGGATACACAAGCCACCGATCCGAATTATTGGGCAACCCACCTCCGGGCAACGGTACGTTTCTCAGATGCCCTCGATACGATTTTTACCTTCGATAATCCACTTTTACTTGAGGTTGGCCCGGGGCATGTTACGGCAACTCTGGCTCGGCAACAAGCGGGTAAAAAGCCAGTGACGGTCTTGGCCGGATTAGCGAATCAGCCCGATGTACTAGCGAACTGTCAGTCCGTTTTAACAACACTTGGGCAACTGTATCTGGCGGGTTTGGAGCCAGACTGGAAGGCCTTTTATACAGGCCAGCAACGGATAAATGTATCGCTACCCACGTACGCCTTTACTCGGAAACGTTGTTGGGTTGACCCGGTAGTTGTACAGGCCGAACCGCCAGGTCAGTATTCGACTAATGTTAATCAACAGAGTTTGTCGAACGGCCAATCCTATGCAGCTAGTTCCTCGCTGGAGAATGAATCAGTATCTATTCCCCTCACACCAGAAATGCAATCGGTTACTATGAGAAAAGACACCCTACTCAAAAAAATTAACCAACTCCTGGAAGACGCATCCGGGATTGAACTAGATGGCATATCGTCAGATACGAGTTTCCTGGAAATCGGCTTCGATTCGTTATTGCTTACTCAGGTAGCCTTAACGCTCAAAAAAGAATTTGGCATACCAGTCACCTTCCGACAGTTAACAAGCGAATATACGTCACCTGAACAATTAGTCAATTATCTCGATCAGACGTTACCTGTTGAGGTGCAGCAGCCAGCGCCGTTATCGGCACCGATGCCTATCAACCAACCTGTTGTTGCTTACAACCCAGTATCAACAGGGTCGGCACTAGGAAATCCCGCGTTGGATTTAATTGCTCAGCAGCTACAACTACTTGCCAAACAGATTGAATTGCTACAGGGTGGAAATCCGGTAGCCCCCTTGCCAACTGCTCCCATTACACCCGCCATTCCTGCTACGATAAAGTCTATTCTGGCTTCCAGTAATGGAACGTCGAATGGTAGCTCGAATGGGCACAAAATTGCCGATACCGCTGATTTGACACCTGAAGAAAAGGTGGAACTGAAAAAGCCATTTGGTGCAACAGCCCGTATTGAACGACAGGCTTCGGAACTAACAACGAAGCAGCAGGATTTCTTGCGAGAGTTTACGGAGCGGTATAATCAGAAAACAGGCAAGAGTAAAGCGTATGCTCAGGAGCATCGGGCACAAATGGCCGATCCACGAGTCGTATCCGGTTTCCGGCCGCTGACGAAAGAAATTGTATATCCACTGGTGGTCAATCGTTCAAAAGGGAGCCGGGTGTGGGATATTGATGGGAATGAATACATTGATGCGCTGAATGGCTTCGGTTCAAATATGTTTGGCTATCAGCCTGATTGGGTTAAAGAAGCCTTACATGAACAAATTGAACGAGGATTTGAGGTTGGGCCGCAGCATGAACTGGCGGGCGAAGTCAGTCAATTAATTTGTGAACTGACGGGCGCCGACCGGGCGGCATTGTGCAACACGGGTTCCGAGGCAGTACTTGGAACGATGCGGATTGCCCGAACCGTAACGGGCCGGTCGTTGATCGTTGCCTTTGCTGGTTCCTACCATGGTATTGTTGATGAGGTTCTGGTTAGGGGTACCAAAAAACTCAAGTCATTTCCAGCTGCACCCGGCATTATGCCAGAGGCCGTGCAGAACATGCTGATTTTGGACTATGGTACCGACGAAAGCCTTCAGATCATCCGTGAACGGGCACACGAACTGGCAGCTGTTTTGGTAGAACCTGTTCAAAGCCGTAGACCTGAGTTTGTGCCCATCGAGTTTCTGAAAAAAGTACGCGCCATCACCGCACAATCGGGCACGGTCCTGATTTTCGATGAAGTCATCACGGGTTTCCGAACGCACCCTGGTGGAGCACAGGCTCTGTTTGGGATCAAAGCGGATCTGGGTTCGTATGGTAAGGTCGTTGGGGCTGGTTTACCCATTGGTGTCATTGCGGGTAAACGCGAGTTTATGGATGCGCTCGATGGTGGCTTCTGGCAATATGGCGATACCTCTGTGCCAGAAGTGGGCGTTACGTATTTTGCCGGAACATTTGTTCGACATCCATTAGCCTTAGCTGCGGCCAAAGCATCCTTAACGCATATGAAGGAAGTAGGGCCAGGTCTACAACAACAATTAACCCAAAAGACCCAATTTCTTGCCGATGGCTTGAACGCTGTGCTTTCAGAAAAGCATCTTCCCCTCCTTGTAGTAAATTTTGGGTCACTTTGGAAAATAAAATTTAAAGAAGATATAACTTACGGCGAGTTGTTGTTTACCTTAATGCGTAATAAGGGAATACACATCTGGGATGGGTTCCCCTGTTTCCTGACAGAAGCCCATACTGATCAGGAAATTGATACGATAATTCGCCGGTTTACCGAAAGTATTCACGAACTGATCGACGCCGGTTTTTTTAAAAATGCTTCAAATACGGTAGTTAGCTCTGAGAAGGTCGGTGCAACGTTTTCTATAGACGTACCCCCTGCTCCGGGTGCCAGACTGGGTCGGGATCGGGAAGGTAACCCAGCCTGGTTTATCCCTAATCCAGACCAGCCTGGAAAATACCTTCAGGTTGAATTAAATTGACTAGAATGGCGGAAAGCATTACAAACGTAAATCTGATTGCTGTTGACTTTAATCCGTTTGATGGCCCCGATATTGTGCGGCTTGCGCCAGCCACCGAGCCGCAAACGGAAGTATGGGCAGCCTGTCAATTAGGTGGCGATGATGCCAGCCGGGCATTTAATGAGTCAGTCTCACTACGGTTTAATGGCTACTTACATAAAAATGCGCTGGAGCAGGCCTGGCAAGCGCTGGTTCAACGTCACGAAGCGCTGCATTCGGCATTTAGTGCCGATGGAAGGCAGATGTGTGTATTTGGTCAGCTTTCTATTGATCTGATCTATCAGGATTGCGCTGACAAAACCCCGGCCGAACAGGAGCAGATCATCAAGGAGTATGTAAAACAGGATGCCCTGTATCTGTTCGATCTTCTGAATGGGCCGCTGGCGAAAGTTGGTTTGATCAAGCTTTCCGACACGAGCCATCACTTCACGTTAACAGCGCACCACATTGTGTGCGATGGCTGGTCATTAGGCATTATGCTACAAGACTTGAGCGCGCTCTATTCGGCTTACGCTCAACATCGTTTGCCTGCTTTGCCCGAGGCACCTACTTATAGCCAGTATGCTGCTGATCAGCTTCAGTTTCTGACAACTAAGGAATACCAGGAGATCGAAAAGTTTTGGGTCGATCAGTACAAAGAATCCGTTCCTTTACTCGACTTGCCAACCGATTTCGCCCGGCCAACCCTTCGTACCTACAAAATTGCCCGCCGGGATTATCCACTTGGCGATACGTTAGGATTGGCAGTCAAAAAGATGGGGGCGAAGGCGGGCTGTAGTTTCGTTACCACGTTGATGGCCAGTTTTGAGGTATTTCTGTACCGATTGACTGGACAGGACCATATTGTTTTGGGATTACCAACCTCAGGTCAATCGGCTACCGGCTATCTGGGTTTGGTTGGCCACTGCGTGAATTTACTGCCACTGCGGAGTTTTCCCCGTTCGGAACTTAGCTTTCTCCAGTTTTTAAAACAACGTAAGGAAGATGTGCTCGATGCCTACGAGCATCAGCAACTCACCTTCGGTAGCCTACTGAAGAAAATATCCATTGTCAGAGATCCATCACGAGTCCCGCTCGTGCCGGTTATTTTCAACGTAGATATGGGGCTGGACGATGGAGTTAATTTCTATGGACTCGATTATCAGCTCATTAGCAACCCCCGGGAATATGGAGCCGTTGATTTATTCCTGAATATTAGCGGATCGTCATCAACCGCTGAACTGGTGTTGGAGTGGTCTTATAATACGGACTTATTCAAAGAAAGCACAATCGACCGGATGATGGGCGAATTTGAAAACGTACTGGAAGCAGTCGTTGCCAATCCATCCATACTGATTGAGGATATCTTGTTAGCTGATCAGTTTGAACAGCTGCGAAAATTAACCCTTTGGAATAACACCGCGGCCGATTACCCAGGAACCAGTTCGTTACAGGCACTGCTTGATCAAACGGCAGCGAGCCAACCAGATAAAACAGCCCTCGTTTTTACGAAGGGCCAAACACTGACTTACCGCGAACTCAATGAACGAGCCAACCAGATAGCCCACGCAATCCTGACGTATGGACTAGGTTCAGACAAGCAGAAAGCGGTGGTGGGTGTCGTCATGGATCGGTCGCCGGAGTTAGTTATTACCCTGCTGGCTGTTTTAAAAGCAGGCGCAGCCTATGTGCCTATTGATCCGGAATATCCGCATGATCGGGTTGCATTTATGTTAGCCGACTCATCGGCATCCATGCTCATCACCTCCAAAAAATACCATACAGGTGAACGAGCCACGTACCAGACTGCCGGACCACTATCCAATCAGCCAACAGTCGTGCTGATTGAACAGGTGCTTGCCGAATTGGAGACATACCCGAAATCTGCCCCCAATGTTCCCGTTACGGGCCATGATCTGGCCTATATCCTGTACACGTCTGGATCAACGGGCCAGCCGAAAGGGGTACTTATTGAGCATCATAATCTGGTTAATCTGCTTTATAGCATGATTGCCTGGCCAGGCATCACAAAAGATGATGCGTTACTGGCCGTCACTACCGTTTCCTTCGATATTGCTGGCCTTGAATTGTATTTGCCTTTATTAGTAGGTGCTACGCTAGTATTGGCAGATGCCGAAATGACCAAGGACGGTCGTGCGTTACTGGAGGCAATACCGAACTGGCAGATCAGTATGATTCAGGCTACGCCGGTCACCTACAAAATGATGCTGGCTGCCGGTTGGGAGGAACGTTTGCCCCTGAAAATCCTGTGTTGTGGCGAGCCTATGTCGAAAGACCTGGCGCAAAAGCTGACAGCCCGTTGCGGCTCACTCTGGAATATGTATGGCCCGACGGAAACCACCATCTATTCGACCGGAAAGCAGATTCTTGCCAGCGATGAGATTATAACCATTGGCAGACCTATTCAAAATACGCAGGTTTACATCCTCGATGAACATCTGAATCCATTGCCAGAGGGTAGCATCGGCGAAATCTACCTGGCTGGTGAAGGTGTAGCGCGAGGGTATCTCAACCGTCCCGAACTTACCCGCGACAAGTTTGTCCCGAATCCGTTTGACAAATCCAGAAAAAGGATGATGTACCGGACGGGTGATTTGGGCAAGTTTATGGCCGATGGCGAAATTCATTGCCTGGGTCGGATTGACCAGCAGGTGAAAGTCAGAGGATACCGGATTGAATTGGGGGAGATTGAACACGCGCTAATCACGCAGCCTGGCATACGCGAAGCGGTTGTTGTGGCTCGTGAAGAACGGCCTGGTGACCAGCGGCTGATTGCGTATGTCGTAACGAATCCATTACTGTCTACTGATGCCTTTAGGGGTCAGGTACTTGTATGGCGGACGAAGTTGCAGGAGGTTTTGCCGGTATATATGGTGCCAACAGACTTTGTCAGCCTGCCGCAGTTGCCCATCACCCCAAATGGCAAAATTGACCGTAATGCGTTGCCTAAACCCGCTAGTCTATTGCAAACTAGCGGAAACGAGACTGAACCGGGTACGGAAACAGAAAAGCTCATTGCTGCAATCTGGAAGGAGGCTTTAGGAATTGACAAAATTGATATTGATGCAGACTTTTTTGAGTTGGGCGGGCATTCGATGATTGCGGTTCAGGTAATGACCCAACTCGAAAAAGAAACGGGTAAACGCCTGCCTTTATCAACCCTATTAACGTACCCTTCCGTTCGTAAACTGGCCCAGCTGGTTCAGGCTGATGCCAAGCCAACTAACTGGAAGTCACTGGTTCCTATACAGCCGGAAGGGCGTAAAGTTCCCATCTACATCATTCATGGAATAGGGCTCAATCTGCTTAATTTCAGTAGCTTATTGAGTTATATGGACCCTGAGCAACCGATTTATGGGCTCCAGGCTCGCGGGTTGGATGGTATTGATGAACCCCTGGACGATATTGGCGAGATTGCAGCTTTCTACCTTACTGAAGTACTTGAGCAAAACCCAACGGGCCCTTATGCTATCGCTGGTTATTCGTTTGGTGGGTACGTAGCCCTCGAAATGGCCCGGCAGTTAAAAGCGATGGGCAAAGAAGTAAAAATGCTGGCCATGTTCGATACCAATGCACAGGAATCGGATTTGAACCGGTCACTGGCCAGTTGGTTGCAGCGAAAAATTCTTAGACAGTTTCCGAAATTTGTGTGGTTTACGAGTTCGTTAGTAAGCAAGCCCGGCGCAACGCTCCGTTATCAGCAGGTGTATGTTGAACGGCAGGTGGATCGACTACTCAAGGCGGTGGGTTTACGGGAAAAGCCGAAACCCAAAGAAGGACTCGACCTCTTTGAGCAGATCATTGAAAAGCATGAATCAGCTTTTGCAAAATATACGATGAAGCCCTACGATGGTATCGTGGATCTGTTTAAAGCGCAGGTGCGGCTTTATTTTGTTGATGATAACAAGTATCTGGGCTGGAAAAAATATGCCTTAAAAGGAGTACGTGTACACAACGTTCCGGGCGATCACGAGCTCATGCTGTTGCCTCCTAACGATAAAGAATTTGCTCATTCCCTGCAACGAGCACTGGATAACTCCTAAGTGTTTAAATGAATAATGGATAATGTACAATGAATAATGGATAATGGATAATGTACAATGCATAATGGGTAATGAATAATGTTACTCAGTGATGATAACATTATTCATTACCCATTATGCATTGTACATTATCCATTCACTCCTGAATCGCTTTTGCCTGTTCAGGAGTGAGTACCACTCCTCTAATTTCGGGATAGCGTTCGCTAATGATATCCACCGCATCCCGCACCCACACCTGTTCATTGCTGTCTAGTGTTATTGCACCAAAGTGTGTGACTAGAATTGGTTTTTGGCGGATACTGTAGTCGAGATGCAATCGAATTGTATTGTGAATCAGTTGATATAAGGATGCAAACGAGTGGCTTTGATGATCGACATCGGTAGCAGGGTTATTCATGATTTCAAGACCCAGCCAGTCCACAGAATCAGTACCCGGATAATGTGAGACAACCGTTGACGGCTGGATAGGGCACCAGACCCAGATCACATTATCAACTTTTTCCTGTTTTATAAATCGCACGATGTATTGCCAGGCTTGTTTGTAGCGAACCAGCGTACTTTCCTGTCGTGTGCCCCAGCTGTTGGTTGTATCATCGAATTCAGGGGCGAATGAAACTAGAACGGGTTCCTGATACCGTTTTAACTCGCTGGCCAGCTTCCGTAAACCACCGTTGTACTCGCCTTTCGTAATGTTTCGTAAAAACAATTGCAACTCAGCCTCTGATCGATGAGAAGAGGTTCGGGTTTCGGCAAACGAAGGTTCCAGGTAAATAAGTGGCAATTGATTCTGAGATACTGGCCAGTTTGGGGCCATTATAGCACTACCTCCTTTAGACGAAAATGTCCAGGTCAAATGCTGTGGCGAAATAATCTGATTAGGTAAAGTAATAGGCTTCTCCTGTTTTGCTGCCAACATGGCTGGCTGGCTGGCTTTTTCAAGCCCATAGTAGAAAGGTTGCGTAGTTGCGTAACGGACTTCACGTGGGAGTGTGGTCGTCTTTTTGCGGCTGGTATAGGCTACCAGGCCAGTTGTTATGATCAATAAGCCACCAAACAATGGAATAGCAGAAAGCCGTATCCAACTGTACAGACCGTAGCGAATCTGCCAAACCGCAATTCGAAGTGGCCAGACAATTGGCTTTTGGAAAGACATCTTTGCAATCCAGTTTTTTATACTGCCTAATACTTTTTCCTGCCCGATAAGCACATTCAGGCTCAGTATATACGCATTCAATATGGCAAACGTGATCATTAACTCTGAGTAAATATTGCTGACAGCAAACCGCCCATAATGATAGGTACTATAGCCTATGGCAACTACCGTTATCAGCAGTAGTAACAGATTGGGCAGACAAAGAATGAAGTTATTTTGGGGCTTATCGCGCTTGGGCGTAGGCAGATAGGGAACCTCTACCCGGAAAATGGTATAAATAAACCCTAAGAAATAAACCCACCAGGTACCACTGCTAAGCACCCCTCCGAGCGTATGAAAACCTGCTTCATGTTTTTCGATAAGCCAGCGTTGCGCATATTGCCGAATCAAAAAAGCAGTTATCAACAGAGGAGCATAGGCAGTACCGAAGACGAGCAGGTCTAACTTAAGCGGAAGCCTCATGGTTACCAGCGAGATTATTGGGATGAGGATGTCAATTAGTTGAACAATACCCAGTAAATAATATAGCGGCATGGTGAGGTAATGCAGGCGTTGGCGCCACGACAATTGACCAAAAACGCTGGGGTAGGTAGTCACCAGGAGTTCAAACGTTCCCCGTGCCCATTTGAGTTGTTGTTTGTAATACGCCGACAACGTTGCCGGCACCAAACCGTAAGAAAGCGGGAGCGGCACATAGGCCGACCTCCAGCCTTTTGCGTGGAGTTGCATGGCCGTATGCATGTCTTCGGAGAGCCCGGCAGCATGCCCCCCAATCGAATCGAGGGCGGCCCGTCGAAACGTACAGTTGGCCCCAATAGCCTGAGCCGTTCCGTACGTTCCCATGCAGGTCATCATCGGCCCGTAAAACGTATAGGTTTGCTCGGCAGCGCCAAACGCAACTAAGCTTTCCCGATAATTATAATAGGCCTGTACACATTGCACAAACCCAACAGTAGGATCTTCAAAATAGGGGAGAACATGATCCAGAAAATCAGGTACCGCCACATGGTCGGGGTCCAGGATCACACATATGTCGCCGGTAGCCAGTTGCAGCGCATTATTGATGTTGCCTGCTTTAGCGTCTTTTTTATCCGTGCGCGTTACGTGTCGGATACCCATTTGCTCACAAACCTGACGCAGATACGGGTCATCGGCCTCGTCGCATAGATAAGTCGTATGCGGATAAGGAATAGCCTGAATTGCCCGTAACGAATTCAACACCATTTCGTAAGGTTCACCTGGGCAGAAGGTTGTGAATATATCAACGCTCCAGATGCGTGTGACTGCCGGAGGAGTCGCGGGAACCACATTCCAGTAGTGATACCATTCGTGAAGTAAGCGTAGCAGTTTGAAGGTAACCGATACGGTTAGCATGGCAAACAGCCAGGAATAGCCCCGATTCTCCGGTTTCAGGTAGACCCATAAAAAAGCTACTATAAATAATAAGCCAACCGAAATGAGTATGCGTATCGGTCGTTTATCGCTCTTTTTAAACGAGAAGTTATAGGCTTCGTTGGGCGAAGGTTGCGTAAAAAGTTGCCAGTTCATTATGGGTGAGTATGTGCTGTACAGTAGCCTCATCAGCATACTTAAGTGTACGGGTCATTTTTTTTGACTTCGAAAAGCTGAAGTGGTCAAAATAAATGACTCGTAAATCTTTTAAAAGGTACTTATATGAATAATTCTTCTACTAAAACCTTGGAAAGGAAACTTATATTGGGCATTATTTGGATGGGTTCCTTCACCAGTTTGTTCTCACTACATGCATTTCGCCACTTGGAACCTGCTGTTTACGGGTATGGTCGGTTCTATATTACTGCTAAACCTGGTGCAGTGGAGTATTTACCGTGAGCGTATTTATGGTCTTTATGCCCTATATATGCTTGCCTGGCTGGTCTACTTTAGTCTGCGGGTGAATGGTATAGATGGGTATGTATCGATCAACACACAAAATTTTGTTCGTGGCACCGCACCTATGCTGGCGTATGTTGTCTACTTCGATTTTATTGATGCGCTGGTAGAACTTCGCCGTACAATCCCTCGCTTGCTAAAGCTGTTTCGCTGGGCCAGATTCATTATTCTAGGGTATGTTGTGCTAATTGGGATTGTGTGTTTTGGCCATTGGTACGAACCGACTTATAACCTGGCTCATACCCTTATTCGCCTGCTAATTATTGGGCTGGCGACTTATGCCATTCCACAAATTAACCGGTTGACGGGCGTTGTACCACGCTATCTGGCCTTAGGCTCCGGACTACTGTTGGTAGGTGCCATTGCCTCTATGCTCATGACAACGGGTGAGGTCTATAAAATAAACCCAAACTCATTTTTATTCTCTCCACTTACCTATCTGGAGTTTGGGATCATTGGCGAGTTAATCTGCTTTACCTTATTACTGGGGTATCGTCAGCGACGGGGCGCTATTCAAAGTGCAATTGTCGAGCAGGAACTCGCACGTGAGCGTGAGCAGCACCAACGTGAACAAGTTGAAGCTGAGTTGGTTGCAGAGAAGTTACGACAGCAAATGTCGGTTGTTCAACTGAAAGCGTTGCGGTCGCAGATGAATCCGCATTTTCTTTACAACTCCCTGAACGCCATACGGTTGTTTGTGCTCCAAAGCGATAGCGACAATGCGGATAAATTTTTGGTGAAGTTCTCCCGGTTGATGCGGCTCATTTTGGAGAACTCTCGTCAGGAGTGGGTGACATTAGCCAGTGAACTCGAACAACTGCAACTTTATTTAGAACTGGAGCAGCTTCGCTTCGATAATAAGTTCGACTTTTCTATTGAAGCTGACCTATCACTGTCAAAAGAAGCCGTATCGATTCCGCCCATGATAATCCAGCCTTATGTCGAAAACTCGATTCTGCATGGCATTGCCCACAAGAAAGGCACTGGTAGCATAACCGTTTCCATTTTGCCTAAGGGAGAAGGATTGGAATGTAGTATAGAAGATGATGGAGTTGGACGGCGTAAGGCTGGCGAACTTAAAAACCAAACCATATCACTGCACAAAAGTGTGGGATTAAAAGTAACCCAGGAGCGGTTAGAGCTGATCAGCCAGCAGATTGGCCAATCAAGTCAGGTAGTTATCCTTGATAAAGTAGACGATGAGAATCAGCCAACTGGTACCAAAGTAGTGATTCAGTTGCCGCTCCTGCTCTAATGTAGCTCCCTGTTAACGAGTTTAATATAAGGTTTTGACACACATTAAAACGTTGGCTATAAGTCATGTGGGTTTACACAAGCCAAGCCAGCAATAGACTGGAAATCTTTGGTGTTTCGGGTTAAGAGGGTAAACCCATGAACAAGGGCTGTTGCGGCAATCAGAGCATCGCCGAGTTTTAGCTTTTTGTATGTTTTGCGTAGATCAATGGTTTTATCGGCAATGGCATCGTCTACATAAAAAATAGTTGCTAACGCCAAAAAGTCGTTTAGTTTTTTCATTTCCCCAGGGTCGCCATCAAAGCCCAGGACTTCAATTTTAACAACGATAGATGTTATGAGATCATCATTGATGAAGTTGTCCATTGCCAAAGCCGCCGATTCTGGGAGTCTGTCCCCTACATAGTCAATGACGGTATTTGCATCTAAGATATAATGCTTTCCCATTCAGTTCTTGCTTGTTCGGTGTGTTGGAGGAGTTCATCGGCCGTTTTTTTAGAAATGGACCCTCTGAAATCCGAGGGCTTTGGCTGTAATGAGTCCTGCTTTGGTTTTTCCAGCGATTTTAAGTCCTCATGTTTTGCTGTGATGGTATTCCATTCCTCAATGGGAATCACGATGGCAGTATGCCTACCCTGTGCATCGGAAAGATACTGTACGTTCATGATCAGAAGCGTTAAATGGTTGGAATGCCTGTTAACATACTTGTAAAAATAGACAATCCACCCCTTTAAAACCAATCTGGCACACCTATCTCATGCAGCAGGATTAGCGTTGCAGATAATTACCCCATGTATGTGGTAGAACTGTTAGATTAATCACCTCTAAAAAGAGGGTAGCTCAAGGAGAGATATTTACAAAAGCCCTTGTCGGTAAGCTTTTAGCTGCGCGAATGAGAGCTTATAAGCTAGTGTTAAAACGGCGTAAGTAGCACCACCCAGCGCGATCTCCGCTATAGAGTTGGCAAGGCCTGTATTGCCAACAAGCGATTTGTACACGATGATAATCCCAACCATGATCAGGCAAAAGGTAATCGGCTTGGCAATGTTTTTAAAGAAGTCACCCACAAAATCGCCGATCAGATAATGAACCATGGCAAAATTGACGACCATATTTAGAAAGGTAGTCAGTAAAAAAGCGGATGCTATACCCATAACCCCCCAATACGTCCCGAACACATAGACCAACGGTATCTTTACGATAAGGGTACCCAAGTTTAGGTAGAACAACAGATTGGGTTTCCCCTTTGTAAAGGCAACCGTATATAGCGGATGGCTCAGGCAGATGAAAAGTCCAACAAAAACAAAAATTCGGATCAATTCAATAGTTTGACCCCAACCAGGGCCATAGATCAGAGGAACAACGGCATCTGCCGTAATAAATAGGCCAGCTAATAGGGGCATGTTGCAATAGCTGATGAAGTCCAGAATCTTCAGATATGATTTTTTTAGATCGGCTGTATTTTCTTTCATTTTAGCCAGAATTGGGTAAGCAACCTGTAAAATGATCGGGTTGAGCTTCATGATCGGAAATACACACAACTGATAGGCAATAGTGTAATAACCCAGCATTTTTACGCCCATCATGCCGCCAAGAAAAATATTATCGGAGTTGGCCTGAACGAAGCCTAAAAAGCCGTCGCCCATGTTGAAAATGCCGAAACGGAGGTGTTCTTTGATATTGCTCAGATTGAAAAATAACCTTGGAATGAAGAACCGGAGACCAAACGTAATCTGTAAAATGGACTTTACCGTCTGCATCACCAAAGACCCAATAATCAGCGACAGCTCATGGAAACCGTTATACGCAAGCGTGATTGTAACTGCCGATCCGAGGACCGTTCCGGTTATATCGATGATTGCCACCGACTTGAACCGGAGCTCCTTTTCCAGTAGAAACATGTAAATCTGACCGAAATAAGCGATCACGAAATAATAGGAGGATAAATTAAGTACCTGCGCCAGTTTGGGTTCGTGATAGAAGGAGATAATTAAGGGAGCCGTGGCATGAATGGCGATAAAGATCACCAATCCGATCAGCAGATTTAAATAGTACAGGGTCGATAAAACGTTTCGGTCGCTTTCCTGCTTGTAAATGATCGAGTTGGAAAAACCAAGATTCGCAAAAACCTGGAAAAAGGCGATTATCAAATTGCTGATACTAACAATACCAAAATCAGCAGGCGCCAGAACTCGGGCGAGTATGGCAACCTGTGTAAATTGAAACAGGGTTGAAATAACAGTGGAGATCGTTATCCACTTTCCCCCGTTCATTGCCTTTTGTGTATTACTCATGTAGATACGCTACTGAATTAGCTAGGTTGCTGGCTTATGGATTCATAAGCACTATGATTACCGAGCTCTGATGATTTTTTTTACGACCCGTGTCTGTCCCTGATGCACTTCCAGTAGGTACATGCCTTGTGGTAATGTGCTTACATCGACCTGAGTACGCAGGATACGGCTCGACTTTGGTATACTCAGTTGCTTCTGTCGTTGACCTGCGCTGTTGTAAATGCTGACATCCAGCGAGCTCAGGCTACTATTTTCTACAACTAGCTCTACGTAATCTGTTGATGGGTTCGGGTAAACCTGCAACGTACTCAAATCAGGGGTAGCCTCTTTGTTCGTAGTCGATAGGGGTACAACAAAGACGGGGGTTTCACTTACATTAATCGTAATTGTACCTGTTTGGCTTACCTGAATGGTTCGTGTCATTTGATCACTGCCCGCCGTTGGGATGCAAATTTGCATAGTATCGCCCTTATTTACGGGTAAATTGTAGGTACCTGTTCGGTCTCGCTCATCGGGTATTACTACTACATAAGACGAACGCCCGTCCATTTCGTAACGATCAACGATCAGATCATCAGGACCACCAGTAGGTTTAGACGATTCTTTGAATCGGTAATCACCCAGCAGGTTCATGGCCTGATATAAATAATCGGCCGCGGGTTTTCGCGTCTTATTCTCATTGAGTAAACCCATCGAACTGAATTGAAGGTCATTCAGAATATTATCATCGTAGGCCTGAAAGAAAAATACCCGATCAATACCGACCCGGCTAAACAATAAGGCTGTCCGAAGAATCCAGTCGGCCTGGGTTTGTAACGCTGATTTGTTGCCAATGGGAATGGCATGAAACGGGCTGCCCTGGTTTATATCATAGCCCGTTTCGGTAATCCAGACGGGCATCCCATTGGCATATTGACGAGCCAGTTTTACAAACGTAGCGGCCTGTTCACCAATGCCGCCCAGTTCAGGAGCTGCTCCCCGGCTGCCCCCGCCGTTCTGCGACGATTGGGCATCATTAGCGTATAAATGCTGATTTATAACATCCCAGCAGAGGTCTACCGACCCGTCGGGTCGGTATCCTCTGAATTCTTTACACCAGTCAATCATGGCCCGTACGTAATCGGTGGTGGCTGCCGACATACCCCCAATGGCGACGGTTACAGATGGGTCAGCGTTTTTGACGCCCACACCGGGGCCAAGCGTATTTTTGTGCCCATCGTAAAAAGCAGAAAGATTGGCGGCATATTCCCGTGCCGACTGGTACCCGTTTCGCCCTTTCCAGGTCTTATCGGGTTCATTGTTGCATTCGATGTAACGAATCAGCCCAAGGCCAATTTTAACCGAATTGACCCCCGCCCAGGTGTTTACCTGACTGACAGATAAAAGGCTTGGATCGACCCGCTTATTGTAGCCATAGCGGGCTATGTACTGGAACGCAACGCGGGCATGGTCGAGGTACGAGCTGGGAGAGGACAGATCAGCACCGTATTTCGCGGGTATGTTGCTGTAATCGCGTCCACCCTCGGGATAGGTGTTTTCCATCCACTTGGGAAGTGTTTGCAGGCAGGCCAGCACCTCTATTCCTTCGGCCTGCAACCGTTCATACATGGCATCGTAATCCCAACTACCACTAAACGTGGGGTTGTAGGTGTAACTGCCCTGATCGGCCTCCAGCTTATCCCAGTCCATATAGTGGCGCATGGACGAAAAGCTTGTCAGTGCTTTAACGCGCACATCATCAACAGGTCGTAAGGCGGATGGGGCGTCGGGATTTTCAACATACCATTCAAAACCATTGATGCCTAATTTACGCCGGAAGGGAGTGGCCTGCAGGGGAGAAAGGGCGGGTTCCTGTCCAGTTTGGTAGCTTCCATACAATTCAAGTTCGGTGGGGTAGTCACCAGACGTATTTAGTACCAGATATCGGGCGTTGGTGATGGGTGTTTTCAGATCAAACACATCCGGTTGGTCAGGATTCGGCCCAACCCAGGCCTGGTATTTTTCGCCAATAAACCGCGCAATCGGGATGCGCTCCCATTGATCGGTAATAATCGACAGCGTCATCGGTTTGTCAGCGTTAATGCCCGCGCCGTCGTAAAGCCGAATACTTTCTATACTTAGTGTCTCTCCGGCCAAAAGAGGATAATAGGCGTCGAAGTTGGTTAGGATTTTGCCATAGCCAGTATTGACACTTTCGGTTGTAATGCCATCGAATAGGGCATCCAGACCGGCAGAGGTGTTGTTGACCTGATACCAGCGTTTGGGGTCAATGGGTATCTTGGTGGAGGCATTAGGCTGCGGACCTAATACGGCCGAATGCGCTCTACTACTTTCCTGGGTTCGGACAAATAGTAGGATAACCAGGAAGGTTCTGACTAACGTAAGTAAGTTCTTTTTCATGGGTTAGATTACCTGGTAAGTTACTACCTGGTATTCGGATGATGTGTCAATTGGGTACGGAGCCGTAGATCGGACGTTGGACAACTTAACGCATCAGTAAAATACTGCCGGTCTGAATTATATCGCTCCTGGTTGTGCCTGACCGAAAGGCAATAACCCACGTATACGTTCCGGTTGCACAAGGTGCGCCAGAATAAGTTCCGTCCCACTTTTGAGCAGGGTCTGAACTGGTAAAAATCAAGCTTCCCCAGCGGTTGTAAATCTTCAGGGAGAACGAATTTGAGGTAGCTGCGTGCAGAAAAACGGCTAGTGTGTCATTGACCCCGTCGTTGTTAGGCGTGAATACAGTGGGCACAAAAACTGGTTCAGGCTGCCCTACGCACTCGCTGCATTGCTTCACCTGCAAATCATCAATAATCATATCGTTCCCACACCCTAAGTCGCCCTGATTATTGATTAATTTTATGACAACTTCGTCAACCGTTGTGGGTGCTGTAAATACAAGTGAGCAACGACGCCAGGTGGGAGAATCTGTTTGCAGAATTGGGCCAATCAGTGTTGATTGAATTGCCAATCCATCGTTCGTTTCTATACTGATCGACAAATTAGGAATCAGTGCGTTCAGGCATGTTCCGGTTTTAAGCAGATTCAGTACCCATACCGAAACTTCATAACTAGTTCCTTTACATAAGCCGGAAACAGGTTGCTGATAAAACATGCCTGCTTTGCTTCCACCGTTAATAACCAGCATATTGCCCTGCGTATCGTTTGGCGTATGATCTGTAGCAACAGCATACCAGGTCGAATTAAAGCAACTGCCATCGAGCGCATTCGTGATTGTATACTGGCCATCGCCAGGGCAATTGATGGGCTCATATTCGTAAGGCGTTAACCCTGCAATCGAACTTGTACTGCCCGCAGTACCGAACGTTTGATTGAACACAAGTTCACCAGATGGGTCAGCACAGACTTGGGCAATAGTGGGTTGAAAACAGGTACAGAAAAAACAGGCAACCAGACAGATTGCTACACGTAACCTGTTAGCTATCAGAAAACTATTTCTGATAAATTTACGGATTGCAGAAGCCATACTTACTGCTTAGGACTGAAATATCTTTTTTGGGTCACCATATGTTTAATAGGATTGTCTAGTTGTCGCGATGTGGATTGTAGTGGTAACATAGTGATTGCTTTATTTATCTTGCCGCAGAAAGGATAGGTTATGTCGAATGCATTTATAACGAATACAGTTTTAACGGGCTTTTTGTGGCACCCCTGGTCAGCCTGCTCTTTTGACGATAAAGTGGCTGTTTTTCGCTTTCAGTTATCGGATGATTTACTGTTTGATGATCAATTGCCTGAACTTCAACCGCATGAAATGAGCCGTGCGCAGCGCTATCATCGGCAGGAGGATCGAATTCGATATAGCTACACCCGACTCATTCTGCGAATGCTGGTTGGGCGTTATCTCAAGCAGGAACCTGCTTCAATTCACTTCACAACGGGTATCAATAAAAAGCCTGAAATTAAAGGTAATACCAGTTTGCACATAAACGTATCGCACTCGGGTAACTGGATTCTGGTGGCTATTGGGAAGGCAAGTGTTGGGGTCGACATTGAAAAAATCAATCTTGGTATGACGTTTCAGGATATGCTGTCGGCAAGTTTTAGCCAGGAAGAGCAGCAATATGTAAACGCAAGTGTAGATCCTCGTTTCGCATTTTATGAGCTGTGGACACGGAAAGAGGCTCTGGTTAAAGCGACGGCCAAAGGCCTGGATGATGATTTCCCGCGAATGCCCTCCCTGAATGGTATTCATCCAATCGACAGTAAGTTGATTGGAGCCGCTGGAGACTGGACGGTGGCTAGCTTTGCCGTTTCCGAAGCCTACCCAGCAGCTGTTGCCTATAGACCCATGGCCAACTACCCCACATTTTATACCCTCGACAGTAGCTTATTTAATTAGTATACGTCGTAACTAGTTATAGGGTATTGAGTTATAGGTAGAGTCTCTGGATAACCAGTAACTCAATAACAACTAACCAATTTACTTAAGTCGCTATGCAGCAATTCATGCTGAAGTTCCTGTATGTGGTGGCAACGCTGAGATACCCTGGCATCAGACGAGATCTGCGATACTTTGTCCGGGATAACTACTATTCCAGGCTTAACCAACTACAATTTGTATTCCCTGATTTTTTTACCAAAAAACCGTATAAAGTAGTTGATTATCACGGCGAATTCGATCAGGAATTACGCTATGTCTTGCCGTTTGCCTACTGGCATCACCTGAACGGCACGCTAAAAAAAACTATTTCCTGCACGAATACAAAAGAGTTCTATTTCTTCAGCGAAAACCATAGTGAGCAATACGAAAAACGAGTGTGGCAGGCAGGATATGGGTATTACGAGGTACCGAATATGACCCATAGCCCCACCTTTAGCTACACTAAGTTTGCACAGGTGCCCTTTAAACGTCACTATAAAAATGACCTGTTCGTGTATGATAAACCGATACTCGTCATTGCCAATAAATACAATATTGAGTGGGATAAGCCACCCATTAATTTTCTTGGTGTACCCGAATTAGATCGAATTATTTCTACCTATAAACAAACGTATCAGATCATCTACAACCGACCGCTGTCGACGCAGATTGTGCTGGATAACAGCGAGATTATGGATCTGAATGAACATGAATGGATTCGAAAACAACACCCTGAGGTAATTCTGATGCACGACCTGCACAAACAGTATCGGGATAAGGTCAATAATTTCAATCATCTTCAACTACTGGTGTATGCCAATACCGACCGTTTTATTTCGATGCATGGTGGTACGGCAGCTTTGGCCAGTTATTTCGGCGGCATAAACATTATTCTGTCACATCCAGGTGGAGGAATGGAGCATCATTTCAACGAATACGCCACTATTTTTCCTGCCCTTTCTGGAGCCCAAATCCTACACGCAAAAAATACGGAGGCTGTATTTAGCTATCTGGATGAGTATTATTGAACCCACTTCGCCTTGGGAAATACGTACCTTACTAGGTTTGAAGTTTGTTGATTTGACTACTTGATACCTTTTATTCCGTAGGTTTTCTAATGCGACAACTCACGTTCAATTTATTCGTTGGTATTGTATTGGCCGGTTCAAGGGCATTCGTAGCTGTACAAGAAGCTCATAGTGGTTCAGCGGGTTTAGTTAAAGAAGAGCTGGTTACAAATCATCACGCTACCGACACAACCGCGAACCAAATTTCCGTGGCGAAGCAGCTAATCGCATCCAGTGATTGCAGAGCTTGCCATAACCTGCAAACGAAAGCGGTAGGGCCCGCCTACAAGGAAATAGCCGGGAAATACAAAGGAGATAAGAGCGCATCGGAACGACTCGCCAGGAAAGTAATTACAGGTGGCAATGGCGTGTGGGGTGAATCAAGCATGAGTGCTCATCCTACTCTCTCATTCTCCGATGCTACTAAGATTGTTAATTACATACTGAGCCTGTCTGACGATAAATCCCAGCCGAAATAGCTACTGACCAGTCGATTTATCATGAATACATCACGACGTGACTTCCTTAAAAATCTGGGCCTGACGACTGCCGGACTCGGTATCTTAAACGGCTTTCCGGTAGAGGGAGCTAGCTCATCTCCAGCTAAAAAAATGTTCTTCAACATTTCTCTGGCGGAATGGTCGCTACACCGAACATTGCAGGCTGGTAAGCTGACCAATATGGATTTTTCGGCGAAAGCCAAAAATGATTTTGGGATTAGTGCGGTGGAATACGTAGATCAGTTTTTCAAGGACAAAGCCAACGATCATAACTACCTGAGCGAGCTAAAGAAACGCTCCGACGACTTAGGGGTAAGAAACGTATTGATCATGGTCGATACGGCTGGACCGCTGGCTGACCTGGATGATGCCAAACGAAAACAGGGCGTCGAAAGCCACTACCAGTGGATTGATGCCGCCAACTTTTTAGGATGTCACTCCATACGGGTTAACCTTCGAGGAAAAGGCACCGCCGAAGAAGTAGCCAACGCTAGTGTAGATGGATTGGGCCGTTTAGCGGAATATGGGGCTAAAAACAAAATTGGCGTACTGGTTGAAAACCACGGAGGTTATTCATCAGATGGAAAATGGCTGAGCCGTGTGATGCGTCAGGTGAATAACCCATACGCGGGTACGTTGCCTGATTTCGACAATTTCAAGCTAACAGAAACGGAGGTATATGATCGTTATATAGGCGTAGAAGAGATGATGCCCTTTGCCAAAGGCGTTAGCGCCAAGGCGCGGGACTTTAATGCGGAGGGAAATGAAACGACCATTGATTACAGGCGCTTGCTTCAGATTGTTAAAAAAGGCAGGACTTCGGCTTTCAACGGGTATGCCGGCATCGAATATTCGGGCAATCGCCTTAGCGAAGATGAGGGCATTCGTGCCACAAAGTTATTACTAGAGCGGGTAGGTCAACTCACTTCTTGATGAACTAATTGAGCAAACCCATTCGAATTTAAATCTTACAATACGTAATAGTATGCAACGACGTTCTGCAGTTAAAAACTTAGCTATGGCACTAGGGGGCTTAGCTAGCCTTCCGGCCTGGGCTTCGGGCTGGACCCCCGACTCGATTGGCCATTTTTCTAGCTTGTCTCTCGATGAGGAAGCACTTTTAGGTGAAATTGTAGGGACAATTATTCCTGAAACTACTACCCCAGGTGCTAAATCGCTAAAAGTTCATCAGTTTGCCATGCGCATGATCAGGGATTGTCTGGGTGAACCTGCTCAATTACTTTTAACACAGGGGCTTACCCAGGCAGATTCATTGGCTCAACAAACGTATACGAAGGTATTTACAGACTGCGACGCTCCACAACGCATGGATGTGCTGTCTAAAATGGCTATATCGACAGACCCAACAGGTAAGCCGTTTGTCGATATGATTAAAAAACTGACGATTCAGGGCTATATGAATTCGGAATATTACCTGGTCAATGTCGAGAAGTTTACGATGGCACCTGGTTTTTATCATGGCTGTGTACCTGTGCCTAAGCTAGCTGCCGATGGTAGCCGATAGTATAATTTTCCGCTTACCTTTTTCCTCGTTATTCCATGTCGTTTTTGAATATTGATTCAGTTAAAGACCGCACCTTCGATGCCATTGTCATTGGTTCAGGTATTAGCGGTGGCTGGGCAGCTAAGGAGCTAACCGGCAAAGGATTACGTACGCTGGTTCTGGAGCGTGGCCGCGATGTAAAGCACATTACCGATTATCCAACCACAATGATGCAGCCCTGGGAGTTTCAGCACCTGGGTCAGTTAACCAAAGAAATGAGAGAGGCAAACCCGATTGCCAGCCGCTGCTATGCATTTCGGGAGGATGCCACGCATTTCTTCATTAAAGATAATGAACACCCCTATGTGCAGGAAAAACCCTTCGACTGGATTCGAGGCTATCAGGTAGGAGGGAAGTCGCTGATGTGGGCACGAGGTACGCAGCGATGGTCGGATTTTGATTTTGAAGGCCCTGCCCGCGATGGCTTTGCTGTAGACTGGCCAATTCGCTACGCTGATCTGGCACCCTGGTACAGCTATGTTGAGAAGTTTGCGGGGATTTCCGGGAATAAAGACGGGATCGCTACATTACCCGATGGCGAGTTTTTGCCTCCACACGAGCAATCCTGTGTTGAGAAACATTTTACCGATGAAATGGCGAGACATTATAACGGTACTCGCCCCATTATCATTGGTCGCTGTGCACACCTGACAAAACCTCAGCCTATTCACTATCAGCAAGGTAGAGCTCAATGCCAAAACCGATCGCTTTGCCAACGGGGGTGCCCTTATGGCGGTTATTTTAGCAGTAACTCATCAACCTTACCCTGGGCGGCCAAAACGGGGAAGATGACCCTTCGTCCTGACTCAGTCGTGCATTCGATAATCTTTGACGATAGGAAAAACAAGGCTACTGGGGTTCGGGTGATTGATGCGCATACCAAAGAAATGAAAGAGTATTACGCCCGGATCATTTTTGTAAATGCGGCCTGTCTGAACTCAAACCTGGTATTGTTGAACTCAAAATCAAACCGATTTCCAACCGGTTTAGGCAACGACAATGGCCTTCTGGGTAAATATGTAGCTTTCCATAACTTCCGTACCACCATTTCGGCTGAACACGAAGGTTTTCAGGACACCACTACCGAAGGGATTCGACCCAACAGCAGCTATATTCCCCGTTTTCGCAATGTGTATAAACAGGAAACAGACTTCCTGCGTGGGTACGCAGCCGGGTTTGGTTCTAGTCGCATGACTAGCGTGGATACATCGGCAATGGGCGAAAACCTGAAGTCAAGCCTGATGCAGCCCAAATACGGTAACTGGCGTGTGAGTTCACATATGATGGGTGAAACGATTCCAAAGGAAAGCAACTATGTGACGCTCGACTCAAGCCTGACGGATGCCTGGGGAATCCCTCAATTGAAAATTTCAGTGGCTTATGATGACAATGATGAGAAGATGATTCGGGATTTTCACGAGCAAATGTCTGAAATGCTGACAGTGGCTGGCTTCAAAAATATTGAAACCCACGACAAACCCGATAAAGCGCCGGGGCTGGATATCCACGAAATGGGTGGTGTTCGGATGGGGAAAGACCCGAAAACGTCGATGCTAAACAAGTGGAACCAACTTCATACATGCAAAAACGTGTTTGTTACGGATGGCGCCTGTATGACGTCTACATCTACTCAAAATCCATCCCTAACATTCATGGCGATTACAGCCCGCGCGGCTGATCATGCCGTGAAAGAAATGAGGAAGGGACTTTTGTAGATATGGAGTCATACACACAGCGAGGTCCACCGACATGGTGGACCTCGCTGTGTTACTACCGTTTAGTGTTAAAACAGGCTACCCGGGATTAACCAGACACAGACTCAGTTGCCCAGGCTGCCGGTACCTTTTGAATAACGGCTTCAAACTCTTCTGCCCGCCGTGCCCATGAGTTGTTTTTTGCCATGGCAATTCGTGCTTGTACGCGTTCGGGCGCATCATCAGCCAGGGCCTTTCGTAGCGCCTGTGCGAAATCTTCCGGACTAGCAGCTAGTTCAACTACACCAGCGAAATCATCGAGTAGTGAAAACGGAGTGGAAACAACAGGTAAACCAGCCGCTAGATACTCATTGATTTTTAGTGGGTAAATGGTATACGTATGCTCATTACAAACAAACGGAATCATAGTAGCCTTCATCTTCGCCAGCAATGGAGGAAGCTCGGCTGGCTGATGAGGAGGAGTGAAAACAACGTTTGGATAAACGGCTAATAGCTTCATAAAACTGGGCTCGTGAACTTCGCCAACAAATTGAAAGGTGACATCTGGCATCGTACGCACACAATAGCCGACCAACTCAAGGTTGATCCGATTATCAGCAGTCCCCAGATAGCCTACAATCGGTTTTTCAGGTACAGGTTCCTGTTGGGCTAATTGGTAAGCCTGATTAAATAACTCAAAATTGACCCCGTTTTTTACACAATAGGCATTCGGTTGCAGAAGCGACTTGGATCGGCGAAGGGTTTCGGATGTAGTAACGACAGCATCGACTTCCTGGAGATAGTCTGGCTCGTAGCGGCTCCCGTGCCGACTCATCCAGTTAATAATGGTTATTTCGTCGAAACAGTAATAAATAGTGGCGCACTCGTTAAGCTGGTGTAGCATAGGAAGCCCAAACACCGGATTCAGTCCATTAATGACCAGTGGGCGGGTCATGTTCAACTGACTCATCACACGTCGAAGCCCTTTTATCAATCGGTTTACATTTTGCTGAACCAGTAAGTCGTGTGCTTTGGGAGACATCCAGTTGACAGGCAACATTAACGGAGGGGTCCATACATAGACCTCACTGCCATTGGCAAAGGTTTTTTTGAGGAGCGGATTCTTTAAGCGAACGGTTTGCCGGACGGGCATATCCTGACGACCAGCTACACCCATTGCCCAGTCTTTGAGGGTATATTGATAATCGACGTACAAAACCCGGTGCCGAACCGATAATTCGGTCATCAATTGCACCACAGCTTTCTGAAAATCACCCTCCCAGGTTGTCTGGCCGAGGCAAACTATACTATCAAACTGTTGCATGTACGCAAGAAATAACGACCTTTCTTCAGATGGACGAGAGCATTTAACAAAATCAACAGGAGTAGACAAGTTTGGATTACGCTATGCCAACACACACGTGAGCAAGATTCTGTATGATAAAAATACGTCTTTACGAGCTTAATACAGATAAGCAATTATACTTAATTTGGGAATCTTTTTAACGTTGCCAAAGGAGGTACTTGTATACTCAAAGGTGTATTCTGATCCCTTCGAATATTGCATGCATAAGTTATACTATTGAGTAAGAGGAATTTGTTATTTATTTAGAGAATTGGCATACACAGTGAGTAGCTTATTCGCAGTGGCCTCCCATGAAAATAAGGCGGCTCGTTTCAAGCCCTTGGCGCGTAATTCAGCGCGGAGAGTTGGCTGTTTGATCAGCCGATCAATGCCTCTTATCATCTCTTCTACCGAATTCGGGTCAACTAATAAAGCGGCATCACCTGCTACTTCGGGCATCGACGATGTTGAGGATGTTAATACCGGTGTGCCACAGGCCATAGCTTCCAGGATTGGCAGGCCAAAACTTTCCCGCAATGAGGGGCATAAGAAAATTGTAGCGGCATTATAGACCAGTGGCAGGATATAATTCGGTATATAGCCACACAAAATAATGTCGTTGGCCAGCGATTCTCCGCCAATCTCGCTAAGCAAATCAGTCAGGCTGGCAGCAGGTAAATTCGAGATCACGACTGGAAGCGAAAGCTTACCCTGTTGTTTGAGCCCCAACAACGCTTTTAATACGCCCTTGACATTCTTTTTAGGGTCTGTATTGCCTAGGAAGAAAATAAATTCTTTGGGCAGTTTATACTTTAATCGGACAATGTCAATCTGTTCTACATCATCAATGACATGAAACTGATTGCTCACCGCATTCCAAATGGCAACTACCCGTTCTGGAGACAGGTGAAGGTGGTCTACGATACGTTGTCGTTCAAAATGAGAAACGGTTATAATACGCTCACACTCCGCTACAATTCGTGGCACATTCCAGCGTCGGTACTGATTTCCAAACCGTTGATACCAGCTACCAGCCCGCAGCGGTTGGTTTTCCAGGAAAATAATATCATGAAGGGTTAGCACCAGTGGTACTGAACAGTGTAGCGGAGCTGTATTGGCCGTGCAATGCAGTAAGTCAATCCCATATTGTTTCACTGCCCTGGGCAATGCATATTGTTCCCATACCGGATAGGGGCCACCAGGCAGTTCTACAATTTCCATGTTTGGCGCACTTGGTAACCCATCCCTATCGGCATCAGGCTTTACAAAAACAACAAACTCGTGTTGTGAACAAGTGGCTAACGCTCGAATCGTTTCGAGCGCTACGATGTCCATGCCGTGTTTATGGGGTCGTAGGAGACGTTGTGCTTCGATGCCGATTCTCATGCTAGTTGCTTTGGTGTGTCCCACCGTTCGCAGGTGGTAAATAGAAATGAATTGATAAACAAAATGGTACTGGTTGGAAACTGACCCAGGATTGGATTGGTGTAGCTGACGACGCAAATGCCAACGAATTCGGCCAGGAGGGCAATCATGATCATGGCCACCCACGGGTCTTTGAGCTGCCAGACTTTTAAGGTGCCAATGAGAATGAAACCAAAAAGCATGAGTAAGTAAACCGTCAGGCCAACAACACCCGTTTCAATCCAGATTTGAACATACCAGCTATCGGTAGGTATCTGGGACGCAAAGTGGTTAGGTGAGAAGCGTTGCCCGGCACCGGATGAGGTACCGATGCCCGCGCCGAATGGCTTGTCTTTCAGAAAGTTCCGAAGCTTTTGCTGGTTTTCCAGGCGCACTAAAAACGAGGCATCTTCAGTAGGGTGCAGGGCCGAGCGAATACGCCAGATTTGATAAACAGAGTCGCCAATATGTGTAAAGAGCAGAATAGAAAGCACGGGTACGGCTACCATAAGCCCTCTTAGAATGTGTAGTGGATTTCGCTTCAGAACGAAATACGTAGGGAAACCACCGATTATGACAAATAAGGCTCCCCGGGTTCCAGAAACGGCAAACCCCCAGAAAACAATAAGGGCCAGAACTACATAAATAATACGGTTCAACCAGGAGTTTGTCTCAAAGAAGAAGATAAGACAAATAAGAGTTACCCCCGCCATTTCAGAACCAAACTGACCCGCATCGGAGTAGAAGGAGAAACTGCGGAGTTGACCCCATAGAATGTGTTGTTTCTCAGCACCTGCGGCCAGCCAACGGAGTTCGGCGGGTTCCAGGCCGATGTACTGCTGTTTGAATCCCCATAAAGCCGCCAGAAACGACCACACAAGCCATAGGATGCAAAGCCATTTAATGTCTCTTTTTGTAATCGGATTCACCGAAACGATAATAGCGATCAGGAACCAGCTTAATGAAAAGGAACGGGCGTGGTAAAACCAGGAGGAGGGGTGCGGATGTTCCGGATTAAAGTACTCCAGAATGGTAAACGACAGCCAAACGATCAAGATCCAGAACGCGGGCCGCCGGAGCCGCGTCCAATCCATTCGTTTTCCATTCAGGAACGTACTCAATAAGGTTAATACGAGTATTCCATCAAGGGCCGTACCAACGGCAAGCTCGACAGTAAGAAACCGAGTAAAGCCGATTAGAAAACTAAAATTTACATACGCCAGCAGCCCGATTCGCGGTTCAAGCAATATAGCCACTACCAAAATCAAACCAACAGGTACACCCACCGTCATCAGAGCACCCAAAACGCCCCACGAACCAATCAGCCAGCCTGCAAGCAGAGCAAACAGTAGACCCAGCAACGGTAAAACCCAACGGTTTTCGCGCCATGGGTCCGTGGTAAAAATCGTATGGTCAAGCGTGGTCTTCATTAACTCGTCATTTAGCTACTATGCCTGAGGTTTAACTAGCTTATTTACTGGCTCACACAGGTTGCAGAGCGTTTTTCTCTGAAACCTGTCGATTTGCATAGAACCCGATCAGGGCATTGAGAAAAAAAACAGGAAGTATACTTATTAGACTCAAGTGGAAAAGAGGAGTCACCAATACACTTTCTGTGCTTCCTAACTGCGTGGACCAGATTACCGTTGATAGAAAAATCAGCGAGGGGGAAAGCAAATAGATACGTCCCAACGCATATAGGGCTATAGGCGTACTGCTTAACATGAGTGACTTAATTGCCTGAACGAAAGCCTTACTGTGATTGTGTGTCATTGCCTGTGCTGTGGTTAGAGCTTATACCGCTGATACACTTGTGGATGTTACATTCCAGAGTGCACCCTGGATAAAGGCTTTTGCGTGTTTTAACTTCCCGGTTATCGCGTAGGTAAACATGTGCTTGGGAAACACGAAAACGCCAAAGAATAAGTAGAAGACCAACCGCTGAAATGACGAGCAGTGCCGTCGCATAAACAGGATCCGATTGCGGGTTAGGTAGTAGGTTCTAAGTGTGCTATTCTGGCCAACCGAAGCCGATTCTTTATGCAGAATAGATGCGGTTGGTTGGTAATAAATAACAAACCCAGCATTTCGGATACGCTGCGACCAGTCGAGTTCTTCGTAATACAGAAAGAAACGTTCGGCAAAGCGGCCCACCTGCTCCACAACCTGTCGGCTTACCAGCATAGCACACCCATGAGCAAAGTAAGTTGGGTGGGGCTGGTCAAAGCGGCCGTCATCTTTCTGATTAAAACCAATAGCTGTTGCCGTACCTGTGTACAGATTTATCGGGTTATACCCCGCATACTGCACCAACTGAGGTGCATCAAAGAACTTGATTTTAGGGCAGGTAACGCCAACCTGTTTATTTTCACGGAATGGCGTTAGTAGTTCCTCTAGTACAGTTGGTGCTAGCTCAGTATCATTATTGACAATGAAGAAAAAATCACCTTTTGCTTCCTGTATGCCTAGATTGTTTCCACCCGTAAAACCTAGATTGACTTCACTTCGAATTAATCGGAGGTGCGCATACTCAGCCGGATCAAGATAATCGCTTAAAAGCTGGACAGAGGCATTATCGACTACAATAAGTTCATAGTTAGGGTAGGTTAGCTCCTTTACCGATTCCAGAAATTGGCGGGTTAGTTCAGCCTGGTTGTAGTTGATCGTAATGATCGACACGAGAGCCGACTCGCCGATGCGCTGCCCGCCATCGCCTATACGTTCTCTTTCTGCCATAAACTGAAAAAAGTCCTCCAGATTATCTGAAGGTCTGTTTTAAAGGAGAAGTTATTTGTGTATTCAATATCGAGTAAGGTTCGCTCCCGGTCAGACATTGGCCCCTGACCCTTTGCGCGCTTTTTTACCTGCCACAGGCCCGTTAAGCCAGCTGGGCCCGCAAATCGTTTCGCAAATTCATCGGAGGTCAGCTTTTCTGCTTCATAAAGCGGTAATGGACGATTGCCAACTAAAGACATATCGCCCAGCAGAATATTGACTAATTGGGGGAGCTCGTCAATGCTACTGTTCCGCAGGAAGGCACCAAATCGGGTAACGCGAGGGTCATTACGGAACTTCATGAACTTTGCTGAACTTTCTGATTCCTCCAGATATATTTTTTCGCAGATCGACCGATTATGGTCAATCAGTAACCGTTGGCAAGACAGGCCCTGCTCTTTACAGGTGCTACATAGCTTTTCTGCCCCGTTGAGATGTACTCCCTCGACTTTAGTCTGGGTATAAATATTTTGAGAGGCTAATTCATTAAGCAACTGGTCAGCTTTAACACTCATGGTTCGAAATTTGTACATATCGAAGACATGAAAATTTGCTCCGGCTCGCTTTGATCTGTAAATGATTGGACCTCTGGAATCCAGGAAAATAATCAGTGAGACCAGCAGCATGACGGGAGATAACAGAATCAGGATCGTCAGCGAAACGCTGATATCGATGAAGCGTTTCCACCAGGGCAGGCGGAAATGATGAACAACGGTGGGAGAAGTACCAGTTTCACGGAAGGCTCGAACCTGGCTATTTAAACCAAGGTAATAGTCTATTTTTGACTGAAGCTTGTAGTTCTCTTCATTGATGACCAAAATATCTGTAACGCCTGCCACCAGCGTTGTCTTTAGTAAGTGGGTCTCTCCAAAGCGACAGGTAACCAGAAAAGGAACCAAGCGGTAATCATCCTTATTCCGGACGATTGTTACCATAGCTTGTCCGCTATTTTTATCGGAGATGATTAGGTCTACTTTCTGGCTATCGGTTAACCATTTTTCTGCATCTTTCCCCTCTCTAAATCGCACTATTGAACAGGTTGCCCCAACAATGGTTGCAAGCCGGTTGGCGATCAGATCGTCTTCCATGACTAATAAGACACAAAACAATGGCATTCGTTTTACTTAAAATTGAGTTGTATGAACGTCCGGTGATTGCCGATTCGGTGGTAGTATCCTCCACTGTGGAACGAGTTGTTACCAGACAGAAAATAACCGATGATACCTTAAGAATCTCTTAAGGTGACATGCATTAATTTTTATTTTTTCTCAAAAAAATCCCAGAAATGTAGAGGTGTATTGATCAGATTCAGCTTGGGAGTGCTTTTGTGAGTTGACTTAATTTGCTGACATACGCTTTCATGATTAATTGAGTAAATAGGTAGCTGAGTTGAGCCAGCATACCATCTCAATTAATCAATAAAACTAGGCGCTTTGCGGTAGTGCGTAGCTGCCGAACAGCATAGAAAGAATCCGGGATTTTTGTTGCCAGAATGGCTTAGCGTCGGACTGTACCGGTGCAGGTACTAATCGTCTCTGAGGTTCCTCAATCGGTGAATCTGCGCGCCGTAATAGAGCGTGTAGTTTGGCTTTAACTTCAAGCGGATTAAATGGCTTTGACAGAAAAGCATCAACACCTTGCTCCAGACACTGAATTCGAGTAGCACTGTCAGGTACATTTGAGAGAATAACCACAGGCGTTTGAGACGCTAATCGGCTCATCCGAATAAGCTTGGTTAATTCCAGACCATTAAAGAATGCCAGGTCAAGCTCTGTAAGTACACAGTCAAATCGATTACCCTGGATTAACAGGCGGGCTGCTTCCTGCCCGGTACTAGCCACTGTAATCTTAAAATCTTTAGTAAGCGTCTGTACAAGTATATCAACCACGTATGGATTTTCGTCCACGATAAGTAAGTGGTGCTTGGCGTTCATTTTATTAATATTTAAAATTACTTATGGGTTAGATTTTGAATTTTTAGACTAGGTGGCAAATCGCTGGTTACTTTTTATACTAAAAAAAACCGCCACATCAACACTTACCATACCGGCCATGTAGGCTGAATAAGCAGTTAATGAAAGTCGGTTGGGATTATGTTTTATTAAAATAAATAGCTGATAATTAGACTACTAACTGTTGTGTTGGTGGTAATTTGTAAGCCATTACGGTTGGCCCACTCATCGGGTAGGGTCAAACTGAGTAAAATCCAAAATTGATTAAGCGGTAGGTAGTTTATCGAAGTTTTAATGCCCTTTAATCCTATCAACTGGCATTATTAGCCGCTAACAATCTCTGCTCACCCTGTCCATTTTGCTACAAAGCCGTATCTTTGGACTATGTATCAGTTGATTTTATGAACCAAACTACCCCTTTCCAACCGCGCTGGCAGACCCGCCTGCGCCCACACCTGATTGCTGTACTAGGATTACTCGTGCTGGCTATTATGTACTTCTCGCCGGTTTTATCAGGGAAGACGCTATCTATGCACGACGTACAGGAAGCGTCTGCATCAGCGCGCGAAATTCGTGAAATCACGCAGCAAACGGGCGAGAAGCCACTCTGGACTGATGCTGTTTTTAGCGGCATGCCAGGCTACATGATCGACTTTAATTACCCCTATATTCTGGTCTATAAAGCCGTAATGGGCGTCGTTAACATACTGCCAAACACGGCTAGCATCATCTTCGTGGTGATGCTGAGTATGTATATTCTATTAGTGGTCCTTGGCTGTAATTCATGGCTCTCGGTACTTGGAGCCGTTGCCTACGGATTTGGAACGTTCAGTATTGTTAGTCTGGAAGCAGGGCACGTTTCAAAGCTCTTTGCGCTAGGCTACGGAGCGGGCATGTTAGCGGGTGTGATTCTGGCGCTTCGGGGACGGTACTGGTTTGGCGCTGCACTCATGGGTTTCTTTATGTGTATGGAACTGGGGGCCAATCATATTCAGATCACCTATTACCTATTTATGACAATTGGGCTGTATGTACTCATTGAGAGTATCGCTTTGATTCGGGCGGGGAAAGGCCGTCAGCTTGCTTTTGGTTTGGCAACGCTGGCAGTGGCCGTTGCCCTGGGAGCCGGGAGCTTTGGCAAGCGTTTGCTGGTGCTGAATCAGTATACGAAAGAAACAATTCGGGGAAAGTCAGAACTGACCGCTAAGACAACCAATCCAGATGGTAAGGCACCAAGTAGTGAGTCGAAAGGTGGGCTGGATAAAGACTATGCATTTAGTTATAGTTACGGTAAAGCCGAAACATTGACATTACTTATCCCAAATGCCGCTGGAGGAGCTTCGTCCGGGGGAGGGTTGTCTACGGATTCGGAATTTTATAAGGCCATGACGAGCCGGGGTATTGATCCATCAGCTGCAAAACAAATGGCCGAACTGGGCGCACCAACCTACTGGGGCGACCAACCCATTGTAGGCGGACCTGCCTATGCAGGGGCAGCGTTGTTGTTCCTGTTTGTATTGGGGATGTTTGTTATCCGTGGGTCGATCCGTTGGTGGCTCATCAGTGCAGCTTTACTGATGATTATGCTGGCCTGGGGTAAAAATCTGCTGTTTTTTAATGAATTTCTATTTGATAATCTGCCCTATCTGAACAAGTTCAGAGCCATGACCATGGCTCTTTGTCTGGCCCAGTTATTTTTTGCCGCCGGTGCTGCATTAGGGCTTCAAACGATAGTTAATCAGAAATTGACCTTTGCTCAATTGCGGCAACCGCTGTTGATTAGTCTCGGACTAACGGCGGGTGTTGCGCTTGTTTTAGCAATAGCCGGGGGGGCATTCTTTTCGTTCCAGTCGCCAAATGACAGCCGAATTTTATCCAGTATTTTCGGTGAAGCAGGTAAGGAGTTTCAAGGTGCTCTTATTAGCGACCGGCAGAGCCTTCTACGCTCCGATGCATTCCGGTCTATAATCCTGATTTTGTTGGCTGCTGGCGCCGTCTGGCTGTTTATCACCGATAAAATCAAGTCGGTAATCTTTTATCCGCTGGTGCTGACAATCGTTGTTTTTGATTTGTTCTTGGTCGATAAACGCTTTCTGAACAGTGCCGATTTTATCTCAAAAACCGTAGCCAGCGTTCTCTTTGAACCAACAGCTGCCGATCAGCAGATTTTGCAGGATAAATCCCTGGATTACCGCGTATTTGATCAGACAGGCTCCTTTATGGAAACCAACCGAACGTCGTATTTTCACCGATCCATTGGGGGGTATAATACGACCCGATTACGGCGCTATAATGAGTTGATCAACTTCGCTTTTCAACCAAATACGCTGAATATTCTGAATATGCTGAATGCAAAGTATGTTATTCAGCCTGGACAGCCTGATCCGGCCAATCCACAGCAACAGCCTGCCGGTCCCGTTGTTATTCCCAATCCCGAAGTGCTGGGCGCGGCCTGGTTTGTAGGAACCGTACAACAGGTAGCTAATGCCGACGAAGAAATTGCGGCCATGAAAACACTGAACCCACGCGATTCGGCCGTGGTTGATAAACGATTTGCTCCTGAGCTTGGTAATTTACCAGCTACGATGGATCATACGGGTAGCTCAATTCAATTGACGAGCTATCGCCCTGACAAGTTAATTTACCAAACCAATGCTACCCGCGATGGGCTGGCTGTTTTCTCGGAAGTTTATTATAGAGGAAATGAGGATTGGCAGGCCTTTATTGACGGTAAACCTGCTCAGCATCTTCGGGCCAATTACGTGTTACGAGCTATGCGAATCCCAGCGGGTAAACACACGATTGAGTTTCGGTTTGATCCGCCCTTAGCCCGTACTGGCGATACCGTAGATCTGGTATGCAATGTATTATTACTTCTACTAATCGGCTTTGTTATTTTCCATGAGGGCCGTAGCCGACGTTCTGAATCAATACCTGAGCCGGACCCAATTGTACCTGTTGTACCGGAACTGCCCATAGCTACTCCGCAGCCAGCAAAAACGACGCCACCGCAACGCAAGACGGGTGGTGCGAAAACACGTTGATTGAGTAATATACTGAAGTTTACACATCAACAAAAAAGCATCGCTGTTTTCAATAGCGATGCTTTTTTGTTGATGTGTATTGTATTAGGCTTGGGGCTCTGGTTCCGGTTTGGAAATCTCCGATTTTGGTGCTGTTGTTTTGGCAACAACTCTAGGACGACTAATGCCATATGAACCTCTTGCAATCTTTCCTTTGCGGGACTTTATATCGCCTTTACCCATAATTTAACCGGCTTTAGTTTACCGTATCTGGTTACTACGTGTAAACCTACCCGTTCGTTCATTCTGGGAACTAGGAACTGGTTATTTTAGCGCTCGAGCCTCAACGCCTTCAACGGTAATTTTGACGGGTTTAATAGCGCCCTGGTCGTCAAAATACATACGGTCGATGCACGTTTCACGATGGTTCCCATCCGTTTCGGTTAACGGACGCCGGTGGTAAACGATGTACCACTCATCCGTTCCGGGTACCTGAATAACCGAATGGTGGCCTGCTCCGGTGGCTACAGTAGGATCTTGTTGCAAAATCTTACCAACCCGCTCAAACGGGCCAAAGGGGGAGTTGGAGACTGCGTAAGCAACAGAGTAGTTCGGCCCAGTCCAGCCGCCTTCAGACCACATAAAGTAATACTTTCCATTCCGGACGAACATGGTGGGGCCTTCAACGTATCCTTTAGGCGTTATTTCTCGAAATAGTGTGCCGTCAGCGAATGGAAGCAAACCCGTGAAGTCGTCTTTTAAGCGGGCAATATTACAATGGCTCCATCCACCATACAGCAGATAATATTGACCGTCTCCATCTTTAAATACGTACTGGTCAATGGGTTGTGCACCATTATGAATCTGTCCAACTAAAGGTTTGCTCAGATAATCGCGGAATGGGCCAGCTGGGTTGTCTGCAACGGCCACCCCAATGCCACCCACTTCTTTTTTATCATCATGAATGTCGTTGGCCCCAAAGAATAAAAAATACTTACCTCCCTTTTCGATAATGGCTGGAGCCCACATGGCCCGTTTTGCCCATTTTACTGCCGTTGAGTCCAGAATTCGGCTATGTTTGGTCCAGGTGACTAAATCCGAGGAGGAAAAGGCATCGAAAAATATCTGCTGGTTGTAGGGTGCTGAGTAAGTTGGGTAGATCCAGTAAGTTTTTCCAAAAATAACTCCTTCAGGATCAGCGTACCAGCCCGGGAAAACTGGATTGCCCGCTCGTTTTACCGACGACTTTGCGGGTTGAGCCAATGAAAATGTGGTGCATAGAATTGATAAAAGAAGGAGAATGCAGAATCGTGAAAGCGACATAGGGTATAAATTGAAAACTGATCTGTAAAAGTAAAACTGAATCGGAAACTTGTGGCATTATAATTGGTCAACTAGTCAGTAAGGCATAAAGTACTTACTTATAACCTATCGTGTGCCTTGCTGATAATCACGCTTTGGTTTAGGCTGGTTATTATGAGAACTGATTATGGTTAATACAGGGTAGGCTTGTTTTACTTTACGCGTGAAGTACGTACTCAAATACCATCTAAGTAACTTAGCAAAGTCTGTCGGATTCGCCTTTTTAGGGAGATAAATTTGTAGTATAGCTACATTTAGTTTATGAAGAATAAGTAAACTTGTCAATTTCATTGTTTTTGTATTCCATTTATCAAGAAAGGAAAAATAAATAGCTGTAGGGCCTTCTACTAAATAATTTATTTACTTTTTTTGGTAGTTTTGTTAATAAATGAAATCGAGTTATATATTGTCTTGAATTTGCTATAAGCGATTTTTATGAAAATAAGGCAAGCGAAGTTTTCGAGTACTAGTTGGGACGCAATTTCTGAAACTCCTGGCTTTCTGCCTGAGAAAGCATCATTAGTTTTGGCATTCGGTGAGCGAAAGCTGTTAGAAAAGACAGATCCACATGAGTATTTAAAAGAGCAATACCCCAATGCTCAGATTATCATTAACTCTACATCTGGAGAAATTATAGGTGAAAAGGTTTATGATGATACGATAGTTGTTACGGCCATTGAATTTGAAAAGACAACGGTCCGGACTGTACAGTTTGATATTAGTAATCATAAGGAAAGCTATGCGGTCGGCGAAAAACTGGCCCGCGCTCTGGATGAGGAAACTTTGTTAGCCATTATTCTCATATCGGATGGTGGTGTTGTGAATGGAAGTGAGTTAATTGAAGCGAGTAATCGATGGTTAAGCCACCCAGTTCCTGTTATAGGCGGTCTCGCTGGTGATGCAGGCCGTTTCGAGCGAACCCTGGTTGGGGCCAATCAAAATCCGGTATCTGGTAAAGTAGTGGGCATTGGGCTGTATGGTACTGATTTGAAAATCGGTCATGGCACAATGGGCGGATGGGATGTATTTGGCCCCGAACGTGAAGTGACGAAGTCCGTTTATAATGAATTGTACCAGATTGATGACCGGGATGCCTTGGACTTATATAAAGATTACCTGGGAAGATATGCTGAAGGACTACCTGGAACAGCATTGCTTTTCCCCTTATCTATTCGTATCTCGCCCGATTCTCAACCGCTTGTGCGAACGATTCTGTCGATTAACGAAACCACAAAAAGTATGACATTCGCTGGCGATATACCGGAAGGGGCCTGTGTTCGGTTTATGCGGGCTAACCTGGACCGACTGGTGGAAGCCTCGGCGCTAGCCGCTCAGAATGCGCTTACTCAATTAGGAAAAACGCCCGAACTGGCTATACTCATTAGCTGTGTTGGGCGTAAATTGGTATTAGGGCAACGTACGGAAGAAGAAGTGGAAGTTGCAAGTGATATTTTTGGTAATCAACTCTATATGACGGGCTTTTATTCGTATGGCGAAATCGCACCAGCCGGACCGGCATCACCAGGAGAACTTCATAATCAAACCATGACTATAACTATCCTTTCTGAGCAGTAAATTATGGAAGAAAGTAAGTTACATAAAACACTGGCACGCCAAATTCACCGGCATTTGACAGAAGAGAGTTTGCAGGACAAGAACTTACAACAGTTTATACAGGCAGTCAATGAGTCTTACCAGAGTTTTGATCGTGACAAAGAATTGCTGGAACATTCAGCTTTAGTGAACGATCGGGAGTACACAGAAATAAATCAGAAGCTTAAGGAAGAAGTTAGTCAGCGACGTCAATCTGTCGAAAAACTGATCGGCGCAATTGAGTTAATTGAAGTGCCGGAAGGGGATGCCATTGCTGATTTTGACCCTAATAATCTAGTCGGTTTGGTTAATTTTCTGCAGCGTCAGATTGAGTACCGAAAAACAATTGAAGCCGAATTGCGGCAAGCTAAAGAAGTAGCTGAAAATGCTACGCAGGCTAAGTCGGATTTTCTGTCGATGATGAGCCACGAAATCCGAACACCGCTGAACGGAATTGTGGGTATGACGTACCTGATGTTGCAGGAAGAAGTGCCTCCGTCAATGACAGAAAATCTGAAAACGCTCCAGTTTTCAATCGAACATCTTCAGGCTTTAATCAACGATATTCTGGATTTTAGCAAGATAGAAGCCGGCAAAGTTGAATTGGAAGAGATTACGTTTGACTTCCGGCAACTTGTATCAAACATTAAACGGGCTCAGCAGGCAAAAGCACAGGAGAAAGGGAATCGGATTCGGTTAATGATTGACGATGACATACCGAATGCCCTAGTTGGTGACTCACTTCGAATTGGTCAGGTACTCACAAATCTGGTATCGAACGCCATTAAATTTACCCAGCAGGGAACCATTTCTATTGAACTGGCGCTTGAGCATCGAACAGACGATAAAGCTTCTATTTATGTGTCTGTACAGGATACAGGGATTGGTATTGCACCAGACAAACAGGAGGCTATCTTCACTATGTTTACGCAGGCCAATTCAGCAACGACCCGTAAGTTTGGTGGAACAGGACTAGGCCTTGTTATTACTAAAAAACTGCTGGAGCTGTATGGAAGCGCCATTCAGGTAGAAAGCCAGGAAGGTAAAGGAGCCACATTCTCGTTTACGCTGAATTTGCCAATTAGTACAACCGCGGCTCCAATTGTATCTGTAACGGATGCTGTTGATGATAAAACCCTGAAAGGATTACGGGTATTATTGGTAGAAGATTACCCCGTTAATGTGAAAGTGGCTTTAAAGTTTTTAAATAAGTGGGGGATTGAAGTGGATACCGCAGAAAATGGGCTTGTAGGGGTCAACAAATGCAGGGACACACAATTTGATTTGGTATTAATGGATTTGCAGATGCCCGTCATGGATGGGTATACAGCCGCGGCAGAGATCAGAAAAATGAATGCAACAATTCCAATTATTGCACTGACCGCATCCGCTACATTTAGTAACAGAGATCGAGCAGTTCTTGTGGGTATGGATGATTACGTTACAAAGCCGTTTAACCCAAAGGATTTATTTAATAAGATCGCTAAATACAGCCAACGCCAGGTTAATATTTAGTGACTTATATACGCTGGCTTAAACGATTCTGTGGATTTTGTAGCTGCTTTTGGGCCCTATAGAATCCACAGAATCGTTTAAGTCAGAAAAGTTGAAATTATTTAGTTCATAGTTAACCAGAGTAGTTGATTAGTATGGCAGATTCTGATTCGGTTGTTTCTCATGTTATTGATTACCAACGCCTTAATGAATTATACGATGGAGACACTGAGCAGATTGCCAGCCTATTTGAACTTTTTCTAGACGAAACGTTCCCGGATTTCCAGGATATTGACACTAAAATAGATCAACATAGTTGGCCTGAAGTTGCCAGCCAAGCTCACAAACTATTGCCCTGGGTGGGTATGGTTGGCTTAACTACATTAGAAACCAACCTAAGGAGTATAGAAGCACAAGTGGCAGATGGCGCTGGTAAAGAAGAGATTCTGGCTACCTGGAATCAATTTAAAACCGGTCTTAATCAGGCTATACCCCTAATTCGCCAGGAGTTAGTTAAATTGACTAGCTAATTCCCTGCCATGGCTGGCTATGACTGTTTAGCCACTTGACTTTCTATACTTGACTTATCTGGCGTTTCTGTGTGTGGTGTATGTAAGAATTTTTTGCCAGCCTGTTTAATTTTAAATAAACTGCGCATCATACTAAAGATCAGAGCAGGTAATACAAAGAAGTCGCGTATGGAAATTTTGCGCCACAAATAAAGAGGTATGGATACGGCTAAGCTAAATGACAGCAGACCAATCAGTCCCGCAGATACCCCTATAAATGTGGGATTGGCAACGACCAGGTTGATAAGGAACAGCAAAAATACCGAAACGAGCAGGAGGGTTCTGGGTAATAATAATGATTTAACCAGAGCATTAAAGGCATGTTTATTGCCAAGTGCCAACTGCCGCATGCCTACCCCAAAATATTCTTTAATAAAATAGACCTGAGCGGCTGTCCAGCGCGTACGCTGCCGCTCAAACACGGCAATATTCTGGACCTTTTCATCAAATATAAAGGCTTTGTGTAAATAGCCTATTTTGATGCCAGCGACCAGAAGAAGCATCTCCAATTCTTTATCGTAGCCACTAACGGTCTGTATCTGATTCATGGCTCGCTTCATAATCGCGGGCTCGAAACCCATGCCTGAGCCAATAAGGGTAGCCGATAGACCGAGTGCCCGCTGACCTGCCCGAAATAAGTTATTGTTTACCTCTTCATTCATGGCATCGAAAATAGCCACACTCGTGTTGGTATTTTTGGCCACCCTGTGGCCCTGTATGGCCCGCCAGCCTTCCGAAAAAGCCTGATTTATGCGCTGTAAAAAATCAGGCGCCATGTGATTATCCGCATCAGAAATAACAATGATATCATAAAGCCCTTCCGGAAGCGAATTTAGCGCATACGTAATAGATTTCTGGACCGTCGATTGCTCAAACTGCACGGGTATTACTTTAATTGGATAGGTAGCCAATTGCTCCAGGGTCTCAGGGCGAAAGGAATCCGCAATTACGATTAGATCATACCAATCTGTAGGGTAGGATTGTTTTAAATTGGCAACTACTGATCCTAAAATGACACTGTCTTCTTTGTAGGCTGGAATAAGTACAGCAATACGACGTAGTGGATTACCCTCGGTGACCATCGAGTCATCTGCATGGCCCAAACGGCCCGCAACTGCTGAAATGAAGATGTATAAAACGTTGAATAACAGATAACTAGTAATGATAAGTAAAATGAAATTAATCATAGTATATCTTTTTCCGCGTGTCTGGTAATTTTTTACTATTTAAAGACAATTTAAGATACAAAATTACAATAAACTAATCTTAGTTTATCTTTTTTTAGTTGAGTAAATAAAAAGTTACTCGAATGGACTTATGTAATAATGAAGTTAAGTTGTAAATTACGAGGATTTTACACAAGCAGTTGATTGAAAGGGCACTGACTGCAAATCAGCAGCTTAGGTTCGTTCTAGACGTTGTCTCCGGCAATAAAAGTGCCAGAAAATCAAGATGTAATTCATACCATCCAGTTCAACAAAACACCATAAAAATGAAAAAACTTCTATTTTTCATTAGCCTATTCTTTGTAACAGCAACCTTTACAGTTCTGTCCCGGTCGTCCGGGCGGATGTGGACCTTAGTTCCAAACAAACTAGCAGAGATGCTTGGGCTGGTTGAACGCGGTAACCAGTTTATTGTTAGTTCGTTACCGGGCCATGTGGAGGCAGAGAGTTACGACTCTATGCAGGGACTTCAACTTGAAACAACCTCGGATGTAGGCGGGGGGCAGAACATCAGTAGTATAGACGATGGCGATTGGCTGGATTACTCGGTTAGTGTCCCTCAGGATGGCGTTTACTCCTTTAAGTTTCGGGTAGCCAATGGCTGGGGCGATGGTGCCAAGCTCGAACTGCGTAAAGCAGATGGTACGGTACTTACGTTCCTTGACATTCCCCGCACAGGCGGTTTGCAAAGCTGGCAGACCTTTGGAGCAACGGCTCACCTGACGGCCGGTAGCCAGATGCTGCGGCTGTACGTGGTAAAAGGCAACTGGAACCTGAACTGGTTCGAGGTATCGGCAAGCCAGAGTTTACCTGGTAAAATCGAAGCTGAGTCGTTTGATGTGGCCAGTGATGTGCGGCCAGAAACCACCTCGGATGACGGGGGCGGGCAGAATCTGGGCTACATTGATGATGGCGACTGGATGGATTATAACGTCAGTGTGGCTTCGGCGGGAGAGTATGTTTTCCAGTTCCGGGTTGCCAACAGTTACGGCAATGGGGTCATTTATATAAAAGCCGAGGATGGTACCACATTGGGCAGCGTGAGTGTACCCCGCACCTATGGTTGGCAAAACTGGACTACCATCAGCACCACGGCGACCTTACCCGCGGGCAGCCAGGTGTTGCGTATCTACACCAATCCAGGTACCTGGAACTTCAACTGGTTCAGCGTTACGCAAAACGGGTCCGCGCTACCCGGTCATGTAGAAGCTGAGGATTACACCGCCATGCAAGGAATGCAGCAAGAAACCACGTCGGACGTAGGTGGTGGACAGAATATAAATAGCATTGACGATGGCGATTGGCTGGATTATAACGTAGCGGTAGCGTCGTCAGGCATTTATTCCTTTAAATTTCGTGTCGCCAATGGGTGGGGCGATGGTGCCAAGTTCGAGCTGCGCAAAACCGATGGTACAGTCTTAACATCTGTCGATGTGCCCCGTACGGGCGGTTTACAGAACTGGCAAACTCTTGGAGCCACGGCTCACCTAACGGCCGGGAGTCAGAAATTGCGGCTGTATGTGGTAAAAGGTAACTGGAATCTGAACTGGTTCGAGGCCGCAACTAGCCGGAGTTTACCGGGTAAAATTGAAGCCGAGTCGTTTGATATGGCCAGCGATGTTCGGCCAGAAACCACCTCCGATGACGGGGGCGGGCAGAATCTGGCCTATATCGATGATGGCGACTGGATGGATTATAACGTCAGTGTGGCATCGGCCGGGGTATATACCTTCCAGTTCCGGGTGGCCAATAGCTATGGCAATGGGATCATTTATATCAAATCAGAAGATGGCAACACGCTGGGTAGTGTAAGCGTACCTCGTACCTATGGCTGGCAGAACTGGACTACCGTTAGTACCACAGCTACCTTACCCGCAGGTGGTCAGGTTTTGCGCATCTACACCAATCCAGGGGCCTTTAATTTCAACTGGTTTACGGTTACGCAAGGGGGCGCTGTGCTAAGTCCTGCGGTTATAACGTTTGGAGCACTGCCCAATAAAACAGTTGGCGATGCGGATTTCAATCTGGTGGCAACAACGAACAACACCGAAGTGCCAGTCACCTTTACGTCGTCTAATCCATCTGTTATTGCCGTTTCCAATACTAGTGGTGCCTGGAAAGCCTCGGTTGTGGGTGCCGGATCGTCGGTCATTACAGCGTCGCAGGCGGCTTCGGCCTCCTATCTGGCGGCTACCAATGTTGCCCAAACGCAAACGGTTACCTCTTCAACCGTAACTTCTTCTACGGTTGTAACAGCTAACCAGAAAATTCCGATTGATGCCAAACGTTGGTATCAGCTCAATAACGTCAGCAACGGGTTGGATGGCTTGTTCGATGGGATTACGGACGTGAACGTTGAAACCGGTTGGGGAAAGGTATTACCCAGGTACGATGCGTATTACCCCTTGCTGGAGGGCGAGTCGATGACGATTGCCAGTCTTAAATTCTACGACTTTACAGGCGACTTTACGAGTAACCCAATGACCTTGTCGATCATTACCGATCAATGGGAGCGGATTCAGATTGCCACCTTCACCGGCGATCAGTATGGCGGCTGGGTTGGCCCTTATCCGGATCGGTCAACAAGTGGAGACGCCAGGTTTAAACTGGATCAACCCATTACGAATGCGCGTTATCTGGTTATCAATACCTACGGGGCTTTCCCAACAGAAATGGAATTGTATGGTTCCTACACCCCTTCTGGGCAAACCTTTACACCAGCTTTGGCAAAATCGGTGAAGCTAAAGGATATGTTAGGGGTCAATGCCTACGAGTGGAACTTTGAGGATGGCAATACGCCCTGGCAGATCAATGAATCGAAAATGAATGTTGTGAAAAGCTTCTCGGGCATCAGGCATTATATGGATTGGAACAAGCTGGAAGCCAACGAAGGCGACTATTCCTACAATCCAACCCTAAGCGGTGGCTGGAATTTTGATGCCATTTACGAACGCTGTAAGGCCGAAGGTATCGAAGTCTTGGCCTGTCTGAAAACGATTCCGGACTGGATGGCGAATACCTATCCGCAGGATCAGCGGGATGGCGAAAATGTTCCGTTGCGCTATGGGAAGGATTTTTCCGATCCTTTGTCCTATCTGGAACAGGCCAAGGCGGGCTTTCAGTACATGGCTAGGTATGGCAGTAATACCAACGTAAACCCGGCTCTGGTGAGTGTGAACACAACACCACGCTGGACGGGTGATAACCCCAATACCGTTAAAATAGGGCTGGGCCTGATCAAGTACATCGAATGCGATAATGAACGCGATAAGTGGTGGAAGGGTAGAAAGGCGTATCAGACCGCCCGTGAATATGCCGCTAACCTGTCTGCTTTTTACGATGGTCATAAAAACACAATGGGACCTGGTGTGGGTGTGAAAAATGCCGACCCGAGTGTGAAAGTGGTCATTGGCGGATTGGCGTCAGCATCCAGCGGCTCTGACTATGTGAAGGGAATGATCGACTGGTGCAAACAGTATCGGGGCTATAAGCCAGATGGCACCGTTAACTTATGCTGGGATATCATTAACTACCACATGTATTCCGATAATACATCGTCGTCACAGAGCGGAACATCGACTCGGGGAGCTGCACCCGAGGTGACACCGATTGATCGCATAGCCGATGACTTCCGGCAAACGGCCCATCGGCAATCGTACGATATGCCCGTCTGGATTACGGAGGCTGGTTATGATGTCAACCAGGGAAGCCCAATACGTGCTATTCCAATTGGTGCTAAATCCGCTCTCGAAACCCAGGGCGACTGGATTCTACGGACGGCTTTACTCTACGCCAGGAAGGGAATCGAGAAGTTATTCTTCTATCAACTCTACGATGACAACGGAACGGGTGGCATGTTTGGAACCTCCGGCCTGGCCAATGGGGATGATGTAAGCCGCCGGCCAGCCGCCGATTATCTGTATCAAACCAAGAAACTTTTCGGCGAATACAGCTACAAAGAAACTACCCACAGCAATCCAATTGTCGACCGGTACGAGAAGGATGGCAAATCGGCCTATGTGCTGGTCGTTCCGGATGAAATTGGCCGTACAGCCCTGTATACACTGGATTTGGGTACTGCTACACAGGCACAAATTTACAGGCCTAAAGTAGGTAGCAATGACATGGAGCTGCAAACGGTCAGTACAGATCAGGGTAAACTACTCCTTACAGTGACTGAAACGCCGATGTTTGTTGTGGCCGGAACGGTAGCACCGAATGCCAGAATTGCGGCTACAACACCAACCGAGGGGAAAAGCCTGGCTGAGTCCGTTCGGGTCTTCCCGAACCCAACGGCCAGTTATGTGAGCATTCAGGCCGAACGGGTAAGTGATACGCCTTTGGAAGTTACCCTGTTCGATGCGGGCCTGGGGCGCTTACATCAGACAACCAAAATTTCTAAAACCGGAAATGCCTTCTCTGAAAAGATCGATTTGTCGCAACTGGCGGGTGGCGTCTATATCCTGGAAATTAAACAAGACGGCGAGCGGGTATTACAGAAAGTGCTGAAGGTTAATTGACGTAACAGGGTAAAAATTTTAACCACAGAGGCACAGAGAACACAGAGTTTAAGAGATAAAAAGCAATCTTTTAAAACTCTGTGTTCTCTGTGCCTCTGTGGTTAAAAAAATAAAACTCACTTCGCTTTGTTCGAGTCGAGCCGCATGAAGTGAATATCGTAATTGAATTTCAAATGGCGGTATAGGTAACGATAGGTTGCTATAAACGGATTTTTACTAAAGGTCCATCGCTTTCGATGGATGGTGCTGGGCTCTTCCTGACTATTTTTCTGGTGAAATAGTTGCTTGAAGTTGTTGTAAAATAACCCTTTCCCTTTTTTCTGAATAAAGGAAATACTCATTCGGTATTCGGTCTGGTCAGGATGGATATCTTCCACATACCGGCCGAATTTGGCAAAGAAAGAGCTTCTGCGCAGGTGCGGGTGGTCGCTGTAAAAGTAGAGTTTCTTGTAATTGATTGCCCAGGGCGGAATGAACATCTCCGAAAACGAAGCGTCATACTGTTTCATATATGGGTAGCGCATGTAGGCGTAAAACCGGATAATATCAAAGCCAGGTTGTTGGGTCATAATGGCCAGTGCGTCGACCAGCTTGTCCGGGAATTCGGGCATAGGCTCAAAATCTTCCTGGATATACAGCGTGTACGGGGTCTTAACGGCGTCTTGCCCTTTGTTTATGTTATTGCCTAATCCTCGGTTTACGGGCGTTGTAATGAGTTGAAAACCAAAGGTTTTTTGAAGCTGGGTTAGGTGCGTTACGTGCGGTTCTTTACTACCATCATCCGACACAACGATATCGCCAAAGCAACAGTTGAGCCTTTTGAAAGAAGTTAATAGGTTTTCCAATGAGTGGCTACGATTGTAATGGGTAATCAGCAGCGTGACATTGGGGAAGTCGTAGGTCTGTGTCATTGGTAAGTTAGGTAGGCCGCTATCTGAAATAGATATCGTAATTGTACTTGACCTGTCGATAAATGTGCCGAACAAAAACGAGTAGTGAGTTTTTACTAACGGACCACTGTTCCTGCTTGTACGTACTGGGCTCTGACTGGCTATTTTTCTGGTGAAATAGTTGTTTGAAGTCGTTATAAAATAGCCCCTTCCCTTTTTTCTGAACAAAGGAAATACACGTCCAGTATTCTGTCTTATCGGGCCGAAGCCCTTCTGCATAGCGGCCAAATTTCTCTAAAAATGAACTGTGTCGCAGATGAGGATGATCACTGTAGGCGTATATTTTGGTGTACCTGGTTGCCCAGGGAGGGATAACCATCTCCGAAAAACCTTGGTTGTAAGGCTTTAAATATGGATAGCGCACATAGGCATAAAAGCGAATAATGTCGAACTCGGGATGCTCTTTAATAATAGTCAGCGACTCCACCAGCCGATCAGGAAATTCGGCGGTAGGTTCAAAATCCTCCTGAACATAGAGGGTATACGGCGTTTTTACGGCATCCTGGCCTTTGTTGATGTTATTACCTAAACCCCGATTTTTGGGTGTAGTAATGAGCTGGAAGCCAAAATCATGCTGCAATTGAGTCAAGTGCGCTAAATGGACTTCTTTACTGCCATCGTCCGACACCACTATACTACCAAAATGACAGTTCAGTCGCTGAAAAGTTAGTAGCGAATTTTCCAGCGAATGGCTTCGATTATAATGGGTGATCAACAGTGTGACGTCCGGAAAGTGATAACTCTGTAGCATAGCCGTTGAAAAGAAAGACGTGCGGATCGTTTTGATGGTAAGGGCTGGAACAATATTGATGGGATAGGTCTATCGATTCTACCCTAATTCTGCCTCATTGCTTAAAGGCGATTCTAGCTGTTGCAGATGTTGCTGTAAGCCTTTTTGACAACCGGTTAGTTTTTGGTGGAGTGTATGCATGGCTCGGGCTCGATTTATATCTTCCTGACCACGTGAGGCCGTTGGGTGGTATAGATGATACTGAATAGCACCAAGCCGGATAAAACGTAGGTTAATTCCCCGATTGATCAACCGCAGGGCGAGTTCGGTATCTTCCCAACCCCAGCCTAAAAATTGTTCGTCATAGCCATTTACCCGAACCAGATCCTGTCGCCAGAATCCCATATTACAGCCCAGCACGTATTTATAGTGCGTGCCCCAATGATAAAATCGGGCTATGAATTTTTGGAGTGTCAATACGCGTAGACTACTCCAATGCCAATGAGATTGACGTAACAAAGCGTTAAGGGATAAGGATGGTTCTGTTAATAGTTGTTGGGTACTATCGGCAGATAACTTGAACTGATTTCCTGAAAAGAAGTAACTGGGTTGAGCATGATACAGGTGATCCTGCACAAAAAGAGGATGTAAGATCACATCACCATCCAGTTGAATAATATAAGCGCCTTTAGCCATCGCAAAGCCCAGATTACGGATCCGGGCAAGCCGAAACCCCTCATCGGGCTGCCATACATGCAGCAGGGGAACAGGACTTAACTGCTTCAGTCGTTCAATGAGTTGTCCCGTCTGTATGGAAGACCCATCGTCGCAGACAATGATTTCAGTTGGTAACTGACGCTGCTCAAACAGGCTCACTAAACACAGTTCCAGTGCAGCTGGGCGATTATAGGTAGCTACTAATACACTACAGGAAATGGCATTCATGGCAACCGTGTTTAGAAATTTGGGATATAAGCAGACAACTACACCTACTTAACGAACCAGCATAACCCGACCACTTCGGGTGAAATACCGCTCCTGATTTACTAAATTTAGAATACTATACTGAATGGTCCAGGCATAAATGCCTGAGATACAGGCTTGGTTATGAAATGTTCCATCCCAGGAGTAATCAGCATCTCTACTCACAAAAATCAAACTTCCCCATCGGTCATAGACCCGAAACAGATAGGAAGTAAACCGGCCTGCGTGCCGAACAACTAACTGATCGTTTAGTAAATCGCCGTTTGGTGAAAAGGCATCCGGAATATAAATATCTTCCAGGTGGCAGTTCTGGGCCGTCACCGAAACCGTATCCCGATAGGTACAACCCGCCAGATTCGTTTCGAGCCAGTAAGCTCCAGTTGAATTGACCGTTACTTGCCGGTTAGTGCTTTGGTTTGACCAGACAAAGGTGGTACCGTTGGGTAAGGCATCCGGAATCGTTAACGTCAGCGAAGTTCCCTCACAAAGGGTCAAATCATCTCCCAGATTAAATGGCGCATCCGGCCTCCCATCAACAATCAATACGTTTGATTCCGCCGAACACTGCGCCCGCCCCACAGCCGACTCATTGATCTGCTGCGTGTTACGAAGCCGATAATAGGTTCGCCCCGCCAGAACCGGATTAATGGTATAGGTAGTCTGACCAGAACCCGGCGCGGCTGTCCAGTTGCTATTATCCCGACTTTGCTGCCATAAATAAACTGGATTCGGGTAACCGGTAGCCGTACCTACAGTTAAGGTTAGGCGTGTATCAGCGCATACGGTGGTTTGAGTAGCCGTTGTCGTTGGAAGTTGAATTGTCAGGTCTGGATGAACCGGGCGAAATCCAATATCGTCAATTGCCAGATCATTGCCACATCCGCCGAGACCATTGTTGATCAGTTTGACAACAATAGCATCCGTATTTGTCTGAATCGCGAATTGCATAGTTAGTTGAACCCAGGTAGCTGTTGTTGTGCGAGGAACAGCTGGCTGGGTAACTTCTTTAATAAGTGTTCCGTCTGTCTGTTCAATCCGCATAACAATAATTGGATTACGAAGACTGTATCCATCACAGTCGCCTGCTTCCATAATCTTATTCAAATTCAAGGCCCAAAGTGAAAACTCGTATGTAACGCCCGGACAAAGACCCGCCACCTGCTGGCTATAAAATGCGCTGGGCTGATAGGACGCATTGACGACAAACATATTACCCCGAACATCATTTGCTGTGTGATCTTCTCTCACCTGATGCCAGGCATCACCATGGCAACCGCCAGATACCGTGTCCATTAGGTTGTATTCGCCATCGCCTGGGCACGTAATCGGTCTATACGTAAAGTTTGTTTGTCCTGCTGGTAAGGCACCGCGTACACCCGTGCCAAACGTTTCGCAAATAATCGACCCAACACTGCATTGTGCCTGACATACTGCGCTGCTGGTTAGCAGAATCAATACGAAGGAAATCCAGTAAAGAGCTGATTCATGCCCGGACATAATCTGTGTTGGTGTTAGCTATTTATTGACTAACCGACTATCAATGACAATACCTGACAACGAATCACTATGAATGGCCATATATGACAATTTAGTAAACCTACGGATTCGTTGATGTCTTGGTATCGTGGGGGCGCTGCGAGACGAACAGGCTGCCGAAACGCCGTAATTCGATCCCGATTTTCAGCCAAACCGTTCGTGAAAAACTGCCATCTTTTTCAAGGGTTCGGGTGCCTGTCCACACACGGGATTTATCCGATTTTACCTGTTTGATACTGCCATACTTCATCAGATCGAAGCACATACGGCCGTCTTCGCCCCGAATTTTATGCATCACATACCCTATTTTCAGGGCAGGTTCGCGTAAATACCCCAGGCTCATTCCATAGGCATTCAAATGGGGACGCTTTAAATGCCGAATTTCCGCAATGCCATCTTTCATTGTTTCCAGAAGTGAGAGTTTCCAGCGTGGAAATCCAGGAGATGGAATAAATGAATAACGGCCATACACGCAAACAACCCCAGGCTGCTGCAAGACGGCCATGATCTCATCGACCCAGTCGGGTGGGTACAGGCAGTCCGAGTCGGCAGTGAGTATATACTTACCCTTGGCGTGCTCCAGACCCATTTGCCGGGCTGGTCCCCAACCCTGAATGGGCTGAAAGACGGTGCGAACCCGAAGACGGTCCAGCGTTTTCTGCGTCTGATCGGTCGAGTTGTTGTTAACTACCAGAATTTCAAGGGGTATCGTTGTCTTTAATTTTGCCAGAGACGCAATACTCTTGAGAACATTCACTTCCTCATTCCAGGATGGAATGACAATGCTAACGAGTGGATCTGGATGCTGAAGCGTTTCCAGATCACGGTTTATTTTGTCAAATACCGAATCCGGAATTGCATCGTACGAGGCATAGGGGAAATTAAATTGACTTATCCAGGCGGGTATACTTACGATATTCATAGAGGAAGTTAGTTATGAGTTGTATTAAAAAGCCGTTGCTTCGGCGGCTGACTTTACCGATCGTTTGGATGAAGGCGTCTGGAGGATTAGTTCAACATGCCGGTAGGTAAAGACCGACAGCAGATGAACACAGGCCAGACAAACAAGGATATACACTGATTCGCCAATGGCTGTTGCAGGCAGCTTAATTATCTTGAAGAGGAGCAGATCCATGACATTCAGTACGATCAGGTGATTGAGGTAATAGGAGTACGAGAGTTTACCCAAAAACTCAAAGCGATCCTGAGCCAGTACCTTCGCAATGGCTCCGGTTTCCCGGGAAAAAACCAGGATAACCAGCGCAAACAAAAAAGGCATTAGCCAACTCTGCGAATGGGTAAACTCATTCACAAAGTACATGGTCAGCCCAAGTAACAGCGCTTCTGATACAGTAGCGGGCCAATAGTTACCCACAGAAGGCAACCGCCGACTCAGTCGGTACGTGAGCATACCAATGAGAAAACTGTACAAGCATCGAACAAGACCATAGTCGTAGTTGTAGATGATGTTGCCGTGGTGGCTTACAATAAACCAGGCAATCAAACCGAAGCTGAGGCTACAAATAATTAGTAAATTCTTGCGGAAAATCACCAGGCAGCATGCCCAGACCAGATAGGTGTAAAATTCAACACTAATGCTCCAGCTAGGTCCGTTCCAGGTAATACGGTCAAACAAATTCAGCGACTGGGTTAGGGTAAGATTAGCCAGGAATGAAGCGAACGTCTTGTCCGCATAAAAAATCGGATTCGAGAGCTTAACTACATAGCGATCAACCCCATAGCGAAAAAGTTCAAAGGCAAGAACTAACAGCAGCGTAAACAGATGGAGCGGATACAAACGCTTGAATCGTTTGATGGCAAACGGTTTGATACTGGCCATATCCGTAATCTTATCGTAATTACTATAGGTGATTACGAAACCCGATAACACGAAAAAGAAATCGACAAAGATGTCGCTTTTCATAATGAAAGCGATGCCCGATAAGACTGTCAGGTGCTGCAAATGGAACAGGATAACCATAATGGCAGCCAGTCCTCTAAATGTATCAACCGCTCGGAATCTCATATCATAACGCGTTTTCGGGTTCCAGTTCAGGCTAAAGACCTATATACGTCCAGTGTTTTATCGATCGACTTTTTCAATGGAAAGCTTTTCAGTCGCTGCGAACCTAGCTCAACTAGCTTTGCACGTAAGGCACTATCTGCCAATGTGCTGGAAAGCTTGCTGGTCAGATCGTTCAGGTCTGTCGATTTAAAATAAACGGCGGCATCAGCGGCTACTTCACGGAAACAGTCCGTATCGCTTAGCAGGATAGGGCACTTTGCTTTAAAGGCTTCCAGGATTGGTAAACCAAAGCCTTCGTACAGCGATGGATAGACAAACAGTTGCGTATTCTGATACAGATAATTGAGTTGTTCGTCGGTGGCGTTGATGTGCCGTACCCGATCCGTAAGGCCGAGCCGCATCAGGAATTCCTGATCTGCTACTTCTACTTTCCCTCCGCCAGTCAGTACTACATTCAAATCGGGCATATCCAGCATCAGCGGCTGGATGGCGTTCATAAATAAATAAAAGTTCTTGTAGCCGCTTCGGTCGCCAACAAACAACACATAGCGTTCAGGCAGATGAGGTACCGGCTGGAATTGAAGAGGTGTATCCAGCTCAATACCGTGATAGATTGTAAATACTTTGGCTGGATCGACATTAAAAAAATGGAGCAGATCTTTCCGGGTTGTGTTTGAGATGGCGATGATGGCATCTGCCCGCTCAATATTGAGTCGCTTTTGCTGGGTGAGTGGGTCCTGCGCCCAGAAATACTCAGGCAAGCGCTCATAGGTCAGGTCATGAATGGTAATGACCAGCGGTTTTTTCAGTAGGTTGAGGAAGTATGGGTCATAATAGGTGGGATGAAACACATCGAACTCATTTTTTTTAAGGATTCGCTCGCAGTAAAACTTGTTGGCCAGAATGTCTAATTTCTCGTGTTTATTCATGATCTGGTCGCTAAGTGCACCTTTCATGGCCAATGGTTCATTCTGGAGATAATGATTTTTGGCGTGCAGAACCCCTAGCTGATACGTGATGTCCTCAGTGTGCTTGATACCTTCAATGATGTTGGCAAAGTAGCGGCTGATACCGCCGTACTTTTGGGTGCTAAATTTCTGGTGATCGATGAATACCTTCGTCATAGTCGTGTGGTTGTAAAACAGTCGGCTTGATTAGAGCGATAACCAGGTTGCGGGTAGCAAATCTTTCGTATCCCAGTCGGGTTTGTCTTTATACCAGTTGCTGGGCGTGATCACCAGTTTATCGGGGTTAGGATTTAGCCAGGCCCCCCACCAGCTGAATGAGCTATTGGCAATAATGTGGTGCTTACAGTGGCTCATTAACACCAGATCGGCCACATCGCCGGTTGGGCCGGTGTTCTGAACAAATGTGCTATCACCCGGTAAAGGCAAATTCTCCCGAACCCATTCTTTATCGTCGCTGAAGACGAAAAAGTGAGGATTTTTAATTTCCTTCGTGATGTGCCGAATGGCCTTCTTGTAATAGTCGAGCCCAATAAAGCCGAACGTTTTACTGAACTCAGGGTGGTTTACGTAATCACCCCGACGAACGTGAATGGAAACCGGAGCTGGGGTAGCCCGAATCTGCTGCAGGTACTGATCAAATTCAGGGCTGGGGGTGGTGCTCAACTGTAAATCGCGCCGAATGATATCGGCACTGCCTTTAAAATAGGCTTCTGATTGCCAGAATCCTTCCAGAATAAGACAACCCGCATGAGACCGGAGTACCTGTTCGTCGAAGTGGAATTGTTTCTCCTTCAGAAATAAAAAAAAAGGTTTCAGGCTGCGGTTTGGCAAGAGTTTTGTAGCCTTAGACATATACTCGACCGGCGACTCCTGGAGGATTCGGTAGGGGGCCGAAAAGTTGCCAAGCTTAAACGAACGCGAGGTGTCATCACTGTACTGATGTAAATAATAACTTAAGTCTGCGTATAAAGGAGTCTTGTTTTTCAGGGAGAGGTGACGACCCACCGCATACTGAAAAAGTTGATTCCCCAAGCCACTTGTTATCCTGCTGATAATCATTGCAATTGTTAGTTTATGGATGCTCTGTACGGGTGGGTGGTCTCAGAAATGGGTACTTAAAAAAGTAAAAATCTCCTCCCGTTTTCGGGCATGCAGAATCGTTGCCCCCGACAGTTTCGGGAAAAGTGTTTCGTATTCATTGAACGCGTGTTCGAACCCCCAATTCGGGTCTGACAGGATGATGTTTGTTCCCCCAAAACAACTGGCCAACGCTGCCGTACCGCCATGCATGGAAATGAAATGGTTGCAGTTGGCGTAGACCATCAGTTGCAGATGATTGTAATTCCTGACTACGGAGGGATGATACTTTGCGTACAAATCGTCCATCAGAATTACCTCCGGGTACGTTTCCCGAAGCCAGCTGTGTTCATGGAGAGACATCGTTTCACTGTTGTCCTCTACAATTTGGCTGGGCAATGGTCGGTTATAAATGAGTTGATAGCGCGAGCCGTAGGTGCGAATAATACGTTCAAGTGAAGGGATATCCAGGAAGTTAATGGGCGGCTGATCCCACTCGATGTTGTACTTATTGGCAATAACCAGCAGGGGCTTATCAAACACAAAAACATCATTCTGGTAATGGGCCTTGTACGGAACCTGCGCCCAGTTTCGGAAACTATAGGTGTAGCTGTGGGTCATATTCGGCACATCATAGTGCGTATACGACTCGGTCCAGATTCGTTTCTGGAATCGCTCTTCGTGCTCCGGGCTGAAAAAATAAAAGTCTGCTGTACCCTTGGCCGAAATAGTCTTTTTTAGCGTACCATTTAAATAATGCCAGTAAGCAAATGGTAATACATACCGGACTTCCTGATCAAATTCTCCCTGATAACTGATGACTTTATATTTTTCTTTCAGGACGTAATCGCGCAACAGGAAACGGCCCTGAACCAGCTTGCAGTAGTAATTGTCCCGGATGAAATACCGCAAATCCTTACGGATCTTTGGATACTTCAGGAGAGCGACTACGTAAAGTGATTTTAAAATAAGCCGTTGCATAGATTAGTTAGAAGTTTGTAGTTCGCGGTTTGACGTTTATACTTGCGTAAGTATCTGATTTTTAGTAATTTATTTTGATGTTGAGCATGGCTGTATCGTTTTCCTGAGATAGTCTATTACCTCAATGAGTAACTAACTTCAAACCACGAACTCCAAACTTCAAACTGTACTCATACCGTTTTTCCCAATGCTTTCAGGTCTGCCAGCGGGAATTTATACCGGAGTGTCAGGCCAATGTAGATCACTCCTCCCAGCACAATCTGCACAATCGTATGCACTACGCTGACCGAATTCGTGAACGATTTGTAGATGGCAATGGCACCGACCATGAGCAGACAGAACAGGACGGGCTTAGCAATGGATTGTGCGAATTCGCTGAGGAACGAGCCAATCAGCGTATGTACAATTCGGAAATTCAGGATCAGATTGGCTAGTGTTGCCAGCATAAACGCCACCGCGATGCCGACCACACCCCCGTACTGCGCAAGCACATAAACAAGCGGTATTTTAATGAACAGTGTAACAACATTGAGCATAAACAGCAGTTTGGGTTTGCCCTTTGAAAAAGCCAGGGTAAACAACGGATTGCTGAGGAACGTAAAAATGCTTACGAACACAAAAATTCGGATGAGCTGAATCGTAGGCTCCCAACCTGGGCCATAAAACAGCGGTACTACGCTATCGGCAGTGATAAATAAACCAGCCAGTAAAGGCAGGTTGACGTAGCTAAGTAAATCCAGAATAGACAGATACGATTTTTTGAGTTCGTCGGTATCGCCTTTCAGGCGGGCCAGAATCGGGTAGGCTACTTGTAGTACAATCGGGCTGAGTTTGGAAATTGGGAAGACTGCCAACTGCGAAGCCAGGGTGTAATAGCCTAACTGTTTCACACCCAGCATGCCACCAACCAGAATATTATCGGAGTTCGCTTGAATAAACCCAACAATTCCATCGCCTACATTGTAGAGACCGAATCGTAAATGATCTTTAATAAGTGCCAGATCGAATTTTAAAACGGGCGAAAATAAATGCCCACCATAGATAAGTTGAAGGCCCGATTTCAGTGTCTGTTGCGCCAATTGGCCATAAATCAGAGCCAATTCGGCGAAACCCAGATAAGCCAGCAGGATAGTTGTAAAGGTACCCACGAGCGTACCCGCCATGTCGATGGTGGCTACTGCCCTGAACTGTAGCTCTTTCTGTAACAGAAACAGGTAGATCTGTCCGACGTAAACAATGACGAAATACAGGGACGATAATTTAATGACTGGCTCCAGGCGGGGTTCTTTATAATAGGCAACAACAAGTGGCCAGCTAAAGAAAACCAGCACGCCCACCACTAAACCCAGTGCCAGGTTCAGTAAGTAAATAGTGGAGAGAACCTGTTGGTCCTCTTCCTGTTTGTAAATGATGGAATTGGAAAAGCCCAGGTTCGCGAAAATACTGAAGAAGGCAATCAGAAGTGTGCTTACGCTAACAATACCAAACACCGACGGCTCAAGCAGGCGGGCCAGTACCGCTACCTGCCCAAACTGCAACAGGGTAGATAGAGCCGTTGATAGGCTCATCCACTTGCCACCACTAATTGCCTGTTGCTTTTGACTCATGTCAACTATCAATTAAGTACTTATTCTTGTCTGGTCAGAGAGTGTCATTGGGTTGTCTTTAATAGTCATTGGGTTGTCATTAATTGACGAAAAACCAGTTACCTTTTAATGACTACTAATGACAACCCAATGACTATCAAATGACAACCTATTTTAGGGCTTTCTCTTTTTTGGTGGTACGGGATGCTGCAGTTGGGGCATTGTACGGCTGGGTACGGGTAAGGCCCTGTTCCATATCGTTGAGGCTTGGCGCGTCGGCGTTACTCTCTTCAACCTTATTCAGCGTAACCAGCACCGGCTGTTTGGCCGCCTTCAGGTATTGTGCATACAGTTGTTTATCCCGACGCCCCCACAGGGTATGCATCGACAGAATCAGTAACGAAACCGCACTGCGGCTAACCAGATGCAGTGGGATAGGGCTACTAACGAGCGGGGGCAGCTCCAGAATAATTTTATTGAACACCGTGGCAGGCAACTGATCTTCGGCCGAAAGCAAATCTTCCGGCTCTCGCACGTTCATAAAACCAGGGTTTACCTCATAGGGGTAGAAATAAATGCCCTCCTGCTCAAAGTGCTTATCGGAAGCCTCCAGGCGAGGGTAATAATACGCAACCTGTTCCCCCGATTCTGCATATAATCGGGCGAGGCCGTGTGCCAGCCAGGTTTTCCCCTGTTTACCCCGTGTGCTAAACAGCGTGATAACGGGCGGATACGATGGCGTACTTCGTTGCCCTACTGTAATGTTGATCGAGTTGGCTAACTGCTCGAACATACTGGTAGCCGCCCGACTGGCCTTCACATTAACCGCAAACTTCTTGACGGTTGGGAAAGAAGCTGAAACGGGGTTGCCCAGCCGTTGTTCAGCCTGTTCCAGGGTATTGATGCGCTTGTCGGCCAGGGTTCGGATAGCCGCTAGAATCAAAGCAATGACTAACCCCGCACCCGCACCGATAGCCATAAAGAGCCAGCGTTTGGCACCCTGGGGCGTCATGGGAAAAACGGGTGGGTCAAGAACTGATAATGTACCATCAATGGAAATATCCTGCCGGTGGGTAGTGGCCTGATTCAGTGATTGAACCAGCGCCATGTACTCTTTCTCGGCAACGTCCATGTCGCGGGTTAACTGCCGTTGTTCCGATTCCAATGGAGGAAAAGCGGACGATTCGGCCTGGTAGTCATCCATGCGTTTCTTCACAATATCCATTCGGGCCGACGATTCTTCATAGGCAAGTACCTTATCCAGCCAGCCATTGATTAAGGTTAGTTTCGGAATCGATTCGGCAGAGTTGTCGGCAGCAAAATAATTCTGGGCAATCTGTTTCAGTTCTGAGGATACCTGATTGATTTTGGCCTGGTGCTGGTCGAGAACCGACTGGGGCTGGTTATTGGCCCGGGCATTGATCAACTGCGATTCGGCAGCGGTCAATTCGGCTTGTTTGTCGGTTAACTGTGTATTGATTTTGAGCAAGGTGCCGCCCTGCGTCATGCGTTGGCCCAGAGCATCCCGTGCCGCTTTAGCCGCTTTGTTCCGCATCACTTCCTCATTGTATTCAGCTACCAGTGCATCGCGCGTAGTGGAACGGGTTTTTAATTCATCTTCAAAGTTGAGTACATTGTGCTGCACGTTGAACGCCTTCAGTTTGGCTTCTGCCTGATCCAGACGCTTCTTGGCTTCCTTGGCATTATTTTCATAATAGGTAACAACGGGGTTCGTTTCGGCCCGTTTCAGGGAGGAATACCGCTCGTTGAGCTCGATAATGGCCAAATTCAGGGTTTGCTGGGCAATGGCCGGGTCTTCGGCTTCGTAATCCAGATCCAGCATATCACTGCCCCCGCGTCGGGATGATTTCAGCTTTTTGCCAATGACGTCTGCCGAATAATCCGAACCTGATCCGAAGAGCAAGTGCCGGATGGGGTTATCGGTCTGACTTTGGGCCAGGCGGTTAATCTGACTACGGGTAGAGTCGGGGATACCCGAGCTAATCAGGGTCTGTTTTAAGCTGGCCGGAATAGCCTGCTGAAGTTTCTGGAAGCTGGCTGCCGAGAGCTGGCGATCCGTTGGCTTGGTCAGGTACAGATGCTCAGTCAACAATCGAACCCCAACCTCATACAAGGTTTGGTTGGAGTTGAGGGTGGTCAGTACGTTATCAAACGCATTACTAACCCCAGAATAATCGACATGGAAGTTCTCCTCCGCCGAGCGCAATGAGTAACCTGAGGTAAACCCAGTGTAGAGGGTTGCTTTGGTCTTGTACGTTCTGGCCTCATTGCGCATGAAGTAATAAATGGCCCCAGCACCCAGGCAAGGGAACAAAATAAACCAGATGAGATGCCGCTTCAGGAGCCGACCAAATTCATGGAAAGTCATATGGCTATTGGCGTTTCAGTTGACGGATGGGCACTCCAACCGCAAGTTCGAGTGCATAAATATTTTTGATGAACTGGGTCTTGGCCTGTTCAACCGTGGTTCGGCTTTCAGCGTATCGACTGCTATTGTTCGCAGCCGCTTCGGGCGTGATTTTCCCCTTCTGCATCTCGACCTCGGCAATCCGGTAAGCCGCCAGCGAGGATTGATCATCGCGCAAACGTATCTGCAGCACCCGCTGCGACAAGAGTAAGTCCTGGTAGAGGTTGAAGAGGTCGCGCTTGAGTTGAATTTCAGCGGTTCGACTGCGCTCCTTATTGGCTTCGTAGGTAGCCTTTGCCAGGCGAATCTCTTGAGGACGGGCAATTATGTTGTGAATGCTAAAGGATAAATTCACCCCATATCGGTAGCCGTTGGAAATTTGTCCCAGCTGATCTGAGGTATTAGTGCCGGTTGATAGAATGGCTTGATTACCAGATGAATAATTGGCAAATCCGCCAATATTTTGGAAGAGTTGCAGTTTGGAAAGCTGGTAAGCTGCCTGTTGGGCCGTTGCCAGCGCACTCTCAAATCTAACGGCTGGCGAATAAGCCAGGGCTATTTTGAACATCTCATCAAACGGGATGAGCTGGACAGAAATATCCTGATTGAAATCAAAGGTCAGGGAGTCGACGGGGCTTGCGGCTACTGAAGTGGCAAGTGGCTGGGTAGTAGCTGGTTTTGGCGGCACAGCTCCCTGTCCATAACTAACGCCATAGCCTACTGCCCATAAAGTCAGTACCCACGCGAACGGTAGGATAAGGTGACTAAATCGATTGGCTATGGTCGTCTTCATGCTGTCTGGATGCCTTAGTACTTTCATGGTTGATTGGATAAAAACGCACTTGGTTAGTAAGCTGGCTGCTCCTGTCGCCAGGCTTTAGGAACCTGCTTTATAACCGCTTCAAACTCATGGGCGCGTTCGGTCCAGGAGTTGCGGTGGGCCATATCGACCCGCTGTTGAACACGCTTAGGGTCCTTGTCAGCTAACGCGCGTCGGAGAGCCTGAGCGAACTTTTCCGGCGTATCGGCCAGTTCAATAACGCCATCAAAATCGTCCAGGATTGAGAATGGAGTCGATACAACAGCGAGCCCGGCTGCCAGATACTCGTTGATTTTCAGCGGGTAAATTGTATAGGTATGCTTATTACACACAAACGGAATGACACCCACACTCCACTTGGCCAGCAGCGGTGGTAACTCAGCGGGTTGATGAGGGGGGATAAATGTTACATTCGGGAAATTGCTTAACCGCTGCGGTAACAGGGGTTCGTGCACCTCGCCGATGAACTGAAAGTCAACATCCGGCATGGTTCGGGCGCAGTGCTCCATCAGATCAATATTGACCCGATTATCCGCTGAGCCGAGATAGCCTACAATGGGTTTTTCGGGCGGATGCTCCTGGGCGAGTTGACGTGTCTTGTTAAAGAGGTCAAAATTTGCACCGTTCTTTACGCAGTAGGTCTGCGGCTGTACTGCGGATTTGTCATGCCGTAACGTTTCAGAGGTTGTTACAACTGCATCGACCCGCCGGAGATAGGCATCTTCGTACCGTTGTCCATGCCGACTCATCCAGTCACCCGCCGTGGTAATCTCATCGAAGCAGTAGTAGAGGGTAGCGCATTCATTCAGTTTCCCGAGCATAGGCAATCCAACCACCGGATTAAACGCATTGATCACCAGCGGACGGTGCATATTCAGCCGCTTCATGACTGAGCGCAGCCGACCTAACAGCCGATTGGTATTTAACTGAAGCAACTGATCATGTGGTTTGGCTGATAACCAGTTGATAGGTAGCATGAGGGGAGGAGCCCAAACATAGAGATCTTCGCCACCCCCGTTGTCTATTTTGGTCAACGGGTTTCCAAACAGGATTTCCCCCGCTGGCATATCGTTTCGGCTCGTCACAAAATCTTTTACCGTGTACAGGTAATCGACAAAGAGCACCCGGTGCCGGGCGGATAGCTCGGTCATAAGTTGTACGACTGCCTTCTGGAAATCGCCGTTCCAGGACGTTTGAGCTATGCAGATGATGCTGTCGAATTGTTTCATAGTTCAGCAACGGGATGTGAATAGAGGGTTACGTCTGAAGACTCCGTTTTTGGTTGACTATCCCATCGATAGCAGGTAACAATCAGCATTGTACTGATGAAAATGATCGTATCAGTTGGGAATTGTCCTAATACGGGATTGGAATAACCCATGAGCGCAATGCCGACAAACTCCGCCAGAAACGCATACATCACTTTAATCATCCAGGGGTCTTTTAATCGCCAGACCTGATAAACACCCAGGCCTGCCAGCCCCAGAAGCATAAGAATATAGAGCGTAACCCCAACCCGGCCCGTTTCAATCCAGAGTTCCACATACCAGCTATCGGGTGGTGTTTGTGCGGCCCAGTGCCAGGGTGAGAAGCGAGCGCCCATATCCGTTGATGTACCAATACCGGCTCCAAATGGATAGTGTTCCAGATAACCCTTCAGTTTCTGCTGATTTTGCAGTCGCAGCAGGAAGGAGGGATCGTTCATAGGGGTTAATGCCGAACGCATTCGCTGCACCTGGTAGTTGGAGCTTCCTGCATTGGTGTACATAAGAATTAATACCAGTGGAACGGCCATAACCACACCGATCACGAGCTTAAGGAAATCGCGTTTAAGCAGGAGGTAGAATGGAAATCCGGCCAGCATGACAAACAGGGCACTGCGCGTTCCAGAAACGGCGTAGCCCCAGAAGAAAACCAGCGCCAGCGCCATATAGGCTACTTTATAAAGCATCTTTTTCTCTTCAAAAACGCGGATGACGGCTACTACCGTAACGCCCGCCATTTCGGCCCCGAACTGCGCGGCATCGGAGTAAAATGAAAAGCTCCGCAATTGACCGAACAGAATGTGGGTTACACCATTGTTTCCTTCGCTCAACCATTGTACTTCGGCGGGGGCGAGTCCAATGTACTGTTGCTTAAATGCCCAGAGCGCCCCCAGAAACGACCACCCCAGCCAGGAAACGACCAGAATGCCAATATCTTTTCGGGTAATAGGGATAACCAGCACCAGGATAGCGACAATGAACCAGTGCATCGAAAAAGGCCGTACGTGGAAAAACCAGGCGGGTCGGTAAGGGGCTTCTGGATTCAGTAATTCAATGAGGGTATAAGCAAACCAGATGGCAACCAGCGCAAAAGCGGGGCTTTTCAGCCGACGCCATTCCATGCGCTGCCCGTTCAAAAAGGTACTTAACAGGGTTATCGCCAATACGCCATCGACCAGGAGGCCAAGCGGAATAGGTAGTGAAATAAACCGGGAGAAGCCAATCAGGAAACTCAAGTGTACATACAGGAACAGGCCAAAGCGAGGCTCCATCAGCAAGGCAATCAGAATACCTATAACGATCGGTAACACAATCGCTATCCCGGCCCCGGCTGGCCCCATTGTACTGACCAGATAGCCCGCACCAATCGTGTATAAGCCTCCAAGGAGACTATACAGCCAAAATTGGCCTGAGGAACCTGTCAATGAAAAGGCTGATTGTGCCATAACGATTGAGTAACAACAACGTTAATTACGTAAGAGAATTGACCGCATTGGCCCGGCGGACTTTTTCCCATGTGCCTGATTGGTTACCCCGCAAATAGCGAACCAAACCTGCGAGCGCACACACATTCATGAACGTAAAATAAAATGGGACGAAAACGGCCTTCCAGCGGAGCTGTCGTTTTTCCAGCACATACCCCAGCCAGGATGCCCCGTAGAATAGGATCTGAGCCAATAAAAGCAAGCCCCAGGCTGAGTTCCAGCCATCGCGGAAAACCAGACCGGCATTAAGCAGCAAAATCAGCGGTAAGCAGATGGGCGTTACCGCCCAGCGCATGACCCGATGCGATACGTATTCGAAGGTGAGTACGCCATAGCGAAATGGATTCAGTAGGTGTTTAAGCCAGACGATCGATTGAAAGCCACCCGCTGCAATCCGGATTTTCCGCTTCTGCTCATCGATAATGGAAAAAGAAGGACGTTCCAGCGCATATGCATCGGGCTCATACGCAACCCGGTACCCATGACCGGCTATCAGTAGCGAAATCATGAAATCGTCCAGGATGGTGTTCGGCGACACCGGCTCGTAGAGTTCGGTGCGAACGGCAAACAGCTCGCCTGCTGCGCCTACAATCGTGTGCAGTTCGGCATCCCAGCGCTTTAGTTGCGATTCATATTTCCAGTAAAGACCTTCCCCAGAGCCCGCAGCTGATTCACTATCGGCCGTTTGAATTCGTTTTTCACCAGCAACTGCACCCACTTCCGGGTCTCGAAAGTGTTTGACAATGTTCCGAACCGCTTCCAGATTCAACTGGGTATTTGCATCGGTAAAGATGACGATTGGGGTCTTGATCTGCTGCATCGCCATATTCATGGCTGCTACTTTACCTCGCCGTTCGGTGCCGCCCAGAATCTCGATTGAATCGCCGTAGCTCGTCCGTAGCCAGGTGTCAGAACCATCCGTTGAGCCTTCGGTAACGAACAGAAACCGAATCCGATCACGCGGGTATACTTGTCCAAGTGAGTTGGCCACTTTAGCCGGTAAACAATCGAGTTCGTTGTAGGCAGGTACAATTAACGTTACCTCGGGCGTATAATCTGCCGACAGATCCGGCACCGCAGGTCGTTTGGGACGCAGCTTAATTAATGCCCATACAACCACACCGTAGCCGAGGTAGGTATAGACCACAAGTCCTATACAAATCAGGAGCAATACTTCCATTTGTTTCGTGTTAGTTACCCGCTACGGCTACTGGCATAGGTACGGATGCCAATGGCTTGGTGGTATGTGTCAAATTCCAGGCAATAGCATCTTTTACCGCTTTGAGGTAAGTGGGTTGCCAGGGTAAGCTGTACTGAATCAGGGCTTTAGGGAGGGCTAGGAAGAAATAATACAGGTAAAAAATCAGTAGTGGCAGGCCCGAAACATTCCGGCGCATGAACCACAAACGGTTGCGGGTGTGGTAATATACCTTCATGGCATTCGCCTTCCCCACACTCATGGATTCACGATGATAAATGAGTGCATCGGGCTGATAATAAATCTGAAAGCCAGCTCGCCGGATCCGCGCCGACCAGTCCAGTTCTTCGTAATACAAAAAAAAGCTATCGTCAAGTGACCCAGCCCGTTTCAGTACCTCCCGGCTTACCAGCATGGCAGCCCCGTGGGCAAACCAGGTTGGTCCGGGTTGATTGTATTGGCCCTTATCGGGCTCCATTAGGCCAATAGCCCAGGTTCGTCCGGTGTACTGACTCAGCGGATGATAGCCTGCATATTGAATAATAGTGGGTTCATCGTGAAAGCGAATTTTTGGACAGACAACGCCTACGTCTGGGTATTTCGAAAATGGAATGAGTAGTTGTTCGAGCAAATTCGGAGTGACAATAGTATCGTTGTTAAGCAGGAAAAAATAGTCGCCGTTGGCATGCTGGATCCCCAGGTTATTCCCCCCTGAAAATCCCAAATTCTCGGTACTCTCAACCAGCGTGACATGGGGGTAGTTACCTTGCTGAATCCGTTCGGCAAGATCATCGTTCGATCCATTGTTGACGACGATAATTTCGAAACGGGGATACGTCAGGGATCGGGTCGATTCCAGCATATCGCAGGTTACCACCGCCTGTTTGTAGTTGATGGTAATCAATGAAATCAGGGGCGTCGTATCTATACGTTTTCCTTCTGCCATACTGCTTTTACGGTTCTCAAAAGAATTAGCATATCCGTACGCAAGGAGAACCGTTTGGCATACAGTACATCAAGATGAATGCGCTCCTGATCGGATACCTTCGTTTTTCCTCGCTTCGTTACCTGCCAGAGTCCAGTCAGTCCGGCTGGGGCCGCAAATCGGCGGGCGTAGCCGATGTTTGTCAGCTTTTCTGCTTCATACAACGGCAATGGCCGATTGCCTACAAAGGACATATCGCCCCGTAGAATATTGAAAAGCTGAGGCAATTCATCGATGCTGGTATTCCGCAGGATTTTTCCCAGACGAGTTACCCGGGGATCTTCTTTAAACTTGCTGAACATCGCTTTCGCCTTTTGTTCACGCTGATAAATGATTTCGCAAACCTGTTTTTGATCCAGATAGAGTGGTCGCTGGCAGGGTATGTTGGCTAACTTACACTCATCGCACTGCTCTTCTTCCTCGGTTTTTTCTGCAACCTTATTGTACATATTCTGCGAGGCCATGGTTGCCAATAGCTTATCGGCTCCGGTACTCATGGTGCGGAATTTGTACATATCGAATATCTTAAACCCCATGCCAACCCGCTTGGAGCTATAAAAAACCGGCCCCTTCGAATCGAGTTTGACAAGAATCGCAACCACTAACAGGAGGGGCGATATCATCAGAAGGATCATGAACGAAAGGCCAATATCGAAGACCCGTTTCCCAACAGGAATGCGGACCGTTACCGGCTTATGCAGTGTATGCCCATCTCGTTGGTAATCACGTTTCTGAATCAGGTAATTCAACCGAATCTGAAACGCAGTTTCCGAATAATTGAAGGGGAACGCATCAATAACATAGCCATGATAGGGGTCCGCTGTTAAATCAACCCGCTCCTTATCCGTTAACAGAATAATGGGTATTTTGGTCCGGCTTTGTTTTGCCTTAAAGGCATTCATAAAGCCGCGGGTATTTAGGTTGTCATTAAACAGAATCAGATCAACGGGCTCATTAGTATCCAGATACGAAATAGCAGACCAGCTATCTGGTACGTTAATTACAGCGACCTGTGAATAAAATGCACGCTCAAATGATTTGATTCGTCGCTCATCGTTATCAACGAAGAGTACCCGAAAGGGTTGATTCGTCTCGCTCACTGCCGTCATGATTAATTGGATAGTCGAGGTCTAGGTCAATCAGGGTTAGTTTGGCCAACATTGCTTGTTTCAGTCCGACGTAATACCGTTGCAATCTTGGTTTTTACCTCCATCGGGTTGAACGGCTTGATGATGTAATCATCGGCACCCATGTTTAGGCAGGCAATCCGCGTATCGCTGTCGGCAAAGGTCGATAACATGATAATGGGTAACTTTTTGAAAACCGGACTGGCCCGTAGCATAGCAATCAGGTTTTTACCATCCATATGGGGCATTTGAATGTCCGATAGAACAATATCGACAGGGTTTCCCTCTTCTAACCAGGCCATACCTTCCATGCCATTTTCTTTGGTGGTTACCTCAAAATCATCCTTTAGGGTCTGGCGGAGAACTTTACGGATAAATGAATCATCTTCAATCACCAGAACATTATACAGTTTTTTCATATAGGGAGTGAGTTTGCTTAGTAAAAGTAACAAATAATCATTTGTTACTTTTTGAAAATTAACTTTATGGTTATGTTATTTTAATAAGGTAAACAAATTTCAGGAACTGGTCTCTGTTTTCTCTCAGAAGCTATCATAAATTAATTAAACGGCAGATAATTGCTGTAAACAACGCAGAAAGTGGCAAAGTAGAAAAATAAACCTACTTATATGTACCTATTGCTTACTTGCTCCAGTCAAAATAAAAGGTGCTTCCTTGGCCAGGGGTTGAGTTGACCCATACACGGCCACCTTGTTCTTCAACCAGTAATTTCAGTATGGATAACCCAACGCCGGTACTACTTTCAACGGTTGTGGTGTTCGCTGTTTTTTGGAATAAATTAAAAATGACGTCTTGCTCATCTACAGCAATTCCCGCGCCATTATCACGTACATAGAACTCAATATGCTTCGTAAAGTCGGTATAGCCTATTTCAATAAGCCCCTGGGGTTTGTCATTGTATTTAATAGCATTGCTAATCAGATTCTGTAATACCTGCTGGAGTTTTAATTTCTTCGTACGCATGAGGGGCAATGGCCCATGAATCTGAATCGTAATATGTTTGGGTGGAAACAGCAGTTTGGCAATCTGCTCAACCAGTTCCTGGACATCCACGTCTTCAATGGTCTGCTGATCAATGCTTTTGCGTGAATAATCCAGTAGCGAATTGATCATGTTTGCCATGTAGTAAGAGGCTTGCTTTGAGTGGGAAATATAGTCCAGAAGCTCATCCTGAATACCTGCCGGGTTCTCGGAAGCCATCTCCAGCAATGACATGGCGCCAATAATACCTGTTAAGGGCGACTTCAGGTCATGTGCTACCACATAGACAAATTTTTCAAGTTGCTTATTGATCCGTTCAATTTGCTGCACACTCTGTTTTAGTTCCTGCTGATAGCGGTACAAGCGTTCAAAGACATTTACTTTTGCTTTGGTCACATTGATATCCAGTGGCTTTTGTAAATAATCGACGGCTCCTTCGCCGAAACCTTTCAATACATACTGTTCATCTTTACTGATGGCGGTAACGAAAATAATGGCGATGTCCTTTGTTCGGGGGTTTGATTTAAGCAGTTGAGCTACTTCAAAACCATCCATTTCCGGCATTTGAACATCGAGCATAATCAAGCCGATCGACTCATTTTTCAGCACTTTTCGTAAGGCATCGCTACCAGATGTGGCCTTTATAAAGATTCGGTTATCCGTGGCAAGCATATCTTCCAGGGCCAGCAGATTTTCTTCCCGGTCATCGACCAGTAAAATCGTAAAGTCGTTAGGAGGATGAGTAGGTAGCATTCGGTCTATACAGGTTGAATTAAGGTTTGCAGATATGTCTTTAGTTGCTCCGGGCTGAGAATGAGTACGCCAGGATTTTGTTCGCCAGCTGCCAGAGGCATGGCTGGATAATCGGCGGTAGTGGGATCCTGAATGATACCGATGCCTCCAAATGAACGGATACGGCCAATGCCATCTGCCCCATCGCGGTTAGCGCCACTGAGTAAAATGGCCGTGGCTCGATTTGTAAACACGCGGGCTACACTCTCAAACGTAACATCAATAGAAGGCCGACTGTAATGAACGGGTTCTGAATAATCCAGGCTAAACGTTTCGTCGGTTTCGATCAGGAGGTGGTAGTTCTGGGGGGCTAAATAAACATAGCCTGGTCGAATGGGGTCTTTGTCATTGGGTTCGCATACAACATTGTTAACAGGATCACCGAGGAATAGTTTATGCAATTCACTGGGCGTATTTTTTAATCGGTGTACCACAAGAATGACCGTACTTCTGAACGGTTTTGGCAGCGCCTGCAATAGATCGGAGATAATCGGAATGCTGCCAGCCGAGCCGCCAATCACTACGATATCGATGGGGTCAGCAGTTATCATGTTTTACGTCGATAAATTCGGTTAGGCAAACTGATGGTTTCAAACTGCGTGCGTACATCCGCCATTTGAATTGATTCCTTCGTGCCGATAGCCAGATACCCCAGCGGGGACAAACTGTCGTGAAACAGTTGGAAAACGCGGTTTTGTAATTTCCGATCAAAGTAGATCAGGACATTCCGGCAGCAGATCAGCTGAAATTCATTAAATACCTGATCAACAGCCAGGTTGTGCTGCGCCAGTACGATATTCGTCCGGAATTCTTTTCGGATAATGGCATGCTCGTAGCGGGCAGTGTAGTAGGACGAAAATGCGTTTTTACCTCCCGATTGCATGTAATTTTCGGTGTAGGCCTTCATCTGCTGGAGTGGAATAATTCCTTGACGTGCCTGTTCCAGATTAGCCGGATTCAAATCGGTCGCATACAAGCGGGAGCGGTCCAGTAAGCCAGCTTCGGCCAGCAAAATAGCCATCGAGAACACTTCTTCGCCGGTGGCACAGCCCGCGTGCCAGATTTTAATGACTGGATAGGAGGCCAGTTTGGGAAGTACTTTTTCGCGGAGATCCCGATAAAATAGCGGATCGCGAAACATCTCCGTTACGTTGACCGTCAGCGCCTGGAGGAACCAGTCAAAAAATGAGTTGTCATTTGTTAGGCTATAGGTTAGTTCATAAGCTGTTTTCAGGCCAGCCTGTTGCATACAACGAACCACCCGACGCTCCAGCGAGGTGCGTGCATAATTGCTGAAATCATACCCATATTGCCGGTGAATAAGGTGTACGATTTGTGTCAGCTCATCTGCCGTTAGGATGGAGTGATGGCTCATTGGGTTATTTGGACAACCAGACGTGCATTAAGGAGAACAACTGGCTTTTATCTACGGGTTTAGCAATGTAATCGGATGCTCCTGCCTCAATAACTTTTTCACGGTCGCCGGGCATGGCCTTGGCTGTCAGGGCAATAATTGGTAACTGACTTAGGCGCAGGTCGTCACGAATCCGTCGGGTGGCTTCGTAACCGTCCATCTCGGGCATCATGATGTCCATTAAAACGATGTCTGTGTCGGTATGCTGTTGGAGCATCTCCAGTGCTTCCCGGCCGTTATCAGCCGTTATGACGTGCATATGGTATTGCTCCAGCAGCGTACTCAGGGCGAAAATGTTGCGGATATCATCGTCTACCAATAACACTTTCCGTCCCTCCAGTTTGTGGTTCGTCAATTCCACATTGGGTTGGGGGAGCAATTTCTTTTTATCCTCCTGAACTTTGTAGAGGAACAGCTCCAGTTCATCCATAAGCCGGTCAATCGACTGCGATGATTCGCGGATCACGACATCCGACAGTTTTTTGAGTTTCAGTTCGTTAGCAGGGCTTAGGTCATCATCAATGTAAATAATCACCGGCATTGTAGTGGGCATCAGCACTGACCGTAGCTGACGGAGTTCTTTGATACCGTGTTTCAAATCATGTCCCATATCAACGATTAGGCAGTCGTAGGTCTGCTCAGCAGCTTTTTGGACAACTTCATCGTTTGTCAGTACGTACTCACAGTCCAGCTCGAGATGACGCTGTTCGATCACATGTCGGAGAGCATCATCTTTCAGGAAATTACCTGATTGAACAAGTACTTTTTTAACCTTTCCGCTCAATTGCGTCCCAATCAGCGTGAAAATCTGCTCTAAATCAGTGGCGCTAACTGGTTTCTGGATATAGGTAAGGGCACCATCGCTCGGAAGACGAAGATCATCCATGCCCGATATAATGTGTACCGGAATCTGCTTCAGGGCTTCATCGCTTTTCAACTCCGTCAAAATCGACCAGCCGTTAACCACCGGGAGCTGCATATCCAGAATAATGGCTGCCGGTTTGTATGTGCGGGCAAGTTTCAGCCCTTCGTCACCCCGGGTGGCTAGAATTGTTTTGTACTGGCGACTCCGGGCAAAATCACGGACAATCCGGGCGAAGATTGGGTCATCTTCAATAATGAGCATTACCTGATCATCTTTCTGAAGTATATGCCGGTCGTCTTGTTCCTGAATACTAACGGGCTTTTCTGCCGAACGAGCTGGCTGGGTTGCGATAGCAGCAGCCTGATTACTGGGCTGTGATATTGAGATTGGTAAGTCGGTTTCGGAAAGCGGCAGAATAAGCGTAAATGTGCTACCTTTTCCGGGCTCGCTCTGGAGCTGAACTTCGCCGTTTAAGAGCCGGATCAGTTCTCGGGTTATGGAAAGCCCCAGGCCTGTGCCGCCATATTTTCGGCTGGTTGAGCCATCGGCTTGCTGAAACGCGTCGAAAATCAGCTGTTGCCGATCGGTAGGAATACCAATGCCGGTGTCGGCCACGGAAATAACCAGTACCTGCGCGGCCTGGGCCAATGAGGAGTTGGTTAGTTTTAGGGGCGGTTTTTCGATTCGGAAGGAGAGGGTTACTGATCCTTTTGGTGGGGTAAACTTGAAGGCATTTGACAGTAAGTTTCGAATGGTCTGCTCCAGCCGTTGTTTATCCGTTCGGATTGTTGCTGGAACGGCTTCGTCTATCTGCGTATGTAACGAAACGCTTTTTTGTTCCGCAACTACGCTAAAGAGTTGCTGTAAATCATTGACAATACTGCTAACGGCCACCTGCTCAAGCTGTATGTCAACCTTGCCGGCTTCAATCTTTGATAAGTCCAGAATATCATTGATCAGTTGGAGCAGATCGGAGCCTGACTTATGAATCACATTGGCATACTCTATTTGCTTATCGGTTAAATTGTTCGGCTTATTTTCGGCCATCAACGACGCCAGAATCAACACGCTGTTGAGCGGAGTCCGTAACTCATGCGACATATTGGCCAGAAATTCTGACTTGTACCGACTGGCTTCTTCCAGTTCACGAGCCTGGCTAATTAAGGTTTGCCGGGTAATTTCAATGGCCTCGTTTCGTTCTTCCAGCTCGGTATTGGTCTGGCGCAGTTCTTCTTCCTGAACCCGTAGTTCTTCTTCCGAAGCCTGTAAGCTTTCGGCCTGAAGGGTTAATTCCTCATTTGTCTGTCGTAACTCTTCCTGTTGATTCTCCAGAATGGCCTTCTGTTGTTGTACCTGCTGGAGTAATTGACTCATCCGTTGCCGGGCCTGAACGGTACTCAGGGCAATGGCAATATCGCTGGCTACATCGATTAAGAGCGTTAAATGGTTATTGGTACTGGGTTGAAAAAAAGCCAGTTCCATGACTCCCTTTAATTCATTACCATACCATAACGGTACGCAAACTACCTGTCCTGCAACTGCCTCTCCAGTACCCGATTGGATAGGCCAATACGAAATTGGGACATCGTTGATCACGGAGATTTCGCGCCTGGTAGCTGCCTGACCTACCAGATTTTCGCCGAGCGCATACGATTTGGGCGCAGTAGCTGGTAGTGCTACAGATGCACTTAGTTTCAATCTTGGCTCATCGTCCTGTTCGTAGCATAAATAAAAACCCGCAGCGGGGACACTTAGGTATTGACTGATGGTCTTAATTGACTGTTTTGCTACAGCATCAGGGTCCTGAAGATTTTGGAGGGCTTCGTTGAGGGTTGTTGTGCCCATGAGTACCCAGTTCCGGTTATCGCTGGCCAGATTGAGCTGCTCCAGTTCGTTGACGTTGGCATGGAGCTGATCGGCCATTTCCCGGTGGCGTTTAAACTCCTGGGCGTAGAAATAGGTAAGGGTTAAGGCTACTATAAAAAGTATTACTGTTGCTCCAACAGCTCCTTCGGTAAGCATCTTGATTTGAGCCCTCATCTTCTCCTCCCGCTGCGCTAACGCCTGCTGAGTATCGCGGAGTAACTGATCGAGTTGGTGCCGACTCATGTTTAATTGTCTGGCTTCCAGCTCCGTCAGCTGTCCGGAACGAGTTGCTTGCTCTGGACTACTACTGTTATGTTGATTACTCCAAAGTTGAATTAGGCCCTGCATGGTTGCTTCGAGCCGGCGTAATTGCTGAATTTGACGAGGAGATTCGTCAGCTTCTGATTTGAGTTTAGAAAAAATATCGATGACTTGCTCCTGCATCGTTGAAAAATCTAGCATGGAGACCTGATTATGCGTAGACAGGAATGTCCGATGCTCTAATTCGGCATCATCGAGCAATTTTTCCAGGAGTATAATTTGCTGGATTTGCTGGTTTTTGCCCTGTGCCCAACGGGATTCTTGTCGCTGGTCCTGAATAGTATGGAAAAATAAGATGCCAATCAGGGAGCCTGCCAGAATAAGAAAAATACTACCCAGATGTAGCTTATTAATAAACGAAATAGTCATGAACCGGTAAAGTCAATAGATATAGATCGCTGTGGATTACCGGCTTACCTGTTGGGTAAGGATAAGCCGAACACAGCGGTGATCGCAGGGGTATACTAGTGGATAATCCTTGTGGTTAATTTGCTATATATCAGCTGATTGTTCTGAATTATCTAGTGTTGACTTTAATGGACAGACTGAGTATAAGTATATTTATGGGTTGTTGTTGTGTAAAGATATTCAATGATTGGTAATATTATATTGATTATTATTAAAAATAAGTAACTTTTGCATAGTCTCCTACCGCTAAGTATATAGTAGGTAATTATCCCTATACATACACCACCGCATACTTCTTGCCGGGCAGTGAACGTACGAATCCCCGGAACTCCAGATTAAGCAGGAGCGAGGCCAGCCTCCCCATCGGTATCTGACTTTTCCAGCTTAGCTCATCAATATGAATATCGTCTGATTGCCGTAGCAGGGCCACCACCTGGCTTTCCTCTTCGGTAATATCCACGGGTAGGGGAGGCATCGATTTTTTTCTCGGATTAGATTCTGTAGTTGGACTGGATGGTAGGTCCCAGTTCAGCGTTTCGATAATGTCTTTAGGGCTGGTATAAATCTGCGCTTTGTTTTCCCGAATGAGTTTATTGCAACCCGCCGAAAAAGCCTGATTCAACTGACCGGGTACGGCAAACACTTCGCGGTGGTAATTATTGGCATATTCGGCCGTAATGAGGGCCCCACCTTTGGCGGCTGCTTCTACCACAACGACTACATCGCTCAACCCCGCAATGATTCGGTTACGGGCCGGAAATAAATGTGCATCAGGTTTGGTGCCCGGCTGACTTTCGGTAAGCAGGCCACCAAGCAATTGCATTTCCTGCGCTGTTTTCTGGTGCACGTTCGGGTAAACAATGTCTAATCCGCTGGCCATGACTCCTATAGTGGGTAAGCCATTGGCGAGACTGGCACGGTGGGCGGCAATGTCGATCCCATAAGCCAGACCGCTAATTACATTGACGCCTAAGGGCGATATGGCTTCGATAATCTCGTTGGTAATCCGTCGGCCATAGTCGGTAGCCTGCCGAGTACCGACTATGCCAATTGTACGCAGATTATTCAGATTACCAGAGCCCTGAAAATAAAGGAGCGCGGGTGCATCATAAAGGGATTTAAGCCGGGTTGGGTAGGCTTTATCTGTATAAAAAAGGGCCGTTGCACCCATTTTCCCAAGGCGATTAACGACCCGTTCGGCTTCTGTCAGTACATCTGATTTCAGAATGGCCCGGGCGGTAACTTCCCCAATTCCGGGTACTTTCATGAGCCGGGCCAGCGGTGAACGGAGTACATCCGTTGCTGAGCCACAGTAACTAATCAATTGCCGAATGAGAATGCTGCCTACGCCGGGAATGAGCGTCAGGGCAATTTGGTGCTGGGTAGAGGTAGACACAACTGGGTAAATCGAATTTGTAAACAAATAGGTAAGCAATGTTGACTTTGCAAGCTTACTGATTTCTGATGGGAAAAGCCAGTTTTAGCATGATTCGGTCAAGAGAAGGGGCCTGGTTTACTCGTGTTGTTTTTATGTTTTTAATCCTTCTTTAATGTTATTGATCTGGTAACATTCACTTCATATTCAGGTAAATCTAGAGCGGTTCCTTTGTCATTTAAAATTTGCCATCAACCCTCTGCTTATGATTACGAAAAGAATTCTACTGTCTTCAGCGTCCCTTTTTGCTTTGGTTGCTTTATCTGGCTGCAATGATCATCGTGCACCAGACAGCCCTGCCATTACAGTGCAGAATCGTTCTGTTACGCCCGTATTGGCTAAGTTACTGGTGAGTTCAGCAGGTGGACGAGTTAGTGCCGATGGCCTAAAGATGTATTCACTGCTCAGTAGTGATGATCAGCTGGAACAGTCGCCGAACTATGTCTTTGGTGGCTCCGCAGACGGGGCGGGGATTTTCCAGAACCCGGATGGAAACTATACCATTCTGGTCAATAATGAAGACAATTTCGCTGTATCCCGAATTACACTCGATAAGTCGTTCAAACCTGTTAAAGGCGAATACGTACTTAACTCAGACGGAGGTACATGGCGTTTGTGTTCGGCTACATTAGCTACACCGCTTGAACATGGTTTTGGTCCGGTTTTTCTAACCTGTGGCGAAAGTGGTGTGGAGTCACGCACACACGCACTGCGAGTTGATGCCGATGTTCAACAGGCGGCTATATCTCGTGAAGTGGCAGGGTTAGGTCGGTGGAGTGCAGAAAATGCCTTGCCCTTACCTAAAACAGCGTATGCTGGTAAAACCGTCATTGTTATAGGAGATGATGATTCGGATGCTAATGGTGGCCAACTGGCAATGTATATGTCAACTACGGTTGGCGATTTGGAAAATGGCTCGCTATACATGCTGCGACGGCCCGATGGTAACCAACGGGAAATGGATATGAATCCAGGTACAATCTATGACGTTAATTTTACGAAAATAGACAATCATAAAACGCTGACAGGCGCTCAGATTAATGCCCAGGTAAATGATCTGAAAGGGATAAAATTTGGTCGGGTTGAAGACGTAGATTACCGGAAAGGGGGTGGTGCTAATGGCCGGGAAGTATTCTTTGCTGTAACGGGTCAGGCTACTACTGGCGTTAATGCCGATTATTCACGCTCGAAGTACGGTCGTATTTATCGCCTTACGCTGGATGCCAATGATCCAACCAAGGGTAAACTGGAGGTTATCCTGAATGGCGATGATCGCACGGGTATTGCTAAAACATTCCAGGACCCCGATAACGTATGCGTAACCACCAACTACGTGTACATCATGGAAGATCCCAATGAATATGGCGATGAAACACATGATTCGTATGTTTATCAGTACAACATCAATACAAAACAACTGACGCCAATTATTGAACTGGACCATCGCCGGACCGAAGCTGATGCCGCCAAGTATAATGTGGGTGGGACATCAAAATTCGGCTCCTGGGAGAGTAGCGGTATGATTGATGTTTCGGATGTAACGGGTCGACCAAATACCTTTATGCTGGGTATACAGGCGCACACATGGCGGGGCGATAAGTATAAAGCCGTTGATGGAGGAACCAAACGTAGAGACGAAAATCAGGCCAGTCAACTCATTCTGATTGAAGGGTTGCCCCGGTAAGTAGCCATACAGCGGACGCCTGGCCAACCTAGTTTATGGCCGGGCGTTCGTGGTATAGTCAGCTGTCTTTCTCTACATAGTATCTCTATGCTTTCCAGCCAACACCCCCCTCTGTCATCAATTAATTACACTCGCTTCAACCCCAAATGGCTTTTTTTGCTGATTGGGGTAGGCTCATTAGTGGGGACTATAGCCTTTGAATTACTGAGTAATCCCAAACGGACGTCCGCTCAAATGGTGAAGCAGGCATTTATGCAGGACATTAACGATCTGGACAGTGCAGTTAGTCATTTACAGTGGGACATCAAGGCCCATCGGTCAGCGTTGATTATCCAAACGTCTTTTCGCCGGGCACGTCTAGCGTATAAACGGACTGAATTCCTGTCAGCCTATTATAGTCCCGAAACAACTCGTGCGCTCAATGGTCCGAATATTCCTGAGGTAGATGACGACCTTCGGGTAAATGCGCCCGAAGGATTTCAGGTATTGGAAGAACAGTTATTTCCAGTAGTCGATGAGGTTAATTTGGCAGAAGCGCTCATACAGGCGGCTATGTTACGCTCCAATGTAAACCGACTGCGTAAAATTTCAGAGAATAATGAGTTGACAGATAGCCATGTTTTTGATGCGATGAGGCTCGAAGTGTTTCGGGTTATTACCCTGGGTATTACCGGTTTCGACTCACCCGTTGCGTTTAACTCCATGCCTGAAGCAGCCAGTGCGCTCGAACGCTTACAACAGCAACTGGCAAATTATGAGCTTGCTAAACGGGATGCGTCTCTTGCCGAGCGACTCAATCAGGTTTTTGATAAGGCCATCTATACCGTCCGGTCTGCACGCGATTTCAATACGTTTGACCGGCTCGGGTTCATAAACCAACACGCAAACGTACTAAGTGGCCTGTTGCTGGATGCACAAAAGGCGCTGGCTATTCCTGTTTTTACGGAGAGCCGATTACTGGAGCCGTTTGCCCGTACGCTTACCGACTCAGGGGTTTTTAATCCTACGTATTTTATAAACTTCAATGAGCAGCAGCCAACTCCCGACCGGGTGGTCTTGGGAAAACGTTTATTTGTTAATCCAGTCCTATCGGGGCATCGGAATCGTACCTGTGCCAGTTGCCACCAGCCAGATAAGGCGTTTACAGATGGCGAGTCAACAAGCCTGGCGCTGAGTACTGATAATCGGGATTTACGGACTCATCGAATCCCTCGAAATGCGCCTACACTCCTGAATACAGCTTTACAGGCAGTACAATTTGCAGATTCACGCGTTGTTTTTCTGGAAGATCAGGCGAGTGATGTCATTCAGAATCAGCAGGAAATGCACGGATCGTTACCCGAAGCCGTGAGGGCGTTAAAGCAGGACTCTGTTTACAGGGCGTTGTTTGCCAAATCGTATAAAGAGGGCGTTACAGAACAGACGCTTAAAAATGCCATTGCTAGCTATATTCGCTCACTCACCAGCCTAAACTCGCGTTTGGATGCTTACTTTCGCGGCCAGACAATGGCATTGACCGTAGAGGAAAAACACGGATTTAATTTATTTATGGGAAAGGCTAAGTGTGCTACCTGTCACTTCTTTCCGCTATTCAATGGCACTGTTCCGCCCGGCTATCAGGAAACTGAAAGTGAAGTGATTGGTACACCCGCCACCATAGACGGCAGACAGATAGACCCGGATGTTGGCAAATTCATGATGACCAAACGTGAGCCTCATCGCTACGCTTTCAAGACACCCACTCTTCGTCATGTTGCCCAAACTGCACCGTACATGCATAATGGTGTGTATCGCACCCTCAACGAAGTTATTGATTTCTATGACAAAGGTGGAGGTAATGGCCTGGGATTCAATCTTCCCAATCAAACGCTTCCGTTCGACAAACTGAATCTGACAGGGTCTGAAAAAAAAGCATTGGTCGCATTCATGAAGGTTTTGTAGGTTTTATCAGTCGCCGAATTGTCCTTACAATAGTCCTCCTCTAGAGCTTATCCTGGCTGCTACAAGTAAACCACTTAATGAGCGTTTCAACAAACTAAACTTGAGCGTTTCAACAAAGCGGACCGGAACGATACTGCCGAATTTTGTCAAAAAAATAAAGTCGAAGAACATGACTAAAGTTTGGTTTATTACCGGTAGTTCCAGAGGGTTAGGCCGTAGCCTGACAGAAGCCGTACTGGCAAAAGGTGATCAGGTAGTGGCAACGGCCCGAAATCCGGAAGCTCTGCATGAGTTGGTTTCCAGCTATCCTGATCAGATTTATCCAGTCCAGTTGGACGTTACCAATAAAGAGCAGATTCGCTCAGCGGTTGCCCATGCTATGGCGCAGTTTGGACGCATTGATGTGTTGGTGAACAATGCTGGTTTTGGGATCATTGGTGCTGCTGAAGCGTTTACGGATGAGCAGGTGCGCAGCCAGTTGGAAACGAATCTGTATGCTCCAATCGACCTAACTCGTGCTGTATTGCCCCATATGCGGAATCAGCGTTCCGGGCATATTTTGCAGATTAGTTCAATAGGGGGCCGGGTAGGTAATGCAGGGTTAACCATGTATCAGGCTGCCAAATTTGGCCTGGGAGGTTTCAGTGAAGCGCTGGCTAAAGAAGTAGCCCCCCTTGGTATCCGTGTTACCTGTGTAGAACCCGGTGGTTTCCGTACCGATTGGGCAGGTGCCTCCATGAGCTTTGCCCCACAAGTGGAAGGGTATGAAACAACGGTTGATCAGCGGGCCGATTTCATTAAAGGTGGCTTTTTTGTACCAATGGGCGATCCCGATAAGGCTGCGAAGGTGATGGTCAAACTGGTCGATAATCCCGAGCCACCCGTTCATTTAGTATTGGGTAGTGAAGCCATCGGTCTTTTAAAACAGGCTGATGTGGCCAGGCAGGCGGAGATGGAGAAGTGGATGCCTGTTAGTCTCTCCACAGATCACGACGAAGCCACCAATTTCCTGGAGACAACCCTGGGTCAATCCTTCACAAAAGCGTAGCTATTGTTGTTTGACCGGATCAACAAGATTTACAGGATGTATAGTAAAAGAAAATCCTGTAAATCTTGTTAATCCTGTCAAAAACTGCTAAAATCTATAGCGTTATGCGCACGTTAGGAGACGATAAACAAGTACCCAAAATAGTCTATTCCTGCTACTTCACCCGGAGCCGGGAGGGCGAACAATTCGTGCCGGAGCATGTTTTCAGCTATCAGATAGCCGGAACGCTCTTCATGAACGACGGCCATAAAGACTACACCTTTAAGGAAGGGGAGTTTAGAATTAACCGGAGAAACCAACTGATTAAATTTGTTAAACAACCACCCCCGGATGGCGAATTTAAAACCCTGTCCATCTATCTGGATCAGGAAACGTTGCGCAAGTTTAGTCTGGAATATGGCTATACGGGGGAGCCGCACCAGGAGGGCGATCCCATTCTTGAACTAAAGCCGAATGCGCTTTACAAAAGCTTTATGGACTCGTTACTGCCGTATCTGCAACAAAACCAGACCATTAATGGAAACCTGCAAGCCATAAAACTGAAAGAAGCGATTTTGATTCTGCTACAGGTAAATCCCGAATTGAAAGATATCTTATTCGATTTTTCGGAGCCTGGGAAGATTGACCTGGAAGCGTATATGAACAAGAACTTTCACTTCAATGTGGAGCTTCAACGCTTCGCCTATTTAACCGGAAGGAGCCTGGCTACCTTTAAGCGTGACTTTGAAAAAGTATTTCATAGTTCGCCCAGCCGCTGGTTACAGCAGCGAAGGTTGCAGGAAGCCCATTATTTGATTAAAGAAAAAGGGAAAACTCCTTCAGAAGTGTATCTGGAGCTAGGCTTTGAAGATTTATCTCACTTTTCGTTTGCCTTCAAAAAAACATACGGCGTAGCACCGTCAAAAATTTGATATCCGTATACAGTGATGTCAGATTCTTATAATCAGTATTGTCCGAAATGTTTTTTCTTGTCGATTTGTTTTAAGTCTAAAAACCAATGAACACCGCCAAATTACCCGTAAAAACGCTGTTAGGCTATTTGCCGGATGAGGTGCTGGAAACATTAGCCCTAGACTATCAAGTCGATAAACACGTCAAAAAACTCCGCGGAGCCCTGGTTTTTAAGTTATTGCTCTATGGCGTTCTGACCACCAATGAGTTGAGTCTGAATGTACTTATGGCCCTGCTGGAAAAAGTGGGCATTCGCCACTTAATCGGCGTGGATGCTCACTTTACCACCAAACGAAACTCCTTAGCCGACCGGCTGGCTCAACTCGATTGTGGCTACCTGAAGGCTATTTTTAAGCAAGTTCTCAAGTTGGTCAACCAGCACTGGCCCACACCCACCGTCCAGGGCTATCAACTCCATCTGGTTGATTCAACCCTAGTGGCTTGTTCAGCCAAACTCTTGGGCCTGGGTATTCAACTGGGCCGTAAAGCCAACGATGAAACCCATCGTTATAAGCATATCAAATTTAGTATCGGCTATGATGGCTTAAAGCCCGAAACGATTCGATTTTATGATCAACAAACCCATGCCAGCGATGAAACACCCCTCAAAGAAACCATTGAATCGCTGGCTTTCTCGGCCAAAGATGTAGCCGTTTTTGACGCTGGGCTGCAAAATCGACTCACCTTTGAGCAGTTCAATAAGCCCCCTGAGGAGAAACGTTTTTTTGTTACCCGCATCAAAGCCAACAGTCGTTACCAGCTTCTGGCTGAGCAGCGTATAGATAGCTCGACCGACACACTTGTCTTAGAGAAGGAGTCGTTGATCAAGCTCTATACGAGTTCGAATCGACTCCTTACGGACTCATTTCGCCTGATTAGTGCTCACCTACAAGACAAACCTGAGCAATCTTTGCTGTTTTTGACCAGCCTGCCCGATTCGCTCAGCGCATTGGAGGTGAGTCAGATTTATCGACAGCGTTGGCAGATCGAGAAATTCTTTCGGTTCATCAAGCAGCAGATGAATTTTTCTCATTTTCTGTCCCGATCCTTTAACGGGATCAAAATCATGGCGTATGTGATGCTCATTGGCGCTATGTTGATTGGGTTATATGGTCGGTTTAATGATCGGCCTGGGTTCAAGATCAACAAATTGCTGTTTGTCTATGAACTCGAAGCTGATCTGGTCAAAACACTTATTGTAGCATGCCACGGGGAGCCAACCTTACTGGACGATGCCTTGAAAAAACATTTCGGACAATAATGATTCTTATAATCTGACATCACCGCGAGAAAACCCTAAAGGGTGTCACTGCTGCTCTCTTTCTTGACTGTCTGTGGCTTATCCAGTCCATCACGCAGTCGTTCCATAAATGATTTGATCCGCTGTAGTTTATGAATGTAGCGAGCGTTTTCCTTACGTCGTTCATCACGGGCTTTCAGGAACTCGCGGGCACCGGGGAGGGTGTATTTCTGTCGGTCAATCAGGTCCAGAATTTCGGTCAGATGGTCAATGTCGGCCTGGGTGTAAATACGGTCGCCGGAACGGTTTTTCTTGGGCTGGAGGGTCGAGAATTCTTTTTCATAATACCGAAGTTTCGAGGCATTGATCCCGAACATCTCGGCTACTTCCTTTATCCCGTAATACAGCTTGCTCCCGTTTTCCATACCGCAAACTTGGAAACCTAACTGAATAAACGCAAGTTTTGGCGTAATTTTGCTGAATTAACTCAGTTTGAGGTTTGTAGTTCGAGGATTGAAGTTGGCTGGTGCATTGGTGATTCTCGCGTTAGCCAACTCCAAACCTCGAACTACAAACTTCAAATTTCAAACGGCCTACAACCGCCATAAAGATGACCTCCCACGAAATACGTCGACATTTTCTCGACTTCTTCCGCTCTAAACAACACCTGATTGTTGCTTCGGCTCCGCTTGTTGCCAAAAATGATCCCACGCTGATGTTCAATAACTCGGGCATGGCGCAGTTCAAAGATTTTTTCCTCGGTAATGGTACGCCCCCATCTAAGCGCGTGGCCGATACCCAGAAGTGTTTGCGGGTATCGGGCAAACATAACGACCTGGAAGATGTGGGTTTCGATACTTACCACCACACCATGTTCGAGATGCTCGGCAACTGGTCGTTTGGGGATTATTTCAAAAAGGAAGCCATTACCTGGGCGTGGGAGTTGCTGACGGAAGTGTACAAACTACCGAAAGATCGGCTGTATGTATCGGTTTTTCAGGGCGATGAGAAAGATAATGTGCCTTTTGATCAGGAAGCGTTCGACCTCTGGAAACCCATCGTCGGCGAAGACCGCATCATCTACGGGAATAAGAAAGACAACTTCTGGGAAATGGGCGATACGGGTCCATGCGGTCCCTGCTCTGAGATTCACGTCGATTTGCGCTCGCCCGAAGAGGTAGCTGAGAAACCCGGTAAGGACCTCGTCAACGCCGATCACCCGCAGGTTGTCGAAATCTGGAACCTGGTGTTCATGCAGTTCAACCGCAAGGCGGATGGCTCACTAGAGCCGCTGCCTGCCCGCCACGTCGATACAGGTATGGGCTTCGAACGCCTGTGCATGGCCATTCAGCAAAAACGCTCCAACTACGATACGGACGTTTTTTCCGGCACCATTCACGTGATCGAAGAACTATCGGGCCGGAAATACGAAGCCGGCACCAGTATGGCCGACGTAGCTATGCGCGTTATTGCCGACCATATCCGGGCTGTATCCTTCGCCATTGCCGATGGACTGGTTCCCTCGAATGCCAAGGCAGGTTACGTCATCCGGCGAATTCTGCGCCGGGCCATTCGCTACGGCTATTCGTACCTGAACCTGACAGAACCCTTCATGACCAAACTCGTGCCTACCCTGGCTATGCAGTTTGCGGATGTATTCCCCGAACTGAACGCCCAACGTGATTTCGTGGCAACGGTAATTCGGGAAGAGGAAATTTCGTTCCTGCGGACGTTGGGAACGGGCTTGGGTCGTCTGGACCAGATCATCAGTGACCTTGACGGTAAGGGAACAAAAGAAATTCCAGGCGAAACGGTCTTTGAATTAAACGACACCTTCGGCTTCCCTGCTGATTTAACGGCGTTGATCGCTCGCGAAAAAGGCCTGACGATTGACGAAGCTGGTTTCCAGAAAGCGCTTCAGGAGCAGAAGACCCGGTCGAGGAAAGATGCTACATCATCGGCAGGCGACTGGATCGAACTAGCCGAAACCGACCGGGTGGAATTTGTTGGCTACGACCAGCCGGAAGCCTATGCGCATATTGTGAAGTATCGCAGGATTCAGAACAAGCAGGGTACGCAAGTACAGGTCGTGCTCGACAAAACGCCATTTTATGCTGAATCGGGCGGTCAAATTGGCGATACCGGCGTTCTTGAACTCTTCAAAGGCTCGGACCAGATTGGCACATTGACTGTACTGGATACCCGGAAAGAAAATGACCTGAGCATTCACATTGTTCAGGATACAACGGGCATTGACGACTTGATGACAGAAGCCGATACGGTCTATGCTGTTATTAACACCGCCCGTCGCGGCCTGATTGCCAGTAACCACTCCGCTACGCACTTACTCCACTCGGCTTTGCGTGACGTTTTAGGGACGCATGTAGCGCAGAAAGGTTCATACGTTGGCCCCGATGCCCTCCGCTTTGACTTCTCACACTTTGCCAAAGTGACCGACGAACAACTGGCTGAAGTGGAACGAATCGTCAACGAGAAAATCCGGGAAGATATCAAACTGGACGAGAAACGAAACGTACCTATCGAAGAAGCCAGGCAGTTAGGTGCAACCGCCCTGTTCGGTGAAAAATACGGTGATTTCGTGCGTGTCATCACCTTCGATCCCAACTACTCGGTCGAACTCTGTGGCGGGACGCACGTACCGGCAACTGGCCACATCGGTCTGTTTAAGTTCACGGGTGAAGGCTCGGTGTCGACAGGTATTCGTCGGATTGAGGCCAAAACCTCGGCAGGTGCCGAAGCCCTGGTGAATGAGCAGATGGCGGTAGTTTCTGAATTGAAAGATCTACTGAAAGCGCCCAAAGATATCGTTAAAGCGGTGCAGGCTTTACTCGACGAACGGACTGCTTTGCAAAAGCAGGTCGAAGCCCTTCAAAATGAGAAGGTGCAACAGTTGAAAAACCAGCTTTTGGATAGGGTGGAAGTTGTCAATGGTCACTCCCGCCTTGTAGAACGGGTGGACGTTCCCTCTGCCGATGCGCTGAAACAACTGGCGTATGATTTGAAAGCAAAAGTCGATAATCTGGCCGTTGTCCTCGGAGCTGATATAAATGGCAAACCCCAACTGGCTGTTATGCTTCCCGACTCATTGATTCAGGGCAAAAACCTAAATGCGGGTCAGGTGGTAAAAGAGCTGGCTAAAAACATCAAAGGCGGTGGCGGTGGACAACCTTTCTTCGCCACAGCGGGCGGTACGGATTTGTCAGGACTGGATGCTGCGCTGGCGCAGGGGAAAGAATTGCTAGGGTAAACGTTAGAGGCTATTATGTAGTTTTCAACTTCCCGAAAGTTGAAAACTTTCGTCTTATGCTTATTTCACTTTCCTGGATTTAATTAAAACTGAATCGATTTTTTGTCATTCCGACGCCAGGAGGAATCTCAAGCTTAACCATTGCGAAACTTGAGATTCCTCCTGGCGTCGGAATGACAAAAACGGTTTTACCGTCTTCCCGAAAGGCTTTAACGGATTACTATTCATCAACTCCCTATGCGAACCCTGCTTCTTACGGCTATTTTTTCGCTTGGCTTAACAGCCACATTGATTGCCCAAAAGCAAAATGTGGATGTACTGATCAAATCAGGCAATTTGATTGATGTGCGTACCGGCAACATGCTGACGAAGAAAATCATCGCTACTCGTGGGAAAACGATTGTTGGCGTCTTCGATGAATCGCAACTCAAGAATTTCCAGGCGAAAACAATTGTCGACGCGACGGGTAAATTCATCATTCCTGGTCTCTGGGATATGCACGTTCACTTCGGTGGTGGCGATACGCTCATTGAGGAGAACAAAAATCTATTCCCGCTCTACATTGCTCACGGTATTACAGGCATTCGCGATGCTGCTGCCGACCTAAGTACCAGCGTACTGAAATGGCGTGATCAGATCTCGAGGGGCGAATTAGCTGGGCCAACGCTGTTTACGTCTGGGCCTAAACTGGAAGGCTACAAGTCGACCTGGATCGGCGATATAGAAGTCAGTACACCCGCCGAAGTCGACAAAATGCTCGATTCGCTACAGGGGTTGAAGGTTGATTTTGTGAAGATTACAGATAATGCTATTAAACCCGATATCTACCTCTACATTTTGCAGGAGGCCAAAAAACGGGGTATGAAAACCTCGGGCCACGTGCCCTTTGCACTCACGATGGATGAGGTTTCGTCGGCGGGTTTGGGATCGGTAGAGCACATGAGCTATGTGTTCAAAGCGGGGTCAACGCGAGACAAAGAAGTGGCCAACAAAGTAAGAACGGGGCAATTGACAACACGTGTGGCATCGCCAATGATTGCCCAGAGTTTTGATGAAGCAACCGCTCTGGCCGTTTATCAGCGGATGGCTAAAAACGGTACGTTCGTGGTGCCCACGCTCAACATCAGCCGTACCGTTGCTTACCTGGATCAGGATAATCACCAGAACGACACCTACCTACAATACATCGGTCAGGGCTTGAAAAATACCTACGCCTGGCGGGTGAATCGGGTGGCGAAAGATGGCCCCGAAGCCATTGCCGAACGGCATGCAGTGTATGAAAAATCAGCTTCATTGCTTCCCCTTTTACATAAAGCGGGCGTAACGATTATGGCCGGAACCGATGCCGGTTTCCTGAATTCCTATGTATATCCGGGCTTAGGGCTGCACCACGAACTTGGTTACTTCGTAAAAGCTGGATTGACGCCCTTGCAGGCATTGCAATCGGCCATTATTCCAGGGCCTCTCTTTCTTGGCAAGACGGCTTTATTCGGCGATATTGCTCCGGGCAAAAGTGCTGATATTGTACTACTCGACCGAAATCCCATTCAGGACATTACTGCCACCCAGGCTATTCATACGGTCATTTTACGCGGAACTGTGTACAATCGGAAGGCGTTGGATGGGTTACTGGCCGAAGCCAAAAAGAAAGCCCGCAAGTAAAAATTCCTGTAACAGAATTTCTATCCATGATCATACACGTCTCTCTGATAATCGATAAAAACTATATGAAAAATGAATCTATTTCGATATCCAAGAAAAGGTTTCATATTGAAGTAGCGAAACGCTAATAAAAACTCAATGTCACCAGTGACAGAGTTCGGTAGTCCAGCTTTGATAGAATCTATAGCTATTTTCGCACTACCCAATTTATGCCTATTACTTAATTGTAAGTCATTCCAACTCATTTTTCCTCTTTTGTAAATAGCATCCAGAAGGGCTGATTTTTCCTCTTGTGATAGCCTCTCAATTGAATAGTCAGGGTGAATGTGTTTAAAACAAAATACCGGATAGTCTAAATCCGGCATTTGTATAACTTTTTCATCAAGGTGAAATTTACTCCCTACTTTTTTGATCTCATTTATCGGAGACTTGAATTTCTTTTTATTCATCGACCGTATTCAAGAGAGTTTTAAAGTAGTCAACCATTTTATCATGTGTAATTTCGGAATTCTGTGCTGTGGTTCTCCAGGGTGACTCCTCGTGGGTCATTTCCATAAGTTTTAGAGCAGAAAACTGACCAAAAAGCTCGTAGACATCATTCATCAGTTCTTCTTGTTCGTCATTAAATACAGACGTATTGATTTCATCTGGAACATCAATCCCTTTGGCACCAAAATGTTTATATTGTGAATACACTTCAGCCACAACCGGGCCATAATTCCATGCAAATATTTGCTCAGAAAATAATGGTTTCCCGTACATAGCTAGATGCAAGCCTTGGCAATAGTAAAGAAGTTTCTGAAGTTTTAAATTAGAAATAGTGTCCCCTACTTCGGGGCGACTTAAACCCAATAAATATTCTGCTACTTGACTTGCTGATAGCATAATATGTGGCTGATTTATAGGTGATTACTTGTTTTGTGAACTGTAAATTAACGTCAAAAAGTTCATATTTTGTTAGTATTGAAAGAGAAAAATTTCTTATGAACCAACCCATTGGCGTATTTGACTCAGGTTATGGTGGCCTGACTGTCCTGCGTGAAATTGTTCAGAAATTACCCCAGTACGACTTCGTTTACCTCGGCGATAACGCCCGAACGCCCTACGGTACCCGCTCTTTCGATACCGTTTACCACTATACCCTCGAATGCGTTCAGCATTTATTTGATCAGGGTTGTCGATTGGTGATACTAGCTTGTAACACAGCTTCGGCCAAAGCGCTGCGGAATATTCAGCAACTCGATTTACCAACATTGGCACCGGATAGGCGCGTGTTGGGTGTTATTCGTCCCACAACCGAAGTTATTGGCACGTATTCTAAAACGGGCAACGTCGGGATTCTGGCGACGCGTGGAACCGTAACGTCAGAGTCGTATCTAGTTGAAATTGAGAAGTTCTTTCCCGACTTGCAGGTGTTTCAGGAAGCTTGCCCCATGTGGGTGCCGTTGGTCGAAAATGGCGAATATGCCAGTCCTGGCGCTGACTACTTCGTAAAGCAACACCTAGATCGCTTACTGGCTCAGTCGCCGGAGATTGATACAATCTTACTGGCCTGTACGCATTATCCCTTATTGCTCAATAAGATTCGGCAATTTGCCCCGCAAGGCGCAACGATTCTAAGTCAGGGTGGTATTGTGGCCGACAGCCTTGCCGACTATTTACAACGCCACCCCGAACTGGAAGCCCAGTGCAGTAAACATGGCCAGCGAACCTTCCTGACCACCGACTCTACCGAAGACTTCGACCGACAGGCAACGGTCTTTTACGGACAACCCGTGCAGTCATCGCATTTAGCGCTGTAACCAAGAACATTTTAGTAACCACAGAGGCACCGAGAACACAGAGATGAAAATAGTAGCTCTCAGCGTTCTTTGTGCCTCTGTGGTTACTGAAATAGCTAAAACACAACCCGGTAGCTTAACACCGGTATCAAACCCGTAGCGTAGTAGGATTTAACGGTGCCACTCGCCGGATCGAAATAGTGGTTATAGACGTTTTGTCGGTTGATGGCGTTTTGCAAATCGAGGGAGAGCGTGCGGGTTGAGTGGGACCGGTTTATCTTCCAGCTCAGTCGCACATCGGGCCGGAAATAGGCCGGGAGTTGTTCGGTAAATGATTGATTGTCCAGGTAAACGGTCTCGCCTAACCGTTTCGACTCAGCTACATCAATGGGTGTGTCGCGGTATCCACCATAGTAACTCAATTTCAGATTCAGGCCAAATACGCTTGATCCTGATACCCACTCTTGCCCTACCAGCAGACTTTCGGCATAGCGACCATTCCATCGCGTATTCCGCCAAACCCCATCCGATCCCTGATACTCCGAATTATACAGCGAGGACGATACCAGAAAGTAAAGACTATTACCCGATGCGGACCGATTCAGGAACTGCTCCAGGGTTAGCTCCAGGCCGTAATTTCGACCATGACCGCTATTGACCAATGCTCTATCTGTGAATCCATCGAAGCGGTTGATGATGGCAAAGGCGTCTCGCTGACTGGCGCTCACCGGAATGTTAAACAGATGCTGGTAATACGTTTCAACTTTCAGACGGAGGGGAGCGCCATCGCTATGACTGTTGAGTCGCTGGTCGTAAGCGAGCACGTAATGATGAGAACGCGTAAAGCCCAGGTTTCGGTTGGCAGACACGGTAGTACCGGTTTGATCGACGGGAAGCACAAAATAGGTGGCCGGGTTCTGTAGCTGGCTGTGTAGCCCGTAGCCAAAACTAACCGACTTGTTTGAGGAGAACGCCCAACGAACGGAACCGCGTGGTTCCAGTGCTGAGGTACCATTGAGGGCCAGGTGCAGGTAATGCAGACCGGCGTTGACCGTCAATTGCTCCGACAGCCGGTAGTTCCACTGGCCAAACGCCTGTAGGGTACTGGTCTGGTCACTCACCCGAACCCGCATGAGTACCTGTTGCTGTTCCGGCTCCCACGATTGTTGGGTCAGATCATACAGCAACTGTGTGCCAATCAGACCCGCACGAACTGTATGCCTGGGGTTGATCTTGTACGTTAGTGTCGAAGATAAAATGCGCTTTTGCGTCAGGAAGGCATAATTTTCCCGTTCCGAAGCTGCGTATTCCTTAGCGGGGTCCAGTAGTTCGGTGCGATCCCGGTTTTCATAGCCGGAAGCCAGCAACACTGTTTTGAGTAAGGCTTTTCGGCCAATGGGCAGGGTGTGCGTTACGCCAACGGCACCTGTATTGGACTTGAAATCATCGTTGTATTGGTCGTAATTGGTTGTCCATTTACTGGAATCGGCCGTGGCATTGACCTTGCTGTTACTGAGTCCACCAAACCCAAAGAGGGTGAACGTGCCAATCTTCCGGGTGGGAAGATACACGTTGAACGACAAGTCCTGGAACACATTCTCCCCGGTTCCGATATTGACGCCTACTTTTGAGAGCAGGCCAAGCGTCGAGTAGCGGTAGTTAATCAGAAACGACCCAGTATAGTTTTTAGCAATTGGGCCTTCGGCGGAAACGTCTAATCCCAATACGCCAGCCTGTACAGTGTATTCCCGTTTGGCATTGTTGCCCCGTCGTAGCCGAAGGTCGAATACGCCCGATAAGGCGTTGCCATATTCGGCCGGAAAAGCACCGGTCAGGAAATCAGAGTTGGCTAGTAATTGAGCGCTCAGGATTGAAATGCCACCCCCCGCCGTGCCCAGATTGGAGAAGTGATTCGGATTCGGGATTTCGACGCCTTCCATTCGCCAAAGCAGTCCATTGGGCGCGTTGCCTCGAATGACTATGTAGTTACCCCCATCATCGCCCCCAACAACACCCGCGTAGGCAGTGGCCATTCGGGCTGGATCATTAACGGCTGCGGCAAATTTCTGGGTTTCTTCCACCGAAAACGTCCGGGCGGAAACAGCTGCCATTTCATTCAGAGGTTTGTCTTTTTCAAGGGTGGGCTTCACTGTTATTTCCGATAACTGGCTAACTGCTTCTTCGAGTGAAACCGTTAGCACCAGTTCTTTGCCCGCATCGACCGTGATATGTTGCAACGTAGTGGTTTTGTAGCCGACGACACTGATTTGCAGCGTTTGCCGACCTACGGGAATCTGTTGGAGCCGGAACTGCCCGCTGGCATCCGTGCTGGTTCCTTTGATGGGGCTGCTAGTCAGTACCACAATCGTAGCGCCAGGTAAGGGTGTTTGTAAACGTTGATCAATCACCGTACCCCGGATGGTCTGGGTTAAGGGTTGCGCGTGGACCAGGGATGAGATTAAAAAAAGAGCGAGAGTGACGAACCGTTGACTGAGGGACATGATAAGAGGGATTGTGATGGTTTGCCTTCCTGACAGCCCATTTGCCAATCACCCCCATGTGAATTATTTATTTTGAAGGGCCATAGGGGTAAACCGTTTACTAGGTGTCATAGGGCTGATCAAGTGTGTGTAGCGAAAAATGATAGCTTTGCAGCCTCCTATCATCCATAAGTCCAGAGTAGTGCCACCGATTGAGCAGGACATACTTTCGGCCATCCGAGACGGCAATGAGCGAGCATTTGAGTCGGTGTTTCGCCAGTACTATGCACCCTTGTGCCGGTATGCCCGTCAATTTCTGCCCGACTCCGATGAAGCCGAAGAAGAAGTTCAGGCTATGTTTCTGGCCGTTTGGGAAAAACGGGATGATTTGTACATTTCCGTTTCCCTAAAGTCGTATCTGTATCGGGCGGTACATAACCGATGCCTGAATCGAATTAAACACGCGTCCGTTCGAGAGGAGCATCGGGAGCATACGCGTTATCTGGGTGAGGCAACCGCAGAATCGCCCATGCACATGCTTCTTGGCGACGAACTGGCTGTTCTGGTACAGCGGGCGATAAAGAAGTTACCTGAACAGTGTCGACTGGCGTTTACCCTGAGCCGGTTTGAGGAGTTGACTTATGGTGAAATTGCCGACCAGTTGGGTATTTCCAGTAAAACGGTTGAAAACCAGATTGGGAAAGCCCTTCGTATCTTACGAACAGAACTGAGCGACTATTTACCAATTGTATTGGTGGTAATGTATACTGTACAATGGATAATGAATAATGTACCCTGGCTAATGGATAACGTACCCTGGTTTGGCCGTCAGGGATTGCTTCAAATGATAGTAATTACTCATTTGGCATTGTCCATTATCCATTATTCATTATCTATTCATCTATAAGTCATGGCCGATCAACAACCCATAGACGACGCCCTGCTGGGCAAGTTTCTGGCGGGCGAAACCGATCCAGCCGAATCGGCACGGGTGAGAGCCTGGCTTTCTAATCGTAATGGCAATAAGTCAGAACCGAGTCAGGATGACTTTGCCCGCTTTGAACGCATCTGGGAAGCCGCTGAACCGGACGACCAACCGGCCGTTGATACCGATGCTGCCTGGCGGGCTGTTCGGCAGAAGATGCGAACGACGGACCGGAATGCCATACCTCGCGCTGAGCCAATTATCAAACCGTTGCCTACACCGAGAAATGAAGGACAGACTGGCTGGAACCAGCCAATTTATCGGCTGGCGGCTGTACTGGCGCTGGTATTGAGCTTTGGCTGGATCGTATACAAGTTCCGCTTTATGGGTGAAGAGCATCATGCCATGAATCGGATGACATTAGTGACCAACGATAACAAAATCAGCAAAACATTGCCTGATGGGACCCGTGTTTTCCTGAATCGACACTCGACCTTAACCTACCCACTTGCCTTTACTGGTGACCGACGTGAGGTTACCTTAACCGGTGAAGCCTTCTTTGACGTAACCCCCGATGCCAGTCACCCGTTTCGTATTTCGGTTCGTAACAGTGTTGTGCAAGTCCTGGGAACATCCTTTAGTGTGCAAGCCTATGATGCCAATGTAAGCGTGGCTGTCCGGACGGGGAAAGTGAAATTTTCGCACGGACGAACTAACGTGTTGCTCACGAAAGATCAGCAGGCAACCCTTGAGTCTTCGGCTGATACGATTCGTCGGATGCCACAAGTAACACCCAATGCTTTTGCCTATAAAACAGGGCAACTCGTATTCGACAATGAGCCATTACGCGATGTGGTTCAGACCATTAATCAATTTTACAATGCTGATGTTCGACTGGCGAATGCGCAACTGGGCAACTGCCGGTTAACCACCCGATTCGATAAAACATCGTTAGATGATGCACTGGCGGTGACGGCTGAAACACTCAGTTTACGGATACGGCACGAAGGAAAACAGGTTATTTTAGAGGGTATTGGTTGCCAATGAATAGGGGGAGACGACCAGATGACTGTCCTGGTTTAAAACCATCAGAAATCAGTTCAATGCGCCATTTCATTTTTCTACTTTATTTGTTCGTATCCGTACGGCTGTTTGCCCAATCGGTACCACCCCTCGACCGGGTTATTTCGGTCGATATTCGAAATGAAAAAATTGAAAGTGCCCTTCGCCAGATTAGTCGCGCCGGCCACTTTGAATTTTCGTACAACCCAACCCGAATCGACGGCAATGCGGTTGTAACGCTGCGATTGGTGAATACACCCGTTCGGGAGGTGCTCAATCGGGTATTCCAGAATCAGGTAAGCTACAAAGCGCGGGGCAATCACGTTATTCTCGTTCGGGCTGACCTACCCGAAGCTACGCCGAAAAACTTCCTGCTCGATGGCTACATTCTGGACGAAAAAACAGGCGAACGCATCGCACAAGCCAGTATATTCGAGAAAACAACCCTGGCGTCAACCGTCAGTAATCCATTCGGTTATTACCGGCTTCGGCTTTCGACAGATCTGCCAACGGTTCGTCTGGATGTTCGGAAGCAGGCATATATTGGCGAAACGGTCCTGATTCGGTCACGAAGTACACACTCGGTCAGTATCCGGATGACGCCCATACCCGCTCGTTTGGCCGTGGAAACATTGCCCATACGCGTAACCGAAGATACGATCAGACCGGCGGAAACACTGGCTTCTGTACCCGTTGAATTGCCAGCGGTCGCGCCCGATTCAACCTCACAGCAACAATCTGTATCCGTACTTGATCAGGGACGGCAGCGTATCACTCGGCTTTTTGTATCATCCCAACAAGCTATTCACGATGTTAATCTCAACCGCGATACCCTATACCGAGACTGGCAGGTGTCGTTTCTGCCCTTTATAGGAACCAATCATCGCCTGAGCGGACGAATCAGCAATCGTATTTCCGTGAATATCCTGATGGGCTACTCGTTTGGTGTTCGTGCTTTTGAGGTTGGCGGGTTGATGAATTTGGTACGAACCGATGTTCAGGGCTTTCAGGCGGGTGGACTGGCTAACATAGTAGGCGGGAAGGTTACGGGTGTACAACTGGGCGGGCTGGCTAATTACACGAATCGGGAGGTCGTTGGTGTACAGGCCGGGGGCTTGCTTAACACGGGTGGAAAGACAGTCACTGGCGCTCAGGTAGCGGGCCTGGTGAACTTTGCCAATCAGGAGGTACAGGGCGGGCAAATCGGTGGATTACTCAACATCGCTGGTCGGTCCGTTGAGGGGATTCAACTGGCGGGGTTAGTAAATTATGCGCAGGCTGATGTACAGGGTTGGCAGATAGGGGGGATTTTAAACCGTGCCCGTCGTGTCACTAAAGGCCTTCAGATTGGGCTGATTAACATAGCGGATTCGGTAGGTAGCGTTCCCATTGGTTTGCTAAGTTTCGTACGAAAGGATGGCTATCAGCGTATTGAAGTAGCGGCTACTGAAGTTAACGTACTGAATGTAACGTTGAGGACAGGTACTAAACGGCTATACAACATCCTGACGGCAGGTCATAGTTTCGATCGGTTGGGTAGTCCTCGCCTGAGTGCAGGATATGGACTTGGTACTGCCTTTACGCTTTCGCGGGCAACCTTACTAAATCTGGAGGGTACTTATCACCATCTATTTTATTTCGACAGAGTCTATCAGGCAACGAATGGCTGGAACAATCAGATTCGCCTGAGTACATTAATCGAAGCGAAACTTAGCCGCCATGTGTCGCTGGCATTTGGGCCATCGGTCAACTGGTATTTTAGTACCGATGGTACAACTCAGCCTTTACTACAACCTGAGGTTTCTCTTTTCGCTGACCGAACAGATGCCTACAGTAATGCCCATCACTGGGGCTGGATTGGCTTCCAGGTCGGACTGCGTTTTGGTAATTCGTAAGCTGCAACGGGTGACGGGCCATATTGCGTGATGTCGGTTATAAATAACCGACATCACGCAATACAATAAAAAAGCTCTCTCCCATAGGGGTATTCATCTTTCCAGTTGTCATGATCCAAAAAACAACTGAATCGACATGAACATCACCAACAGCCTGAAGCAGAAACACCACCAGGTATGCTCCATTTACTTACTTTTCTTTCTGCTAACCTTATCGGGTTGCTCCTTACTACGGGAGGACGTAGGTCCCTATCAACCAGATCAGCAAACCTATGCGCTTACCAATTTTGACCGGCTTGATATGGGGAGTGCCTTTATCATTACTGTACAGCAAGGGCCTACATTCAGCATTACCGTTGAAGGGGATCGCCGAAATCTGGATGACCTGGACGTGTATACGCGTAATGGAACGCTCAAGGCCCAGTACCGGATTGCCCGCAGCCGCAACTACCCAACCACGTTCCGGATTACGATGCCGATTCTGCGTGGTGTTGATTTCTCGGGAGCCAGCCGTTCTACACTTACCGGATTTACGAACCTGACTGATCTGGATATTAGTTTATCCGGTGCATCGGAGTGTCAGTTTGTTGGACAGGCTAGCCGGACAACCGTTGACTTGTCAGGTGCTTCTTCGTTGCAATTGAGTGGACAGGGAACATGGCTATCGGCGGAGTTGTCCGGTGCATCCAGTTTACAGGCGTTTGGGTTCCCTGTTGATAATGCAGGCGTAGGTGCATCCGGAGCAAGTAAAGCAAACGTCAGTGTAAATGCCTCGTTGGTGGTTGAGGCCAGTGGGGCGAGTACGATCCGATACAGAGGAACGCCTGCGGTGTCAAAGCGAGTGAGTGGGGCTAGTACAGTGCAAGCTGAATAGATGAAATGAAAATACCCCTTTCCTGTAGTGAACAAACTCCACAACAGGAAAGGGGATTTGGTGATAAAATACTGTATGATAGGCGATTACGGCTTTGCTGTTGCTGCGCTATCAGCCTTTTGTTTGGCAGCTTCTTTCGCTTGTTTTTTGAAAAATCCACGCAAGAGAAAATTGCTCTGGGCGGCCTTCAGGTCTTCATTAAGCAACACACTACTCTTACTTAAATTACGGATCGTTGTGCGCAGGTTTCCCGCCGTTTCCTGATCGGTGAGCAGAACACCCAGCGGACTATTGGTATTATTCAGTTTTTCAGAAGCCTTGTTCAGGTTTTCGGACGTTTGCCGAAGCGTACTCACGCTCTGATCAGCAGCCGTAACGGCGGATTCGAAGCGGGAGGCCGATCGGCTTAAACGCCTGAATACGGTAGTGTCGGTAACTAACTCATTGGCCAACGTCCCTTTCGTGTTGAGCTTAGCCGCAAATTGGGATACTGAGCCGGTTACTTTTACCGTGTTATCCGATGCACGTTCCAGGTTTTTCATCGCCTTCTTGAAGTTTTCGGCAACCAGCGAATCGGTCAGAACGGCCCCTACAGTGCCTTTGCCCTTCCGAAGATTGCCCACCAGCTCTTTAAAGTCGTTGGTAACCTTCAGCAGATTATTATTGTTTTCCTGTAAGGTGCTCATAATCTGATCCGAGCTTAAGGCTTCCGAGGTTTTGAGCCGGGCCCCGTCTTCTACTTCGGGATGGCTCGTTGTACCACCCGCAATAACGACGATTTTGTTGCCAATCAGCCCATCGCTGCTAATGCTGGCCGTGGCATCCTGCCGAATGTACTGCTGTGAGCTTTCTTCAATATTCATATCGACCTCTACCTGGGCTGTCCCATAGAAGCTGATGCGTTTAACTGTGCCAATCTTTACGCCCGAAAACCAGACGTTATTACCCGCTTTTAGCCCGCCTACATCCTTGAAAATAGCAATAACCTTGATGCTACTGGTAAAGCGTTTCTGTTGCCCGCCCAGTACAAACACGCCAGCGACAAAAATCAAGATACCCAGTAGGACAAAAATGCCGACAATGACGGAGCGCTTTGTTGATTCGGTACTCATTCGTTTAGTGGTTCAATCGTATAGTGAGTGCAGTAGGCGTTGGGAAGTAAGGGTAGTGGGTATAGTTCGTGAAGTAGGTGCAGTTGGTGTAATGGGTGAAGTGGGTAAAATGTTTAGAAATCCATCTATAACCACGCCACTTAGTTACCTTACTTCACCAAATCGACCACTTCACGTATTCCACTTAATTTACCTACTTCACTAGTCTACTACTTCACGAAATTATAATTATAAAACTGTTGGATGCGTTCGTCAGGGTCGGCGAAGACTTCATCGAATGTGCCGACTCGTTCAAATTTCCCATCCAGGAGCATGGCCACGCGGTCGCCGGTACTTTTGGCACAGGTTAGATCGTGGGTAATGATAATCGACGTAGCACCCAATTGTTTGCGCACATCGTTGATTAGGTTATTGATTTCAATACTTGTAATTGGGTCCAGACCGGCCGTTGGCTCATCGTACAGCATAATTTCTGGTTTCAGAATCAGCGTTCGAGCAATACCCACCCGTTTCCGCTGACCACCCGATAGTTCCGACGGCATCTGGTTGATGGTTTGAGCAAGGCCAACATCCGCTAGTGCTTTTTCAACCCGCTCATCAATTTCGGCCCGGCTCAAATCCCGAACATTCCGAACCAGCGGAAATTCCAGATTTTCCCGGATACTCATACTGTCATAGAGGGCACTGCTTTGAAACGAAAAGCCAACTTTCTGTCGGAATGCATCTAACTCTTTTCCTTTCAGCTGTTCCACGTCCTCGCCAAGTACCATCACGCTTCCGGCATCGGGTTTAAGCAGACCGACCATGATTTTAATCAAAACGGATTTACCTGTACCCGAACGACCCAGTACAACCACATTTTCACCCTGTTGAACATCTAAATTAATACCACGTAATACGTGTAGATCGCCAAATGACTTACGTAGGCCATGGATTGAAATAATAGGTTCAGTGGGTTTATTGGTCTTACTCATAGATTATTCGATAACTTTCTGCTTACCGAAAAGCCGATATAATTTGAAGCGATAGCAACTCTTCAATGAAAACTAAAAACATGGCTGTCACAACGGATGAATTGGCCGCTTTACCGACGCCCTCAGTACCTTTCGACGAGTGGTAGCCTTTGTAACAACCCACCATCCCGATCGTAAAACCAAACACGATTGACTTGGTTACGGAGGCAAAAATGTCGACGTACGATATAGCACCAAATACCTCCTGGATAAACGAGATAAAACTTGTCTGTTCATTCAGGTTAACATTAATGTATGCCCCCATCAGGGCTACAAAAATGGTGTACATGGTCAGAATTGGAATAGTAATCGACGTGGCCAGTACGCGGCTCACAACCAGGAACTTGAATGGATTGGTGCCCGATACTTCCATCGCATCGATTTGCTCGGTTACATTCATGGAACCCAGCTCAGCCCCAATACTCGAACCAACTTTACCGGCGGCTATCAAGGCCGTAACAAGCGGACCTAAGGCCCTTACAATGGCAATAGCAATTAATGAGGGTAACCAGGATGTAGCACCAAATTCAGACAGCGAAGGCCTCGACTGGTTGGTAAATACGATACCCGTAATGAAGCCAGTTGTTGAAATCAGCAACAACGACCGATAGCCCACTTCGTAGCATTGTCGGACAATTTCTTTGAATTCGTATGGAGGTAGGCCCACTTCCCGAAAGAAACGGCCCACAAAAGCCGCTACATCGGCCAGGTTAAGAAAGAATTTATCGAACCGTTGGGTGATAACAGCACGGTTCGATGTCGATTTGCTCGGTTTAGTTGTGTCAGACTGCATTCAAACGCTGGATGGAGAAAGAGCCGACAAGATACGCACCCAGTGGCTGTATCCTATAAACTGATTTACGAACCAGTGGTTTTAATTTGATAAAAAGTAGCCTACCCTCAGCAATATTGTTGAGGGTAGGCTATGCTTTTTCAGGGCTAATTCTTTAGATTTCTTTGATCCTGAGATTACTAATGTCCTGACTGTCAGAACTGAGAAATAGGATTCTAGTAGCGAAAATAAATTTCTTTTCAGGCACTAGAATCAACAGGATCTTTTGGGCCAATAGAATCCATAGACTATTTAGGCAGCCTGTTGAAATCCGGTAGGCCGCCAGGGACGGAACACCGTTTGCATGGCAGGGGCTGGCGACAGAAATGACGAATAATCGTTTGGGCGTGACATCACTTCTTTATATAGCAATACCCGGTAAAGGTAATAGCGGGTTTCGCGGGGCAGACTCATCCGGTAATAATCCCGGTGATCATGCCGTTTGAGTTGATTTTTAAGCAAACCCGGTCCAGCATTATACGCAGCCGCTACCAATGACCACGACCCCAGTTGCGTATACAACGTCCGTAAATACCGACAGGCCGCATCCGTGGCTTTTTGAACATTGAACCGTTCGTCGATCCGTTTGCCAACTTTTAGGCCAAGGTCCCGGGCCGTACCCGGCATGAGCTGCCAGTAACCGGCCGCACCCGCCCGCGAAATAGCTCTGGGCCGAAGGGCACTCTCCGCCAGCGGCACGTACCGAAAATCGTCGGGAATGCCGTATTTCTCTAAAATTGGATTGATGATTGGGAAGAATGTTTCGGCCCGCTGACGGAGATCGCCAAGGTCGCTGGCGTGGGGACGAAACAACGTAAAAACATGTTTCCAGCGATCAACTACGTCAAGTTGATCGAGGGGTAAGCACTCTCCACAGAAATCAACATCGAGCAGCGGTAGTTCAGGGGCTGTGGTGATGACTGGTCTGAGCATTGATGATGAAGCTGACCGGTCATTACCGGAGGAGGTGGCATCCGATTTGGCGACTATGCTGGTTTTAGAGAGATTGAGGAGCGAGGCCGGGCTTACTTGCAGGGGAATAAACTTTGCGGCAATGGCAACAGCCGGGCGTAATGCGGCTATCAAAACTGAAAATCCAATACGTTTAAACAAAACTCAATTCAGGATGGTACTGGGTGTATAACGTTCATTGAGTGAGTATTAGTGTGCTGATAATCAATCGTATACTTGAATTGCCTTTTTGTCGGAATGAACTAATCCAGGTCTGTTGACCTGAACCAACTGAGGGTCAATAGCTTCTCCAGCCAAAGTTGTTAACGTATACGGCCAAACCGTTTCTTCAACTTTGGCAACGGTGGCCCGCTTAAAAATTCCTAACTTTCGGCTGTGCTCTCGCCCCTGGTACACGGGTGGCGATCGTGTTTAGTACTTATGATTGAGATCGGACGAATCAATACCTTAACGGCTCTTCGCGAAACCAGCGTTGGGTTCTTCCTCGGTGACCTGTCAGACAGGAAAACCCAGGATTTCAGTAACGACATATTATTACCCAATAAATATGTTCCCGACACGCTGGCTATCGACGATGACATTGACGTGTTTGTCTATACAGACTCGGAAGACCGCCCCATTGCTACAACCCTAACGCCCGCTATACAGCGCGACGAATTTGCTGCTTTACAGGTGGTAGCCGTTTCGAAGGCAGGGGCCTTTCTGGACTGGGGGTTAGAAAAAGACTTGCTGGTGCCTCATCGGGAACAGGCCCGCCCTATGGAAGTTGGCCAGTGGTACGTGGTGTTTATGTACCTGGATAGGAGCACGAATCGCTTAGTAGCGTCGAGCAAAGTAAACCGATTTCTGGACCCCGACGTGCGCGATTTACAGGTAGGAGATGAGGTACAATTGCTTGCCTTCGAAACGACTGATCTGGGAGTAAATGTCATCATCAACAACCGCTACAAAGGTCTGATCTACGCCAACGAGATTTTTCGAACCGTTCGGCCGGGAGACCCGCTCATTGGGTATATTAAAACGGTTCGTGATGATAACCTCGTAGATGTAAGCCTGCAAAAAGCTGGTTTTGAGAATGTAGAGCCCAATGCCCGCCGTATTCTGGCTACGCTCAAAGCCGAAAATGGATTTCTGCCACTCACCGACAGTAGCCCGCCCGATGCTATTTACAGCGCGCTGGAAATGAGTAAGAAGACGTTCAAAAAGGCAATCGGAACGCTATACCGCGAGCGAAAAATTGTGCTGGAAGAGGGGGGAATTCGACTGCTTTGATCGTATATGCCTATGAAACCTACGATCACGCTGGAATACTGCCCCAAATGTGGCTGGCTACTTCGGTCAGCCTGGATGGCGCAGGAATTACTGACTACGTTCACGGATGATATTCACGGCGTGTTGCTACACCCTTCTGAATGTAGTGGGCGTTTTTCTGTCCGGGTCGATGAGCAGACAATCTTTGATCGAAAAGTAGCGGGTCGGTTCCCGGAGATAAAAGAACTGAAACAACTTGTTCGGGATGTAGTGAATCCTGAAAAAGACCTCGGCCATTCGGATCGAAAATAAGGGTCTGTGTTGAACAGAAAACAGTTGATTTTACTGAGGAGGGAAGCATAAGCCAGCAGAGAAAAGAGGATTTGGTAAACCTGAACCGCTTAGGGATAGAAAAGCCGGGTGAAACCGCACAGGAAGGAGGAGTAGCTCTGAACACGGCAGATGCTTTAGTAATGGAAGCTGTTCCTGCAAAAACTAAATGAGCCAATTCTGTTCGTTTAACCGTTTAAGACCTATACAATGCCTATAAAGTACGTACTGCTGGCTGGATTTTTGTGTTTGATGAGCCAGTTTAACTTCGCACAAAGTCCTGATTACTACCTCTATGTGGGTACCTACACCCGTAAAACCAGCGAGGGTATTTATGTATTCCGATTCAATACTCAAACGGGCGATTTCACGCCGGTGGGCATTGCCAAAGGGGTTACAAACCCTTGTTTCCTGGCAATTTCTACTGACCACCGCTTTTTGTATGCGAATGGGGGTAACACCGGTGATTCTGTTCGTGCCTTCTCCATTGATAAAGAATCACACAAACTAACCCTGCTCAACTCTGAGGCTTCGGACGGAAAAGGAGGAGCGCATATAGCCGTTGACAAAACGGGCAAGTGGGTAATTGTGGGCAACTACACGAGCGGTAGCGTTAGTGTATTACCTACTAAAGCGGATGGTTCTCTCGGTAAAGTGAGCCAGGTTATTCAGCACGAAGGCAAAAGTATCGACCCCGAACGACAGACGAAACCCTATGTGCATTCCATCAATATTGCCCCCAATAACAAAGACGTCTTTGTACCTGATTTGGGAACCGATAAAATAATGACCTACGCACTGGATGCAAAAACGGGACAACTCGCAGCGGGTAATCCACCATTCACGGCCGTCACCCCAGGCTCTGGTCCGCGCCATTTTACGTTTCATCCGACTGGGAAGTTTGCCTATGTTATTCAGGAAATGGGTGCCACCATTACGGGTTTCACCTATAAAAGTGGGGCCTTAGAAACCATCCAGACAATAAAGCTGCTTCCCGAAGAGTACACTGGTCGCAAATGGGCTGCCGATCTTCATATATCACCTGATGGGAGGTTCCTGTACGGCTCTAATCGTGCCCACGAGAGTCTGACGATTTTTAGTATCGATCCCAAAACCGGGCAACTCACCCTCGTGGATCATCAGCCGGTGAATGGTAAAACGCCCCGCAATTTCGCAATTGACCCGACTGGCAACTTTGTGCTGGTGGCCAATCAGGATTCGGATAACATCACCATTTTTAAACGGGATAAACAAACCGGCAAATTGACGCCCACGGGGAAAGAGATTGCGGTGTCAATGCCCGTTTGCCTGAAATTTATTCCTTAAGAGAGAATGATGAAGCCCACCATCTATCTATTCGTTTGGGCAATTTGCCTGCCTCTGGTCTGTCAGGCGCAGAAATGGGGAGAGAAAATCAATACGTTAAGGGCACAACTAACCCCACACGTCACACATGCCGTTTATGATTCACTCCATTTTATTATAACTGAGCACTATCTGCAAGTAACTGCCGAAGAACGGAGTAAGATTAGAGATAGCCTTAAAAAACACGCTCACTGGTCAACGGAGAAACTCTGTACAGATACTGAAAAAGGCGAAAAAATCATCATCAGCGGACGCGTAGTCGATGAGCAGAACAAACCAATTCCTACTGTTCAACTGGCTATTTTTCAAGCCGATAATAACGGTTACTACGCACCGTCGGATTCGGTTTCGAAAAAGATGAGCGAAAACGACCCCCGCCTTTTTGGGTTTATAACGACCGATAAATCAGGGAATTATTTGTTTCAAACGATTCGGCCCGCCAGCTACCCTATCCAATACAATGGACGTACGATTCCGCAACATATTCATATCAATACGAACGCAGTGGGCTATAACGCACGTGCCATACAGATGGTATTTGAACGCGACCCAGCCATGAACGAGTCGTATTGGCAAGATTGGGCCAGGAAACAAAACTATCCAGTTGTCAGGTTGACAATTGGAAAAGATAAGCGTTTGTTCGGGGCGTATGACCTGGTTTTGACTCGGGTAGGCCAAGGAAAATAGACGAGTTGGGACTGCTACCTACCCGTTAACATACTCTACTCCAGCAGTAGTAGCCAGCTATATCGGCTGGTAACACAGGCTTAGTTGGCCCCATTGACTAATCGCAGGATAAAAGCCTTACCAAAAGTATAATGGGTGCAAAGGCGACTTTACTAACCACGAATCATTGCTTACAAAAAAATGCCATTACGCTCCCGAGATTGGTTTGGCCGCACCGGAAAAGACGGCTTTATTTATCGTGCCTGGATGAAAAATCAGGGTTTCCCGCATCATGAGTTCGAGGGGAAACCGGTTATTGGTATCTGTAACACCTGGTCGGAATTAACGCCCTGCAACGCGCACTTCCGTGAGCTGGCCGAAGCCATTAAACGAGGTGTCTGGGAAGCCGGTGGTTTTCCGCTGGAGTTTCCGGTAATGTCGCTGGGCGAATGTCAGATAAAGCCGACCGCCATGCTGTTCCGTAATCTGGCCAGTATGGACGTTGAAGAAAGTATTCGGGGTAATTCTATTGATGGTGTTATCCTGATGTGTGGTTGCGACAAAACCACGCCTTCGCTTGTCATGGGTGCCTGTAGTGTCGATATTCCAACAATGGTGGTATCGGGTGGGCCAATGCTGGCTGGTCGGTTTAGGGGTAAGAAAATTGGTACCAGCGATGTATGGCGTTTTGCCGAAGCCTACAAAATGGGGGAAATGAGCCAGGCCGATTTTGTGGCTTCCGAAGCCAGTATGGCCCGTAGCCAGGGACACTGTGCCGTAATGGGTACAGCGAGTACAATGGCGGCCATGGTCGAGTCGCTGGGGTTGGCCCTTCCTGACAATGCCACCATTCCCGCAGCCGATTCGCGCCGGAAAGTACTGGCGCATATGACGGGTGTACGGATGGTTGAGCTGGTGAAAGAAAACGTAAAACCTTCACAGATTTTAACCCGGCAGGCATTTGAGAATGCCATTATGATTAATGCGGCTCTGGGCGGTTCTACCAATTTCATCCTGCATTTAACGGCCATTGCCGGACGAGTTGGCGTTGACTTGTCGCTGGATGATTTCGATACCTTATCGGCTAAAATTCCGTTACTGGCTAACCTGCAACCGTCTGGTGAGCATTTTGTAGAAGATCTGTTTTATGCCGGTGGGTTGCCCGCTATTATTCGTGAACTGCGCAATGTACTTAATAACGATGCGTTGACGGTGAATGGCCGGACAATCGGCGAAAACTGCGCCGAAGCCCAATGCTACGACCCTGCCGTAATAGCATCGGTTGAGCAGCCATTTAAACCTGAGTCGGGGATAGCGGTGTTGCGGGGTAATCTCTGTTTGAATGGAGCCGTAATAAAACCGTCGGCTGCGTCGCCCGCGTTGATGCAGCATACGGGTCGGGCGGTTGTATTCGAGGATATCGACGACTACAAAGCCCGTATCGACGATCCGAATCTGGATGTTGATCCAACCTGTGTTTTGGTTCTGAAAAATGTAGGGCCAAAAGGCTATCCGGGCATGCCGGAAGTCGGCAATATGCAGCTACCCGCCAAAATTCTGGCACAGGGTGTTCACGACATGGTTCGCATTTCGGACGGTCGCATGAGTGGTACTGGTTTCGGAACGGTTGTGTTGCACGTATCGCCCGAATCGGCGGTTGGCGGGAACCTGGCCCTGGTGCAGAATGGCGATTTGATTACGCTCGACGTTGACAATCGGAGTCTACATCTGCATGTGTCCGATGAAGAACTGGCGGGACGATTGGTTCATTTTAAGCCCCTCGAGTTAGGCTACGATCGTGGTTATGTCAACCTGTATATCCGCCACGTAACACAGGCCCACGAAGGCGCAGATTTTGATTTTCTCCGCGGTGGCTCTGGAAGTGAAGTAAAGCGGGATTCGCATTAACCGTTAAAGGTTTTCAGTTTATGGTTTTCGGTTGGGTGACGCGTCAGCCAACCGAAAACCTTTAATGGGAAACAAGATTGAACTTTGGGAGCCAAATAATGCCGAATATAAAAAACTCTGCATGGGTAAGACTACCTATTAACCGTTAACTGGTTTACAAATCAGTGGGACTATAATAGCCCTAATCGTAATTGCTGACCGCTCAAAAAGGTTAGTTGCCCACCTGGTTCATACGTAATCTGTCTGGCTAAGCTGGTTAAACCAGTTCCTATAGTCACAGCATGACGTACAACTGCCTGATCGCTTATGATTGGCACATGCCCGCACGACCAGATGGCGGAATCATGCCAGTCGCCATTTTTAGTAGTCTGACAGGTTTCACCCCTATAGATTATTTTAAAGAGTTTGGCTTCATTGTAACTCAGGTAATACAAATTTCCATCTGTACCCACGGTTAAACTCACGAGTAAGCCCGTTAGGTAATCGGCAAACGGTGATTTAACGGATGCTGGGCCTGATACATCCAGCACTCTGATCCATTTGATGCAATAGTCCAGAAAAAAATACTTGCCAACGAATGAAGACGGGTAGGCGGGTATGGGTGGATTGTAAAATGTACCCCCCGTAATGGCACAGCCAATATCAGGGCCGCTATGCGGATACACATAGTATGGGTTCGAAAAAGCAGGATTAGCGCTAATTCCTTCTGCGATTGGCCAGCCAAAATTCTGCCCTCCAGTGGTGGCATCATTGATTTCCTCCCAGTTCTCCTGACCAACATCGTTGACGAAAAAGCGACCTGTTCCTGGCTGAAAGGTTAGTGTATACGGATTTCGTAAGCCATACGCCCAGATACGTTTTCTGGCTTCTGAACCGCTTGAGAACGGGTTCCCGGATGGCACACTGCCATCTGGATTAATCCGTAATACTTTGCCTAAGTAATTATCTAAATTCTGGGAATTAGGCGGATTTGCATTATCCCCTACACCTACATACAGCTTTTGATCGGGACCAAACGCCAGCGAACCCCCGTTGTGATTGGTTGCACTAAGTGGATCTAAGTCTAAAAGAATGAGCTCACTGCCAATACTTGCCACATCACTATTAGCTGTAAATCGACTGATCCTATTATGCGCAGCAACTGTTCCACTAGTGGGTACAGTATAGTAGAGGTAGATGTATTGATTGGTAGTAAAAGAAGGATCGAACGCTATACCTAGCAACCCACGCTCCACATTTGAATCAACGGTGAGTTGTAAAAATGGATCGGCTAATAGGGCTCCATTCTTGATAACGCGCAGATTGCCGTTCTGCTGGGCAACAAAAAGTCGGCCATCAGGTGCCGCCTGAACAACTGTGGGCTTAGTTAATCCGGAGGCTACAGCTACCTGTGTAAAGCTGTTGGGGAAAGTTTGAGCAATTGCTGTTTCAATGGCGAGGCAGAGAAGGGAAATGAGATAGACACTACTTCTACCCATCGACTTACTTTTTAGCGGGTGGGAGTCGTGTAACTTTAAGGTAGTTGGCACGATTTATTCACTGATTGTTCGTGACTATGTAGCAGCAAAAAGTACGCCGGATTGGTTAATGACCTGAACCTGGCTGAACAATCGAGTTGACGAAGCAGCCGTTTTAAATGGCTTACAAAGAAGAATACCTTCTACTAAATAATCATAAACATCACGCTTATGGCCTTATCGTCCGGCATTGAACTTGTGGGCATTTCAACAAACTGTCCAACTGTATACCTGGATCATGCGTCTTTTTTTGATCATTCTGGTTAGCTCAAAATTAATTGCCCAGACACCTAAGCTACGGTTATCCTTGGAAGCCACTGGCTTATATCGGCCCACTGATGTTGTCGTTCTAAGTCCAACGGAATTCCTGGTGTCACAAACAGATGGAAGGATACGGTTAATTCGCAATGGAGTGATTCAGACTAACTCGTTTCTGAATATCAATACAAAAATTAACGATGCAACCTGGGAGGGTATTTTTGGGATAACGTTGCATCCAAATTATGCCACGAACGGCTATATCTATGTTCACTATTGTCGGACTGGCGACAGAGCTTCTGTATTTGCCCGCTATACCCGAAAAAGCACAAATCCCGATCAGGCTGATCCGGCTTCAGAATTAATTCTTTTTACGGTTCCTTACACCAATCCGCTGGGTGGACACCGATCGGGTCGGCTTGGTTTCGGCCCTGATGGCTATCTCTACATAACAACAGGCGATTCGTCGCCCGGTCTGGTGGGATCAATCGGCGATCCGAACAAACTAGCGCAGAGCCTTCAAAACCTGTATGGGAAATTGCTTCGTATTGATGTGGATCATGGAAATCCGTATACGATTCCCCCCACAAATCCGTATGCCAGCCCGACAGATGGCGTACCCGATGAGATTTATGCGCTAGGCCTTCGTAATCCATGGCGCTGGAGCTTTGATCGCCAAACCGGCGATTTCTGGCTGGGTGATGTGGGGCAGGATGACTGGGAAGAACTGAACTTTACGGCGGCTAACGCTCCGGCTCCGCAGAATTATGGCTGGCCTTGTTTTGAAGGCAGCCATCCCTATAATTCAACTTGTTCTACCAATGCAACTTACCATATGCCATTGTTAGACTATGCGGGTCATAATTCAGGGCAAATTGCATCCATTACGGGTGGATTTGTTTACCGGGGAAGCGCCTATCCGAATTTGCAGGGTTGGTATGTGTATGGAGATTATGCACGGGGCACCTTCTGGACCCTGAAACGGGAGAGTAATGGCACGTATCAGAATATTCGCCAACCGATAACCACACTAACAAGTCCCGTATCATTTGGCGAAGGGCCAAATGGCGAGTTGTACGTACTCTCTATGTCGGATGGTGTACTTTATCATCTTACCGATGAACCAATTGCCAGCAAGCAGAGTGGAAGCTGGACCAGCTTAACAACCTGGAACTGCAATTGCCTGCCAGCGATGGAGGATGAGGTTATTATCTTGCCAGAGCACACCGTTTCCGTAAATCAGGCAACTCAGATTAAGTCGCTGACAATAAGAGGGAAGTTGTTCTTGAGTAGTGGAGGGCGTGTATCGTTTTAAGAGAAGCACTGCTGAGTATGCATCTTTAGGATGAAATTTCGCCTAAATTTCGCATCGATCCATCCTTAACCCTGATTTTTGTTGCATGACTGATTTTGCCCGACAGACTGCTCTGATTACCGGAGCCGGAACCGGTATTGGTTTCGCTATTGCCAAAGCCTTAACCCTACAGGGAGCCAATGTATTGCTCAACGATTATGATGACACACTAGCTCATACAGCGGCTAAAACGATTCGGGCAGCTATTCCACCCAATGGATCGGGCCAGTGCGAAGCGTATCCCGGCGATGCCTCCGATGTGCAGTTTATTCAGCAGATGGTCGAAACGGCGGTCAGTCGGTTCGGATCTGTCGATATCGCGATTGCCAACGCGGGGATTACCATCTTCGGCGACATATTCACAACGACGCCGGAGGCCTTTCAGAAAATTGTGGATTTGAATCTGAGAGGTAGCTTTTTTCTGGCACAGGCCGCAGCCAGACAAATGCGCGAACAGGGGAGAGGAGGGAGTGTGTTGTTTATGTCTTCCGTAGTGGGGCACCAGGCGCATCCGGGTTTACCGGTTTATAGCATGACGAAAGCTGGGCTTGAAATGTTGGCCAAGCAATTAGTCATTGATTTTTCGCCCCTCGGTATTACCGTAAATGCGATTGCCCCCGGTGCCACACTGACCGAGCGTACATTAGACGACCCGTCGTACATACCCATCTGGTCGAGAATTACACCCATGGGGCGACCCGCCACTGTAGACGACATAACAAACGCGGCCCTGTTTCTAATCGCACCTGCCTCCCGACACATTACCGGCCAAAGCCTAGTTGTTGATGGCGGCTGGACAAGTGTAAGCCCGCCACCGGTTTAGTGGAGTAGGTGGGGTGAGTGAAGTAAGTGGTGTAAGTGAAGTGAGTGGAATAGGTGGAGTGAGTTAATGCGGGCTAGCCACTTACTCCACCTATTCCACTCACTTCACTACTTCCTCCCCAGTGTAATCAACACAACCCCCACCAGAGCAACGATAGCGCCGATAAACGACTGGCTTGAAAAGATTTCTCCCGCAAATAAGGTGCCCAGAAGCATAGCCACAACGGGGTTCACAAAGGCATAGGTTGATAGTAATTGGGGAGTGGCATTCCGTGCCAGCCAGGCGTAGGAGGAGAAGCCGATGATACTGCCAAAAATGATTAAATAGACCATTGAGCCAATTGCTTTTGCTGGTGCATCCAGAATACTTAAGGGGGTAACCGGTTCCAGTAGCAGGCTGAGAATCAAGGTAGCAACCCCGCCTACAATCATTTGAATACCACTCGAAATCGTGCCGGATGGCAACGAAAGTCGCGGAGCCATCAGTGTACCAATGGCCCACGCAAAGTTGCCGGCTGCCACCAGCCCTACGCCAATCAGTTTCGAGTCCATACCACCTGCACCCTGTAAGTTATCCGGCTTAATTAGCAGATAAATCCCGATCAGGCCAATGACCAGGCCAGCCAGCGCCATATTACTTGGGCGTTGGCGCCCAAATGCGAACCAGTTTAGGGTAAGCAGGTAAACAGGCAATAAGCCACCTAGCAGAGCCGCCATACCGCTCGGAATATATTGAAGTCCTACCGAAAGACAGCCATTGGCAATCGTAAGCAGCAGTACGCCAATAATACCTGCCGATCGCCATTCCTGCCGGGTAGGAGCAGGCGTACCCGTTAGTCGGGCATAGCTATACAGAATTGACCCGGCAATCAGATAACGAACAGAGACCATGTATAAAGGAGGCATCTGCTCGGTCATGAAATGAATGAACAGATAGGTCGACCCCCAGAGGATATACACAGAGACTAGATTCCCCCAAAGAGTAAGGCGGGTTGGGGTACTTGTAACAGGAGAGGAAACGGCTTGCATATAACACGAGGTACTTCTGCTGAGATAACACCAAAACCGGGCATTTTTCTCCGCTACACGGTTTTATTTCGCTATTTCTAAGATTGGTTATGAAAAATCTAAGCAGAATATTATTTGGTAGGTAGGACGGGCCCGGTTGTTGGCTTCTGGTTGTTTAGCTGGCTAAACTGGCTGTTTTAACAAGTAGGTTCTAAATTCTTACATCCATGAATCGCAAAATTTTGATCGTCACCGGGGATGGTGGCGAAAGTTATGAAACCCTCTACGCCGTTCACCGCTTTCAGGAAGAAGGCGACACGGCCGTGATTGCCGCACCCAGCAAACGCCGACTCAACCTGGTGATGCACGATTTTGAACCCGGCTGGGATACCTATATAGAGCGCCCCGGCTATTGTCTGGCCTCAGATCTGGCTATAGAGGACGTGATCGTAGACGACTACGACGCCATTCTGCTATTGGGCGGTCGCGCCCCCGAATACCTGCGTAACCATGCCGTGCTACTGGAGGTCGTGCGCGAGTTTGACCGGCAGGGCAAATGGGTCTTTGCTATCTGCCACGGTATCCAGATCCTGGTCACAGCCGGTTTAGCCAGCAACCGAAATCTAACCGCCTACGAACATGTACGCACCGAAATCGAGATGGGTGGTGGCACGTATTCGACCCAGCAGGCCATCCGCGACCGAAATATAGTAACGGGCCAGACCTGGCAATCACACCCCGAGTTCTACCGCGAAGTCTTTGCCTGCCTCAAACATGCAGAACTTGTAGCGGAGTAGTCAATTTAAAAGCTGTTGCCGTATTGACGAATCCGACCGTTTCTGCCTTCTTTACACCCTTTCAAAGAAGACAGAAACGGTCGGATTTTGTCGTTGAATTGCCCGTAAAAGACACGTAATTTCCCCATTGTAAGGAATAGACTGTCACTTTACCTTTAGGCCGTATCAGTTGCCTTGGATTGTTGACGTAGTTGATAGGTAGTGCATGTCATTGGAAAGGGTTCACAATTTGTTCGGGGAGATAGTCTAAACGGTAGCAATAGATTACTCTTGCATTGTCCATCTCAACAACTAATCTAAATTTCAGCGGAATTAAACGTGATTGATAATCAGTGCATTGTAGTTCTTCGGTTTGTCGTCCATTAATATGTTGGGTGGCGGGTCTTTAAAGTTCTCGTGTACCAGCGTCTCGGCGACAGGCAGTACGTCCTAGCGGTCGGATCTTTGTTCCTTAGGCGGGTTACGTCTGACACAAAAAACGTCCTGCATTTCGGGCTTGGGCAAGTTGGGCAACTCGTGTGCGACACGAGAAACGCCCCGGTATTTGCAGCCTAATATCAGCGGATGAAGTGCGTTGTTGAGCTTCAGGCTTTAATGTAAAAATTGGTCGACATGAAGTATTTAAGTATTAGGAAGCCACAGAAAAGGGGGCGTACAAATGAACCACGGAAGAGTTAAATTATTTTCTAAGCAATATTATGGGCATTTTCGACTGGGGCAAAACAGAACAAATTAAATACCTTGACGATGAAAGGTCTAAAACTTGGGATCGACTGGTAAAACTTGAATCGTTTGTAAAAGAACTTCAAAATGAAATAAGAAAAAAAGCTTCTGACTCGGAAAAAGAAGCCGCAAACAGTTCAAAGAAAGCGGCAGAATATAAAAATAAAAGCGAATTAAGACTAGAAGAGGCTAAAGATATTGTCAATAAAATAAATTCTGAGTATTCATCATCCGTTCAGACGAAAGACAATATACTAGATATAAAAATAAGCATAGATAACTTGAGAGATGAAATAACAGCTACATTTAACTCTTTGGTTGAGATAGCTTCTGAATATAAGGAGAAGATTAATTTAGTCGACTCAAAATTGTCTGAATTCGAAAATTTTTATTCAAAATATCCAGATATTGATGAAAATCTTGAAGAAATTTCGGATTTCATAAAAAAAGTTGAAGAAAACGTTGAAAAATCAAACGTAAGTTTAATAGCGCTAAATAAAAGAAAGAAAGAGATAGATGATATATACAGAGAAATATTTGGCTATCAGCAAACCGATGAAGATAACGAAACAACTAAAGTGGAAGGGCTTAAAGATGAGCTAGAAAAATCCTATCAAAAGATCTCATTAGATATCAAGGAAACGTTTGATAAAATAAATCAAATTAATTCTAGTTATGAGTCCAAGTATACTGATTTTGAAAACGGACATAAATCTAAGTATGAAAAAATAAATAAAGAAATAGACAGCTTATTACCAAGAGCATTGACAGCGGGGTTAAGTGCAGCTTTTTCCAGTAAAAGACAAGATGAAATACAAGAATCACAAAATTTGCAAGATAATTTCACAAAAGGGATCTATATATTAATAGGAGTTAGCTTATTGCCAGTTGCAGTAAGTATTTGGTCGCTATTTAAAGGAATCTCGCTTGAGGAAGTGATACTTAGACTACCAAGATTAGTTTTAGCTATTGTACCCATGTATGTTCCGGCACTATGGTTTACTTACTCCGCCAGCAAAAAACTGAATTTATCAAAGAGGTTAATAGAGGAATATACCCATAAAGAAGTTTTAAGCAAGACTTATGAGGGTTTGTCTAATCAAATTGCAAGTATTGTCGACAAAGAGCAGTCCGAAGAATTAAAATTCAGACTTCTATCTAGTTTCTTACAGATTTCATCCGAAAATCCCGGTAAATTAATTTCAAATTATAATTCCTCAGATCATCCTATCATGGAAGCTTTGGAACAAAGCTATAAGTTTCAGATAGCTATAGATAAATTAGAAGGTATCCCAGGAATGGGTAAAATTGCAGCAATGTTTGAGAGCCAGTCTAAGAAGAATATAGATGCTAAAGCTGCGAAAATTGAAGACGGATTTGAGAGTAAAAAGAAGGAAGAAGAAACGAGCATTGATGGTGAAGATACTTGATAGTGGTAGCTTAACTATCAAATAAGTAATAAATTGTGAACAGCAAAATAATAAGTCAAATTGGCAATTCTGCCCTTATTTTATTCATTTGCTCCGTATCAATGTGGGTAACTGCCGTGTGACAAGATGCACGTCACGCAGGAGGGTTTGCAGCCCAACCTCCGCTAAGTTCGCAGGCGAACACATACACAAAAACGCATGAGAAAAATAAGGGCTGACCTGTTTTACCTTTAGAGACTTATCAGTAGCCCTTTATAGGAAGATCGTCTCTTTTGTTGGTGCTAAACAACCCGGCCAACCTCCCGATTTGACTTTCTGTTTTCCGGTTCAGATTAGAAGCGGATGCCCTGAACATGCCACTGGTGGAACGGTCATAGCCGTTACCCCGTACATCCTACTTTTGTTTATAGTTGATAGTCCGCTGATAGCTTTTTTGTTTACAGTTAACCCCTCTTAAGCATGAAAAAGCAGGATACCTATCTGGCTATGCCAGTCGTTCACCAGCGGGTAGCTGGTATCGATGTGGGTTCGCAATTCCACGTGGTGGCCGTTGGCGACGATCCTAAACAGCACGTTAAGTAGTTCGGCGTGTCCACCAAAGAACTCTTCCGACTGGCTGACTGGCTACGCCAACACTAGGTTAAGCACATAGCTCTGGAAGCCACAGGTGGCTACGAAAAACCACCTCTTGGTTGGTTAGACATTGTTGATGGCAGTGTCCTAAAGCAAAAAGGCTAATTTTGTCAAATGGCAAACCCACGCACATTTGATATTGAAATCGATAAGCTTACTCGCTCGATTGAAAATGCCATTTCTGGCGATAGTTTTAAAACCCAAATCCTTGAGTTGACTGCCGACGATTTGAAACGGCTCAAGAAATCCGACTGGCTGTTTAATTGGAAATACGAAGCTAAACAAGCGGACAAAACTACTTACAAACTTGTTATAGAGGGAAATGAGCGTATTATTCAGGGGCTTATAAGTATTCAAGATAGAGGTGACCATATTTTCATGGCTCTTGTCGAGAGCAGTAAATTCAACCGTGGTGCTGACAAGCTTTATTTAGGTGTACCCGGGAACCTTGTTGCTTTCGCTTGTAAACTTTCTTTTGATAAAGGCTATGCTGGTTACGTCTCTTTTGAAAGCAAGACCAAATTGAAAGAGCACTACCAGAAATCCTTGGGAGCACACGTATTGTTCGGTAACGTAATGGCGATTGATACGAAAGCCGCTCACAAACTTGTCAATCAATATTTTCCAGAAAACTCGTAATTTACTGCTATGATAAAAGAACCGAAGAGTATTGATTTCCATACGTCAGGCCGACAATTGTCGAACGAGGATTTCGCTTTGATTAGTCAATGGATTGTCACAGACAAGAAAAAGCAATCAGACAAGAATAGAAAGGGCTTGAAAAAACGTCAAAAAAATCTCGCTCAGACTGAGAGTATTGAGCATGACTAAGATTGGGCAGATTTAGGTTTTTATGAGTCTGACCTCCGTTGACAGGATGCATGTCCCCAGGTCAAGATTTGGCCGCCCAACCGCCACCGTGTTCTGGCGAACAAACCCCCGAAAAGCTGTATGTTTTTGCTTGTTGACTATCAGTTCGTTAAAAACATACAGCACATCCAAACAGGGGTGTAAAGTTGGTAGTTGTTCGAGTCCAGAGACGTTGCTCACTCACCATCAGCCCTCATGAGTGTTGGGTGCCCCGCTAAAGCATAAAGTGAGTGAATGTCGCCGTTCGTATGACAAATCGTACGTTTCGAAAAGGCTAACTAGTACGTTTGGACAAGACAAGCATAAAAAACGGGTTTGTTGATCACTTGACACTAGGAGAACGTTCGTCGCTCCGTCACTACTAGCGAGCCATTATCCTGCTGATAATCCGCAAGCCCTGGAGGTGATTTGAGGCCATAGATTTGACCGCCAGCTCGTAAAAAAAAACGGGTACTGTCTTATGTAGTTTACCAGGTAAACACAAGACAATGGCAGCAGAAAAAAATAAGGCAATCTTAAAAAAGGGCAACGCGGCAATCGCTGCCGGTGATAACGAAGGGTTCCTGTCGTTCTGCACTGACGATACAGAATGGACGTTTGTAGGTGATAAGATCCTCAAAGGGAAAGAAGCCGTTCGTCAATGGATGGCAGCAGAATATGTGGAGCCGCCTACGAATACGGTTGTTACCTTAATCGCTGAAAATGATTTCCTTACGGCGCTTGGCTACCTAACCATGAAGGATAAAGACGGACAGGAGGCTCATTACGAATACTGTGATATCTGGCGTTTTCGTGACGACAAGATTGTCGAATTAAAAGCTTTCGTCGTCAAAATAGAAACGAAGTGATACACTTGACTCCCAAGCAAGTTACTGGATGAGCCGGTTTTGCCGCACGTTCGACTATAGTCACCTCTTTGTTACGAAACAGCAAGCGATGCATGATCAGTTTGCCACGCTTAAAAACCATTTAAAGAATACGGGTGGGTTTTCGAGTACGGGTAGTTTAGGAAATTAGCGGGCGATGCCGATTAGTTTAGTTCGACCGTTACAACCGTTTGCGTTAGATTACACTCTATAGGGTTGTAATCAATTCATTTCCCCGAGCTTTATGAAACGAGTTCTAGCTTTTTGGTTGGTGGTCCTGATCGGAACGGCTTGTCAGCGGAAAGAGGTGGCACCTGATGGGTACATTAAACCACTATTTCTTCTGGCAGAACCCAGGTCGAATGGCCTATCGTTAAACTGGGGACCACAATATTTTTTTGAGGAAGGCATGTACCCAGGCCCGGCACCTGTGACGCCATCCCAGTACGAGATTTACGTATCGGAAATCAATGGGAATTCGCTGCAAAAAGTAGCAACCGTTGATGGTACCGTGCAGAATTACGTACTAACGAATCAGCCGGAGGGAAAAACCCTTTATGCACAAATAAAAGCAATACACCCTACGCTGACAGGCAGCCAATCGCCTATCGTTACCACTACTGTCGGGACGTTGGGTACTACGGATTTACTGTTCCCCACGGGCACACCAACAATTACATTTGGTAGTTGGGGCGGTTCAACGCTGCTTTATTCCAATTGGACTGATAACTGGGTAATTCAGTCTCCCGATGGCACAACCCGCACACTAAAACAGGAAGGCTACAATGCGCTTCTCTCACCCGATGGGCGGTCTATTGCTTACCTGTCCAACGTTAACCCAAACACAGGGTATTCAACGCAACTAGTTGTTAAAAACCTGGAATCAGGTGCTACCCGGTCATTGGAAACCAAACAAGCGATTTACTCCCTGGAATGGGCTAACGATAGCCAGTCAATCGCTTTCATAGCCTTCGATTTGGGAAGCGGTACGGGCGTTTGGTTACGTAAAATGGCCGATGCTTCCAGCACACAACTCTACACCCCACCCGCTGGCCCCAACCAGTTGCGAACCGATCAACTGGACTGGTTGCCCGATGGCCAGTCTGTCGTTGTTTCGCTGGAAGTGCCCCAACAAGGAAAAGTGGGAACCGAACTGCTGAGAATCCCGACGGGCGGGGGGAGTCTGCAAACCATCCTGAAATCGGACTGGCAGGACAGACAACTCGCCTTCTCGCCCGATGGCACCCGGCTGGCATTCATCAGTAACCGGTCGGGGTACAACGCCATTTGGCTGTATGAACGTCAAACCGAAAAACTCCGGCAGTTAACAGGGGCAACGGAAAATTTTTACTTCGTTAATCGGCTCGACTGGAAAAATAACCGCCAGTTGACTTACACCGCTTCACTGCCAACTTCTAGCAATACATCCCTGAAACTAGTTACACTACCTAACTGATGTATGGCCGTTTTACGATGGGTGGTTACTATGACTACCTGCTTAATACGTCACCTGTGTATTGTTGGCTTCCAGTTGCTTGATTTGGGAGGCATAGGGGCTGGTCATGGCTTCCCGGCCCCAGAGCGGATTGCTACCCATATACACCCGCTTGAGATTTTTGATCGATAGTAAAACAGACGGGAACTCCTGAAGGCTGTTGTTATTCAGCGAAAGCTCCTCTAATTCGGGTAGGGCTCCCAGTACATTCGGTGCGACGATTAACTCGTTGTAGCCGAGGTCGAGTACGTGGAGGTGTTGAAGCCGTTGGAATTTTGTGGGTAATTGGCTGATATGATTATGATGGGCGAACAACACCTGCAGCCGACGTAATTTTGCCAAAGATGCGGGTATTTCCTTCAGGTTGTTATGCGCAATGGCCAACTGCTCAAGCCGCTTCATACGGCCCAGCTGACGAGGTAACTCAGTGAATTTGTTATAGTACAAATCCATCACCTTCACATGCTTTAACCGCCCGATATCCTTAGGTAGTTGGCTTAACCCCACATTGTATAAGTTTACATCATTGAGCCGATGCAGCGAGCGTAAGGGTTTGATCGTCAGGTTGGCTAAGTCGTTGTTGCCCAACCACAGACTCTCCAGCCGACGATTTTGGCGAACGGAAGCGGGTACGTCTGTTAAGGAATTTCGTTGTAGGTTTATGGATTTTACGACCTTATTTCGAGTGAAAAACACACTATCTTCCTGAAGTCGGTTCGACATCAGATTAAGGCGTTTCAACTTAGGAAGAGCCGTTAAGCGGGCGGGCAATGCCGTTAAGTAATTGTGCCCCAGGTTAATTTCTTCCACATTCGTAAACCGGTAAATAACCTCCGGTACTTGTTCGAGTTCAAGCCCGGAAAAGGCAATTGTTTTCACGGTATCGGGGCGTGTTGTCTGACTGGCCGCAGCAAGCGTGCCAATAACACCCGGTCCTTTCGGGGTTGTTCGGGAGGCAGGACCGAGAATAAACAAGCCGCTACCCAACCGAAATGGCGACCAGACAAGCGTTGATGAAACCGGCAACGGATGCTGGTTCAGGTACTCCGTCAGCAGAGCGATCAACGTTTCCTCCTTCTCGGGTGCTAACCGTTTATTATTCCGCTGGTATTGATAAAGCAGCCAATCGGCATGGCCATCGGCTTTGAAAAATACTTCCGTATTCCAGATAATGGAGCTATCAGGTCGAAAGTTTCTCTTTTTTAGGAATCGCCGAAAATCGCTCCAGTAATCCTCTGTAAGTTTCTGGAAGGTCAGATCGCGTAGAGTTGCCTGTTCGCGGGGGCCAACCGCAGGGGGGTAGTTTTTGCGGAGCGTTTTGTAATTGACCAAACTGTCGGTCATTGGACGAATCGTTACCTGCGCCACTCCCGATAGCGCCATCAACCCAAATACGAACAACAATAGAGACCTTTTCATAGCACAACGTTATTTTTAGGTGAATAACGATATTTATAGTTAAACTACCAAAAAAAGAACCGGGATTTATGTGATTTTACTGACTATCCTTGATTCTATGATTTTGCTTTCAACGAAAGCCGAAGGCTAAAATCAAGGTCAGTCAATAAAATCATATAAATCCCGGTTACGATTAGTTTTTCGCTCCGCCACTCACCGTCGAAGCGGGTTGCTTATCGGCGGCTTTCTTGGCGGCTTTGGCAAAATCACCGGCGCGAATGATTGAAATTTTGGCCGGATCGATGTGCTTTTTCATGGCCGCATTGATTTGCTCAGGCGTTACGCTTTCCAGTTTCTTCTCGAAATCGGCATCCCAGTTCATCGTGCGGTTCAGGTACAGGTAGTTATTGAGTGTTGTTGCTAAACCGGGGTCCTGCGCCCGACCTACCATCCGCGATTGTAACAGACCCGAGCGGGCAGCTTTAAGCTCGTCGGCGGTAAATCCTTCTTTCACCACTTTCTCCATTTCCTCCCGGAAGGCTTTTTCCAGGCGTTCCGCGTTTTCGGGATTGTAGATAGCGTAGGTCATGAACATCCCCGTTTTATCCCAGGGGTTAGCCTGTAATTGCGAACCAACACCGTAGCTGATACCCTCTTTCTGACGGATACGAACGGCCAGACGTGAATTCAGGAAGCCACCACCGAGCATATAGTTACCCAATACCAAAGCCGGATAATCAGGATCATCGTCGCGCAGGGGGATGTTTACACCCGCAACCATAAAGGCGTTGGCCTTGTCGGGTGCTTCGAGGGATTGAGGTGTCGCCTTGATATCGTTGTAGGCTGATACTAACCGGCTGAACGGTTTCTTGGCTTTCCAGGTGCCAAACTCATCGGTAATGACTTTCCGAACGGGCGTTTCCTCAAAATCACCGACAATAGACATGGTTGCGTTCTGAGCACCATAAAAATCCTTATGGAACTGCTTTAGATCGTCGAGTTTGAGGGCTTTAACATCCGCAACATCTTCATCGGGTGTTGAGGTATACCGCACATCTTCTTTCGGATAGGGATTCATCTGGCGTTGGAAAGCCGTGAACGCAAGGCTTTGGGGCTCCGACCGTTGCGACTCAATCTGCGCCAGTTGTTCCTGCTTCAGTTTTTCGAACTCATTGGCATCAAACGCCGGATGTTTGAGCATGTCGCCCACAACGCGCAATACAGCTGGCAGGTTTTCCTTGTTCGTTTTGATGGTCACGTTCACTTGATTGCCACCACCAAATACACCAACCTGTGCCTTGAGTTTATCGAACTCGTCTTTAATTTGCTGACGACTGCGGGTTGTCGTTCCCCGGTCGAGCATCGAAGCCGTAAATACCGAGATAGCGCTCTTATTCATCAGGCTCTTCTGGTCACCGTAACGAATGGTCAGGCGAGCGTTTACTTCGTTGCCGCGGGTTGTTTTGGGTAACAAAGCCAACTCAATGCTATTAGGCTGCTCAATCCGGCGGGTACGGCCATCAATATTGGCAGGCGATGGGTCGAAGGCTTCACCACTGGCAATCACAGCGCGACCTTTATAGTTTTTCACCAGAGATTCCATGCTGGGGGCTTCCGGCGTTTCAACGCGGTCGGGTGCGGCTTCAGGAATGAATTCGCCAATGGTGCGGTTCGATGGTTTGAAATAGTATTTGGCTACCCGTTGCACATCAGCAGGGGTTACTTTTTCAAGGGCATCGCGGTAGAGAAAACCAAGCCGCCAGTCGCCGGTAGCAATGTACTCACTGAGGGTACGGCCTAAGCGTTCAACATCTTTAAAGCTCAGTTCAACATCTTTCAGCAGTTTTGCTTTGGCACGTTCAACCTCATCTTTGGTCGGTGGTTTCACCGTTACTGAGTCAAGGGTGCCGAGCAAAGTAGCTTTAGCATCGTCCAGCGATTTTTCTTTTAATAACTCAGCTGCGAAATAAACATAGCCGGGATCTTTCGTCATGAACGAATAACCGTACTCCTGTGAGGCTTTTTTGGTTTCGATCAGCGATTTGTAAAGGCGTCCGCTTGGTTCATCGGTCAACAAATCGGTTAACACGTCCATTGCCGGGTAATCGGGGTGCGAGCTTGGCATGATATGATACAGTGCCGAAACAACTTTCGTGTCGCCCACGCGCCGGAGCGTTACATTCCGTTCGCCATCCTGGATTGGCTCAACACTATAGGTTGGCTGTAACACCCGCGTTGGCCGTGGAATGCCAGCGAAGTATTCATTGATCAGGGACAGTACTTTCGATTCATCGATTTTTCCGGCAACGACCAACACTGCATTGTCGGGCTGGTAGTATTTTTTGTAAAACTCCTGAAGGTTCTGGATGGGGACTTTTTCCAGATCGGAGCGGTTGCCAATGGTCGATTTGCCGTAGTTATGCCACAAATACGCCGACGAGACAACACGTTCATTCAGGACATTTTGTGGGGAATTTTCGCGCATTTCGAACTCGTTCCGAACGACCGAAAACTCGGTTTCCAGGTCGCTTTTCTTGATGAAGCTATTGACCATCCGGTCGGCTTCCAGGTCGAGCGCCCACTTCAGGTTTTCATCCGTAGCGGCAAAGGTCTCGAAGTAGTTGGTACGGTCGAGCCAGGTTGATCCGTTAGGGCGTGCTCCGTGCGAGGTTAATTCCTGGGGAATGTTGGTGTGTTTGGTGGAGCCTTTAAACACCATGTGCTCCAGTAAGTGAGCCATACCCGTTTCACCCAGTCCTTCGTGTCTTGAACCCACCAGATAGGTGATATTGACGGTTACGGTTGGTTTCGATTGGTCCGGGAAGAGCAATACTTTAAGGCCGTTCTTGAGATTGTACTCCGTAATGCCTTCGACAGACGCGCCCTTGGTAATCCCTTCGGGTATAGTAACGGTTGCCGCCTTGTCCTGCGCAGGGGAGAACGTTAGACTCCCGACCAGCAACGTAGCGGCTAGTGCGCTCGCTCGGGCAAAGCCAGGTCGGAACCCTCCAGTCGGGGACCATCCAGTCCGGGTAAGTTTATTTTGCATAAGAAACAGTTAGTTGGGGTACTGAAAAAACTAATCTTGTATAGATAAGAATAAAAAAAAATGCAATCAAGAGGTTTTATAGGGATTTGCCAAAAAACAGGATGAGCGGTCGTATGAATAACCGCTCATCAACTTTAGTTTTTGGTGCCACTGCTTTTAAGCTGGTACTCCGTGATACCTTCGACGGATGCGACTTTGGTGATGCGTTCGGGTAAGGCAACCCCTGTTGGAGTCCTTTGTGCGGAACTAAGGGAGCTGTTACCAACGAGCAACAGAGCGGCCAGCGCAACCATGCGGTGCCAACTGGCCTGAATCCCTGTGATAGGGAAAAGGGGCATGTGCATAACTATACGGTTAGATAGGGTAAGGTGAACTAGGCGTATAGTTACTGACAAATCAGAGTAATGTCAACGTTTCCATGGGATAGATTAACAAAAATTAAGATATGCACTAGTACCCAGTTCGTTCACCCCTCAATCCAGTGCCGGAAAGCACCCGATTTCTCCTTACTGACGACTAGTTCAAGCTTGTCGTTCGGATTTTTAAGGACGACAATGAGTTTCTGACTTTCATGCGGTCTGTATCCCGATACGGCATCGAGACTGACTAAACACTGGCGATTGGCTCGAAAGAAACGGGCTGGATCAACCAATTCCTCTAATTCATCGAGCGTTTTGTAATCGGTGATTAGCTTTTTGCCTTCGTTTGTAAGCAGGTAAATCAGCTCGTTTCGCAGGAAGTAGGCTACCTGTTCCTGGGGCACCGAAATGATTTGACGGAGGTGATGTCCTGAAAATCGGCGTTTGTAGTGGTTGACAGGCGATTGTTCGGTAAGCTGACTCAGGAAATGCCTGAACTGATCATCAAAGCCAACAATCCCATTTGCCGACCAGCGATGGAATTTGGTTAGAGCTGCTTTAAGTTCTTCTGGATCAATGGGCTTAAGCAGGTAATCGAGGCTGTTGAGCTTGAACGCCCGAATAGCATATTCGTCGTAGGCCGTAGTGAAAATGATGGGAATATTCAGATTGATCTGCCGAAAAGCCTCAAAGCTTACACCATCCGAAAGCTGAATATCCGAAATGACGAGGTCGGGAAAGGGCTTACCTGATGAACGAATAGTAGTGAAATAATCACAAATCCCCTGTACGCTAGCCAGCGGGCCCTCGATAGTAGCGCCTGGTTCCAACTGCCGAACTAACTTCAGGAGTTGCCGGGCAATAAGCGGTTCATCTTCAATGAGGAGAATGGTCATACAGGTTTACGGTTTACAGTATTTGGTTTACGGTATTCGGTTTACGGTGGGCTGGCGCGTCAGCCTTTTGTTGCGTCAGCCCACCGTAAACCGAATACTGTAAACCTATTTATTGTACAGACAGTAAGGGGATTCGTACCCCAAAAATGCCTTCCTTTTCATCAACCTCAACCGGGTTTGGCCCCAGATAACTGTACAAGAGTTTCAGATTTTCCAGCCCCTGTCCATTAGACGTACCTACCTGCCGTTTTTGCTGAATCGGGTTCGATACCTCAATATAGCCATCGTGCGTGCTGATTGTAACCGTTAACGGGCGGGCCTCATTCACGACGTTATGCTTTATGGCATTCTCGATTAAAATTTGTAGTGTAACTGGTACAATTTGCTGACCCAGAGCGGCTTCCTCCATGTTGCAATTGACAATAAACGCACCATCGAAACGGGTGTGCAGCAGGGAAATGTAATTTTTGATGAACGCCAGTTCAGTTTCGAGCGGCACTAACGCCTTGTCTTTATGTTGCAGTACATACCGAAAGACTTTCGATAGTTGCTGCAAAAATTGACGTGCCAGTACCGGGTTATCATCGATCAGGCTATCCAGCGACGACAGGCTATTAAACAGAAAATGCGGGCTGATCTGGTTTTTCAGGCTGTCCAGTTGTACCTGCACTTTTTCCTTTTCCAGTTGCGCTGTCCGTACCGCATTTTCCTGCCAGCGTTTCAGCAAATGGTTGGCCATAAACCCTAAACAGATAACTGTATTGACCAGAAAGATCATCATCCCGACAATGATAAATGTAAACTTATTCATCTGGGATAAAACTGGCGGGAAGAAGCGAGTCGAAATAAAATAGCCAGCTATTACAGAGATCGTCTTCACAATCGTCCAGCCACCTAACACCTGAACCACAATGCGCCAGCGGGTATTGGTCTCAAAGGGTAAGCGCTTATTTAGCCACTCATTGAACAGAAAATGAAAGGACCAAACCAGGTTTAGCATGATAAACGACACCACAAACAGTACTGCCTGAAGCTGCCAGGTAATAGTCGGAACTAGCCATTGCCGAACAACAAGGCCTCCTAAGGCAACCCATAGGAGCAGGGCTTCGACGTATTTGTTAAACTTTATTTTCATGGCTGGAAATAATCATGCCGTCCGACATTTCGATAACGCGGTCGGTACCGGCGGCAAAATCGGGGTCGTGGGTAACGGCAATAATGGTTTGGCCTTTTCCGGCAAGATCACGAAAAATTTCGAAGACGTTCTCGGTATTGGCCCGATCTAAATTTCCCGTTGGTTCATCGCCCATGATGATGGTTGGATCGTTGATGAGGGCGCGGGCAATGGCCACCCGTTGCTGTTGCCCTCCCGATAATTTACTGGCGGGTTTTCGGGCAAAATCGGCCATGCCGATGATCCGAAGTTTTTCCATCGCCCGTTCTTCCACTTCTTTTTCGGGATACTTCCCAAGTTTCAAACCTGGTAGCATCACATTCTGCAAGGCTGAGAATTCGGGTAGTAAAAAGTGAAATTGAAACACAAAACCCAGATGCTCATTTCGAAAGCGCGCCAGATAATCCTGACTGCGACCGGTTAGTTTCGTGCCCGCCATCTCAATCTGCCCTTCATACTCGGTATCCATCGTCGACAGCAAGTACAGCAACGTGGATTTTCCGCAACCCGACTTGCCGACGATAGACAGAAATTCGCCTTTCTGCACATCGAACGTAATATCCGTCAACACCTGAAATTTCTCTGGGTCGTAGAAGTACTTGTTAAGGTGCTGGGAGGAAAGGACAGGGTTCATAAATGTATGATGTATAATGTAGGATGTATAATGTGGAGTCGATGAGGTAGCGTTATACCGCAATACATCATATATCCTATATCATACATCAGTATTTATCCTCTCAAAATAGCCACTGGATCTACCTGGGCAGCTTTTCGGGAGGGGAAAAAGCCTGCCAGAATGGTGGTGATTACACCAAACAGAAGGCCCATAATGTAATACTTGGCGGCAAAAATGACCGGGAAGGTTTTAAGGCTCAGAAAGTCGCCCGCGTCGAATGGGGTGATGGACAGCAGGTAACTCAAACCGAAGCCTATACCTAAGCCCAATAACCCGCCTGTGAAACCGATAAATACGGCTTGCAGCAGGAAGATCGCAATGATGTCGCGGGCATCGAAACCTGTTGCTTTCAAGATGGCGATGTCCTTGATTTTGTTGATCACGGTCATATTCATGATGTTGTAAATCCCGAATCCGGCTACCACCAGCAGGGTAATCGACACCACATAGGTGAGCATATTTCGGATTTTTTCGCCCGCCAGAATAGCCGTATTGGCCGTGGCCCAGTCTTCGGTATAATAGCCGTACATCGCCCGGAGCTTCTTCCCGAACGGAATGGCCTGCAACGGGTCAACCATTTTGATATGGATATCCGTAATGTAACTCGGGTCTTTCTGAAGCATTTCCTGAACGGTCGAGAGGTTGCCGTAGCTCTTAGTATTATCCACCGTTCCAACCCCAAATCCGAACGTGCCCACGACCCGAAGCACCCGAATGCCACCTTTGGGCGTAGTTACCGTCACTTTATCGCCCACCCGAACGTTGAGCTTTCGGGCGAGAACGTTGCCCATAATCAGGCCGTCGGGGTTGGTTTTTAACGTACTCAGACTGCCCGATTTTAGGCGGGTGTTTAGTTTGTAAAGTCGGTTTTCCCGGTCAATATCCACCCCCGAAATCGTTCCCGACAGCTGAATAGGGCCGTTGTTGTAGAATGCCTGCGTAGCTACTTGTGGCGATACGCCGAGTACGCCCGGCTCCCGCTCAATTCGTTCGGCAATGGCCATTCCGTTTTTGATCCGCGCCTGTTCGTCTTTGGGTTTCTGATGATAGATGACATTGAAGTTGCCGGGGTTGAGTTGCTCGATCAGGCCCGGTCGCTGCGTGTTCACTTCATTGTATAGCCGAATGTGTGGACTGGCATCCAGGGCCGAATCTTCCAGAAACTGATTCACGCCCTGCATAAACGAGATCATGGTAATGAACATGGCAATCCCAAACGTTACGCCAAGCATGGCAACGAGCGTCTGGCGTTTCTTGGCCAGCAAGTGCGTCTGGGCAATCTGGGAAGCGATATGAAGGTTCATAAATTTTCTTAAACACAGAGATAACGGAGGTTCACGGAGACAACGGAGATAGAAAAGAGCTTCTGTGTGCTCTGTATTTTCCTCCGTTTTCTCTGTGTTTAAACCTTACTCTACACTCACAACAATTGACTTTTCATTCAGCCCGCCTTTCACCTCGACCAGGTCGAAGTTTTCGGCACCTTTCTGGAATTTGATTTTCTGTTTTTTACCATCCTGTTCCACCCATACGCTATCGGTACCGATGACGTAGGATTTGGGGATGGTGAGCACGTGTTTGTTCTGGCTGATAATGATGTTGGCTTCCACGGTCAGGCCATAGTACGAGGCAGGGCGTTCGCCCACAAATTCAGCATCTACCCGAAACGATTGATCCGTTCGGTTCAGCTTCGGGTAAATTTTACTGACGCGGGCTTTGAACACCTTGTCGGGATACACGTCGGCTTTCAGAACAACTTCCTGCCCAATACGCATCCGCCCGAAATCGCTTTCATCGACAGCTAATTGCGCATAGAGTTGACTGCCACTGCCCACCAGCGCTAGTTGCTCACCTACTTTGATCACCTCGCCGGGATCTTTATATACCTCATAGACTTTGCCATCCACAAAACTCCGGATTCGGGTGTTACGACCGGCTACCTCCGAGCTAACCAGTTGACTCCGGTTGTTGGCAACATCGAGCTGAATTTGGTTGCGGTTGCGTTGCAGCGTGTTCAACTGAGCACGGAAGTTATTACGCGACAGGGTATAGTTCAGCTCAGCCCGTTCCAGTTCGGCCCGCGAGGTGGCATTTTGTCCGTAGAGTTCACGGAATCGATTGTAATTGATCGAATCATTACTGAGTCGGGTACGGGCGTTCCGTACCTGCGCTTCGAGTTCGGCCAGTACGGGCGAGTTGGCACCCAGATTGGCTCGCGCCTGCCGGTAGGCGTTAGCGGCAGCTTGTTGGCGAGCATCTTCCGTGGCGCTTTCCAGCACAAACAGCAATTGATTGCGGTGGATGGAGTCGCCTTCGTTCACCAAACGCTGCTGCAGCACGCCAGTAGCATCGGCCGTAACGGTATATTCATTGCGGGGATATACGTTGCCCGAGGCATAAACGGCTTCGGTCAACTCCTTGTACGCCGGTGTGGTGCCATCATTACCGCGTTGGCAGGCCGTAAAAAGGAGTAAACCCAAAATAATGGAACAAGTAGATTTCATAGGGTTGCCTGTAGGTTGGGTATTCGGTTTGAAGTCTGAGGTTGGAAGTCTGAAGTTGACTGGCACCAGCCCATTCCCGCGCCAGCCAACCTCGAACTTCCAACCTCGAACTTCCAACTTTTTTCATTGCCCGTTTCGGATTTGTAAGATCGTTTGATTGATAAACACATTCGACAGGTTGTTGAGGAACCGATTTTGGGCCGTCAGCACTTCGTTGAATACGTTCAGGTACTGGTCATACGCAAACAGACCCGACCGATATTTGATGAGAGCAATCTGCACATTCTGACTGCTGAGTTCGTAATTCTGCCGGTTCAGATCCAGCGACCGTATGGCCTGATTGTAGGTATTTCGAACGTCTTCGGTGTCGGTACTCTGTTTGTTGCGTTCGTAAGCCAGTTCCGACTCCGCCACTTTCAACTGAAGCCGGGCACGGGTCAGGTTGCTGGTTCGCAATCCACCGGAGTAAATCGGCCAGTTGAATTGTAGACCCGCCACCCCGATCTGAAACCAGGGCTCATTTGTATTCAGGAAGTTGATCTGACTGCGCTGGGCCTGCTCCGTAAATCGACCATAGGCCGAGAGGGTTGGCCAGCGCATGAGCCGTTCCCGCTCTAGTTGCAGCCTGGCCAACTCAATCCGCGACTGCCGGAGCGTTAGTTGGGGGCGTTCCAGATTGTAGGTTGCCGTGGCCGAAACAGGCTGGCCAGCGGGTCGGGTTGCCAACTCCTCGGAGAGCACCAGACTATCGGAAAGGGTTAAGCCAAACATCAGTTTCAACTGGTTCAGGTTGCGGATGTAGGCCAGTTCATTCTGGTAGAGAACATCCGCTGTAGTGAGTTGGATGGCCCGAATCCGATTGTATTCCAGAGGTTCGATCAGCCCTTTATCGAGCCGTTGTTGCGCGATCTGGGTGAGTGTATCGGCAGATGCTAAATTGCGTCGGGTAATCGCAATGGCCGATCGGGTTAGCAGGGCCGCATGATAAACACGGGCGGTTTGGGTTGAAATCTCATCCTGCAACACCAGATTCTGATTATCGGTAATGCGTAAGTTCTGGTCCACAATCCCTAAGTCGGCACGGGCGGGTCGATTGATAACAGGAACGGTTACTTCGGCACCCGCTGCCAGCACGTAGGGAAGGCCAAACTGAATGGAACGGTATTCGCCGGGTGCTCCCCCAAAAAGTGCAGTCGGGATCAACTGCACGGGAAGCGAATAGTTGTAATCGAAATTGGTGAAGAAGCGAGCCTGGGGCAGTAAAACCGACCGGGTAGCCGTTTGCTGCTGGGCTTGCACCTGCCGATTCTGGCGGGCATTGACCAGATCCGGGTTGTGGCTTCGGGCCAGCGTTAGCGCTTCCTGCACCGTCGATACGACCGTTTGACCCTCAACTGGAATGGAGTAGGCTACTAAGAAAATAAGAACAAACCGATTCATGAGTAAGGCGAATGGATGCTCAAAGGAACAGATTTTATGAAAAGCGGGCTGGGCTGTTTGTATGAACCTGATAAAAATCAGGTTTAACCTGCTGATTTTTCGCGCGAAGAAGCCTCTTTACTACCCTTGACCTGATTATTATCTTATTCGATGTGAGGTAACATAGGGGCTTTTTTGTCAGTAGAAAAGGCATTAACTCGTTTTTAAGATAGAGATTAACCAAGTTTACTCGTCATTAACATGACCTCACGTCGATCGTTTTTGAAAAATGCAGGCGGCTCCATGGCCCTTGCCAGTATAAGTCCGGTAATGGCAACGGCCAATGCCGCGGAAGCTCAGGTTGCTGCCAGCGATGATCTATTCAAATTAGGTATGGCTGGTTTCAGTTTTGTTAATTTCAAGCTGGACGAGTCGCTGGCGATGATGCGCAAAACGGATGTACACTATTTGTGTATCAAGGATTTTCATCTTCCCTACGCCAGCACCGCCGATGAAATTGCCGCTTTTCATGAAAAGCTGAAGCAATCGGGCGTAACGGGCTATGCGGTGGGGCCTATCTACATGAAAACCAAGCAGGAAATCGATAATGGATTCGACTATGCCAAGCGTGTGGGCGTAAACATGATCATTGGCATTCCGAACCCCGAAGATCTGCCGTATATCGATAAAAAAGTGAAGGAGTTTAATTTTCGCTATGCGATCCATAACCACGGCCCCGATATTCAATTGTTCCCAAATGCCAAATCGGTCTATGATGCGGTGAAAGATCTGGACCCACGCATGGGACTTTGTTTCGATATGGGCCACGATAAACGCTATGGCGATGACCCGATTGCCGATCTGGAGAAATATGCTAAACGCATTTTCGATATTCACCTGAAAAACGTTACAGCGGCCTCGAAAGCCGGTTCTACCTGCGAGCTGGGGCGTGGTGTGATTGACATACCGGCGTTCGTGAGTATGCTGCGTAAAGTGAAATACGATGGCTGTTGCAGCCTGGAATATGAAAAAGACATGAAAGACCCGCTCGCTGGCATCGCCGAATCCGTCGGGTACTTCAAAGGCGTTTGCGATGCAACGAAATCAGGAAAACGGAAAGCGTAAAATAAGTTTGAGGTTGATTGTGGTGGAAGATTCTTAAATCTTCCACGATAGGTTTCTCAAAACCTATCGGTACAAACAGTAGGTTTTGAGAAACCTATCGTGTCGGTTATAAGTAACCGACACCACAGCAATGAATCTCGCGCTACAAACCTTAAACCAAAAACAGACAACCTGCAATCAATGGAAAATTCACGAAGAGAGTTTATTAAAACAGCCGCCCTGGGTACCGCGGGCGTTACCATTGGCGGATTGGCCAATGGGATGTCGGCCAAGAGTTACGCCAAAATAATTGGGGCCAATGAACGACTAAACGTCGCTATTGCCGGGCTTGGTCGGCGGTTAGAAGCGTATTACGACCCGATTTCGAGAAAGGACAGCAACGTTGAGTTGGTCTATATGTGCGATGTAATGAAAAAGCAGCGGGAAGCCGCGGTTCAAAAGTTTTCGAAGTACATCACCTACACGCCGAAGCTGGAAAACGACATTCGGAAAGTCATTGCCGATAAGAATGTCGATGTGCTGATCAATGCCACTCCCGATCACTGGCACGCACCCGGTACCTGGCTGGCTGTGCAGGGTGGCAAGCACGTGTACGTTGAAAAACCCTGTAGCCATAATCCCCGCGAAGGCGAAATTCTGGTTGAAATCCAAAAAAAATCGGGTAAGATAATCCAGATGGGTAACCAGCAACGTTCGGCACCGGAGTCAATCGACATCATCGGGCAGATTCACAACGGCGTAATTGGTCATGCCTACAAAGCCGTTGCCTTTTATGCCAATGCCCGTGGAGAAGTGCCTGTTGCGAAGAAAGCACCCGTCCCCGACGGACTGGATTGGGAGTTATTTCAGGGCCCCGCCCCGCGCACGGCTTATACCGACAATACCTGGGATTATAACTGGCACTGGTACAACTGGAATTATGGAACTGCCGAAGCGGGGAACAATGCTACCCACGAACTGGATGTTGCCCGGTGGGCACTTCAGGTTGAATTTCCGGAGTATGTGACCGTAGAAGCCGCCAAACGCCATTTTCCGGAAGATGGCTGGAATGTGTATGACACCATGGATGCAACCTACCGCTTTCCGGGCGACAAGATCATCAAATGGGATGGCAAAAGCCGGAACGGTCATAAAACCTATGGCAGCGATCGTGGAACCATCATTTACGGTACCAATGGATCGGTTTATGTCGACCGAAACGGGTACACATTGTTCAGCCGGGATGGAAAAGTTATTAAAGACAGTAAGTCGAAAACCTCGGAAGCGGGAACGGCTTTAGGCGGTGGAGGAGATATGACCACCCGCCACATGATGAACTTCTTCGAAGCGATTCGCGGGAAAGCCAAACAGAATTCAACCATAGAGCAGGGAGCCCGAAGCACCCTATTGTGCCACCTGGCGAACATCGCCTATCGGACCAATAAATCGTTTGCGGTCGACTCAAAAAACGGACATATCAAGGATGCCGAAGCGATGAAGTTCTGGAGCCGACAGTATGAAAAGGGCTGGGAACCAAGTGTGTAGAGAATAAAAGTGAGCAGTGGTGCCAGTTTCTCAAAACTGGCACCACTGCTCAGAAATAGTGCAATGACCATATAACAAAGCCGGAGCTGGTGGGCTCCGGCTATATATTTCTCCAGATAATGATCAATGTTAATGGTTTGAAAGAAAATCTCCGCTCGTCCCTGATCTGTATAAATGGCCTTATTTTTTGGATGATGATTCATGCATCCGCAAAGTACGGTAATTAACTAAAATTATAAAATAAGGCACAAAAAAGCCGAAGCTTGTGGGCTCCGGCTTTTTTTATGAATTGCCAATCGGATTATAAATCGGCGATTGCTTTATTAATTTCGTCTTTTGTTTTTCCAGTTTTCTGCTGGATTTTACCCCACATTTCATCTTCCTGACCTTCCTGATAGGTTAGGTCGTCGTCGGTTAGGTCGCCGTAGGCTTGTTTGATTTTGCCTTTTAATTCGTTCCAGCCACCTTTAAGGGTTGTCTCGTTCATGATCGTAGTGTTTATAACGTTGACTAATTGCAGTAATCATTGTGATTACACTAATAGAACTATGCCGGGATCGAATTGTTTTCGGCAATGTGTGCCACAATACGCGCCGAGTCTTTATTGAGGAGATTGAGGACGCCAGTTACGGGGACGGAAAAGCCGAGGAAATACAGCCCACGCAAGTCCGCATCATCGAACCAGAGTTTTTTCGGATAACCCCGTTCATTCAGAATTTGGTTGGATAAACCATTACCCAGAAAAGAAGCCAGTCCTGTTCGGTAGCCCGTTGCCAGAACAATGGCATCGAATGGTAATTCCCGACCATCCGTAAAGGTTACGGTTTTGGCATTGATACGGTCAATACTGGGAACCACTGTAATGGTACCTGCCTTAATCTGGTCGATGGTGCCAATGTCAATAACGGGTGTTTTCCCTCGTCGGTTGTCATAGGTTGGCGGATGCTTCGGCTTGCCGAGCCCATAGGCGGATACATCGCCCACGCTGATTAGCTGGGTTAACTTGGCTAGTCGATCACAGAGCCAGTTGGGGAGTTTGCTTAATACAATAGCTATGGGCTGAGCAGGTCGACCGAGCACTTCGCGCCGAATAATATTGATCGGGCTCCGCACCGAAATAAAGGGCTTTGCGCCATTCTCCAGTAAATCCAGTGCAAGTTCCGCTCCTGTGTTGCCCATCCCGACGACCAGTACGTTCTCGTTTCGAAACGGTGCTCCATTGCGGTATTCGTGACTGTGCCAGATGACCCCTCTGAAGTTTCGCTGACCAGGCAATTCAGGCATATTTGGAACGCGATTATAGCCCGTTGCCACAATGACCCGCTCTACCATAAACAAATCGGTTTCGGTCTGAACCTGCCAGCGACCATCCTGGCTACGGTGAATAGAAATCACCTTCTGATTAAACTGGGGCTTTATGTTGAACTGCTCGGCGTAGCGTTCCAGATACTCAACAAATTTCAGGCGGGGCACATAAGTCGGATAATCGGCCGGAAAGGGAAGGTGCGGGAGAGCCGAATACTCTTTAACCGTGTGTAGGTGCAACCGATCATAGTGATTCCGCCAACTGAATCCCAGGTAGTCGCTGGCTTCCAGAACCGTAAACGGCAGACCCAGCTTGGCTAATCTGCCTGCCATCGCCAACCCCGCCGGACCAGCACCGATGATGAGGGTAGGAATTGTCATCTGCTTTGCGTCATTCATGGTCAGGAATAGTCAAACATTGTCAAGAATCGCAAGTAGTGAATATAAAAACAATTCCTGACTATGAATGACTATTCCTGACCATGAATGACTATTTTATCCTCGTCCAGGTTTGGGTTTTACCCAGGAGAGAAATGCCTACGTATCCACGAACGAGGAGCGTATTTGGGTCTTTGAGTGTCATTTTACAATTATACTCCTTCCCATCTTCGGGGTTGTAAATCTTGCCATCACTCCAGACCTCACCACCGTCGTATTTGAAATTATACATCAGGACCATGTTCATAAGCGGTCGTGATCGCTTTGATAGATCAGTATTTTTCTCATCGGTGCGGGGTTTTCCAGTGGCGGGGTCGGTGGGTTGGCCAAGCCAGACGAGCTTACCGAAATACGTACCGCCCTGTTTATAAATCTGGACGTGTCCTTTTTTTGTACCATTTAGCCAGGTGCCAACAACAGCATCAGAATCGTCGGTAGGGGCAAAGGCCGTTAGACCGATAAACAGTGCGATAATGGGCAATAGATAATGCATACCTTTCATATGTGCTTAGGAATTGAAATAAAACGGCAAATTTGTTGAACTAACGTAAATATTGCACAAAATAGTCTGAACCGGGATTCATCTGATTGAAATGATTCCTTTGATTTTAGCTATAATTGATTGTTAGAAATTCCATAGCCGAAGATAGGTGCCAATTATAATCAGAGGAATCAATTCAATCATACGAATCCTAGTTCAGATTTATGTTTAAACGTGACCCTACTCGTAATTACCCAACCGAAACCGAATCGAGGGTAATTATCCGCTTTCAGGACTGCGATCCATTGCAGCACCTCAACAACGCCAAGTATTTCGATTACTATTTCAATGCCCGGGAAGACCAGGTTGCAAAACTGTATGACTTCAACCCCGGCCAATTGTTTAAGGAGTTAAAAACAAGCTGGGTCGTTTACCAGCATCAGATTGCCTATGTCCGGCCTGCGCAGGTAAGCGAGTGGGTACGCATTATGTCGCGACTGATCTATGTGAATGAAGACACCACCGTGACTGAATACATCATGACCGATGATGCGAAAACGCACCTTAAAAATGTACTCTGGGTAACCTCAAAGTACGTGAGCGTGCTCACTGGCAAACGTATTCCCCACGATGAGGCCGTGATGGGATTACTGGAAGCCATTCTGGTGCCAAACGTGGATTTCCTGAGCCTCAAATTCAACGATCGTATCCACGAAATCAAACAGCAGGTAGTACAGACGCATGCTTTGTAAGGTAAAATGAATAATGGATAATGGACAATGGTTAATTAAAAATGTCCCAGCGGATCATTAGTACATAGTCCCCTACATCCAATTATTCATAGTGCATTCTCCATTATTCAATTCCCATTTTTAAATGAAACTCCTCAATAACCTCACCGTTCGCGTACTACTTGCCATTACACTGGGTATTCTGACGGGCTACTTCTTCCCGGAAACAGCCGCGAAACTGAAACCCCTCGGAGACCTCTTTATCAATCTGATCAAGATGGTCATTGCGCCCATAATTTTCCTGACCATCGTGCTGGGAATCAGCAATATGGGCGACCTGAAAAAAGTGGGCCGGGTAGGAGGCAAAGCCCTACTCTATTTCGAGATTGTGACGACTGGCGCACTAGCCATCGGGCTCATCCTGGCGAATGTAATTCGGCCGGGCGATGGTGTTCAAACGGCCGCTGTGAAAGGGGGAGACATTAGCAAATACACGGAGCAGGGGGCGGGTATGGACTGGACCGAGTTCTTTCTGCACATTGTTCCAAGTAACGCCATTAAAGCATTTGCGGAGGGAGATATCCTGCAGGTCCTGGTCTTTTCGATGCTGTTCGGCGTTGGTCTGACGCGCATGGGTGAAAAAGGTAAACCACTGATTCAGACCTTTGAGCGACTATCGAAAGTGTTTTTTAATATCCTCGGTGTGGTGATGGTTCTGGCTCCTCTGGGCGCGTTTGGCGGCATGGCCTTTACGATTGGTAAATACGGCCTGAGTACATTATTGCCTTTGGCTAAATTGATGGGTACGGTTTACGCGACCATGATTCTGTTCATTTTCGTTATCCTGAACCTGATTCTACGCTATTATAAAATCAGTTTGTGGGCAGTACTCAAGTTTATTAAAGAAGAGTTGCTGATTGTGCTGGGAACCTCGTCGTCGGAGTCGGCTTTACCTCAAATTATGGACAAGCTCGAAACGCTGGGTTGCTCCCGGTCGGTTGTGGGGTTGGTTGTTCCGGCGGGCTACTCGTTTAATCTCGACGGGACAACGATTTACTTAGTGATGGCAACCATTTTTCTGGCGCAGGTATTTGGGGTTGACCTTACAGTAGGGCAGGAGCTAACCATTATCGGGATTCTGATGGTAACGTCGAAAGGCGCAGCGGGCGTTACTGGCAGCGGGTTTATCGTGCTGGCCAGTACCCTGACAGCCATCAAGGTGATTCCGGTTGAAGGGCTGGCGTTGCTGCTTGGTGTCGATCGATTTATGTCTGAAGCCCGCTCCATCACCAACATCATTGGGAATACGGTTGCCACAATTTTCATCGCTAACAATGAGGGAGAATTCGACCGTACGAAGTATGAACGCGTGCTGAAACAGGAAGATGCAAACGAATTGACGGAGTATAAGTACTAATTTATGGTATTCAGTTTACGGTTTGAGGTTTATGGTGGCTGGCGCAAGCACGTTCTCGCGCCAGCCACCATAAACCTCAAACCGTAAACTGAATACCATAAACCTTTTTATACTTTTTAGGGGAATTAATTAAACCATTTCATGCTTGGTTGTTCAAAGGGACAAATACAACCTGAAAACAATACACGACCATGAAAAAAGTCCTGCTGACTGGCGCTACGCTGGTCGTTCTTCTCTCGACCAGCGTAATTGCCCAACGTTACGGCTACCCACAGTCTTCTCCCAATAATTACCCCCAACAGCCGGGCTATAACCAGCCGGGATACAATCAGCCCGGTTATAACCAACCTGGGTATGGGCAGCCGAATTACAACTACGATTACGACGACAACCAGTTCGACCGCCACCTGGAGTGGTGGGATCGGGAGTTAAACCTAAGCCGTCGGCAGGAGCGCGAGATTCGCCGGATTCGCGATCGATTCAACCAGCAAACGCAGAACATCGATTTTCGGGACCCTCGTCAACGCGATTTCTTCCGTCAGGCTCGCCAGCGGCAGTTCATCGACATGATGGCAGTTCTTGGGCCACAACAGCGCGATCAGGTAATTGCCCACATGCGTCCTTATGAGTTATCGCCTGGATCGCGTTCAGCACAACGAGGCCGTGGATATGGAAATGGGCCGGGCTATGGTCGTTACTAATATTGAGTAAAATAGAGGAAGGGAGTGTAGAAAAGGTCGGCCAGCTTGGTCGACTTTTTTTGTTCTTTCCACTCACACCTATTGGCAACCACCTGTGCAACATCGCGTTGTTAAAATTGTCTTTATTTCGTATTTTTCCGGGAAACTCATTTTGCAAATCGCTATGTTTACTCATCAACGAATCAAACAAACGGGCGTATTGCTGGCCGTTGTCGCGTCGACAACCTTCGCTCAGCCATCGCCCCCTCAACCTAAGATGTCGCAAAATCCATTCCTGGTACCGTATTCAACACCCCACCAAACGGCCCCATTTGACAAAATTTCCAATGCCGATTACCTGCCCGCTATTAAAGAGGGGATGACTCAGGGTCGTAGTGATGTGGCTGCCATTGTCAATAACCCAGCGAAGCCGACGTTCGAAAATACCATTGTTGCACTTGAACACTCGGGGGCCTTACTGGACAAAGTAACGTCGGTATTATTTAACCTGAACAGTTCAGAAACTACTCCCGAACTTCAGAAGATCGTTAAGGAAGCATCGCCCATGCTGAGCGAATACCGGAACGATATTGGCCTGAACGAGAAACTGTTTGCCCGTGTGAAAGCTGTTTACGATCAGCGGGCAAGTTTTAAGCTCAGCCCGGAAAGTGCGATGCTGCTTGAAAAAAGCTATAAGCGGTTTGCCCGCAATGGCGCGAATTTGGACGAAAAAGGGAAGGAACGTCTCCGGGCCATTGATAAAGAACTGTCGCAGCTGTCGCTACAGTTTGGCGAGAATGTGCTGAACGAAACCAACGAGTACATGATGCCCGTGACCGATGAGAAAGACCTCGCCGGTTTGCCCGATTACGTTCGAGAAGCAGCAAAGGCGACGGCCAAACAAAAGGGAAAAGAAGGTTGGGTATTTACGTTACAAGCGCCAAGCTACGGGCCATTCATGCAGTATGCCGATAATCGGGAGTTGCGTAAAAAACTGTACATGGCTTATAATGGACGCAGCTTCCACGGCGATAAGAACGATAACTCAGCCATCATTCAGAAAATCGTAAACCTGCGCTACGAGCGGGCAACCTTACTTGGCTACAAAACCCACGCTGATTTTGTACTCGAAGAAAGCATGGCAGGTTCTAAGGATAAAGTACAGAGTTTCCTTGATGAACTGGTAACCTACGCCCGTCCGGCTGCCGAACGCCAACTCGCCGAACTGACGACCTATGCGAAAGCGCATGGTTTTACTGACGATAAACTACAGGTTTGGGACAATAACTATTATGCGGAGAAACTGAAAAAAGAGAAATACGACCTTGACGATGAAACGCTGAAGCCGTATTTTAAACTCGAAAACGTTCTGAACGGTGCCTTTACGGTAGCCAACAAATTGTATGGTATCACCTTCAAAGAGCGCAAGGACATTCCGGTTTATAACCCCGAAGTAAAAACGTTCGACGTATTCGATAAGGATGGTAAGTTTCTGGCGGTGTTCTACGGAGACTATTTCCCTCGTCCCGGTAAACGTAGCGGTGCCTGGATGAATGATGTGCAGGGACAAAAAGTAGAAAACGGCGAAAATATCCGCCCTCATATAGTCAACGTCTGCAACTTCACTCGTCCTACGGATACCAAGCCTTCCTTACTGACTTTTTACGAAGTGACTACATTGTTTCACGAGTTTGGTCACGGGTTGCACGGCATGTTGGCTAATGGAACCTACGAGAGCCTAAGCGGTACGAGCGTTCCCCGCGATTTTGTGGAGTTGCCCTCACAGGTAATGGAAAACTGGTGCTACGATCCCGAGGCACTCAAACTCTTCGCCAAACATTACCAAACGGGTGAAGTAATTCCGAATGAGTTGATCGAAAAAATTCGTGCCAGCCAGAACTTCATGGCCGGTATGGCGAATCTGCGCCAGGTGCGGTTAGGCCTGGTAGATATGTACTACCACAGCCAGAAACCAACGGGCGAAACAATTTCTCAGGTGGAAAATCGGGTGGATTCCGTTGCGAACCTGTTCCCACATGTAGAAGGAGTGGCCATTAGTCCAGCTTTCTCGCACATTTTTGCGGGTGGTTACTCGGCGGGTTACTACAGCTACAAATGGAGTGAAGTTTTAGACGCCGACGCTTTTGAATTCTTCAAGGAAAAAGGTGGTCTGGATAATAAAGCAGCCGCCGATAGTTTCCGTAAGAATGTACTCGAAAAAGGGGGAAGCGAGAAGCCAATGGAACTCTATAAGAAATTCCGGGGTCGTGAGCCATCGCCCAAAGCAATGCTCCGACGAAGTGGATTGATCTTGTAACTAATGAAACGGGGCAACTAATTTTAGTTGCCCCGTTTCATTAGCCAATCATTAGTTAAACGTTGCTCCTACAGGTAACCCCTCTATAAGCCAATCTGAAACGACAGCTTAACGGCAAAGGGAGTTACGTTTGGATTTTGTCGATAAGTGAGCCGGTGCATAGCTTCGATTCGAATTGATTTTAAGACGTTTTCGAAACCATATCCTACTTCAACATAAGGGATTTGATGTAGCGAGTGAACGCGTGGGAGAAGCTTTCCTGTGGCATCCTGTGTAGCTATCAGCTCACGATTTGCTTTGCTCAACTGTCCCCACAACATAGTTCCGGTTACAAACGAACGCCATCCCCACCGCCGGATCAGGGGTAGTCGATTAGTAAATAGACCTTCAAATTTGTGCTCGACCGCTACCGACACATACCGATCACTCACAAACTCAGCATAGTTCATCAGGTTGAAGGCATTGCGGTTATAAAACGGTGTCTGATTTCCTAGATGCACCTGAAGTAACGGATAGGGGATCGTTGACGGACTGTATCCGGCCTTAACGGTATACTGTGTACGGCCAACCAGGCCCCAGCGTAGGGTATGATCCCATTGTAACTGCCATTTATGATAGCCTTTAAAGGCCCGGCCCTGGTATGAAGCGGTTCCTAAGGTGTACCGGAAAGTTACTATGGGCGCTGTTTCAGAAGGCCGACGCCGAATTCGACGGCTCGTTACGCGCCGGGCCGGTAGTCGACCTGGCGCGTAACGAGTTTCCAGAAAGTATTCTTTACTCAGTAAATCTGTTATAAGAGTACTAGGTTGTTGTGTATCAATGTCTTGATTGATTGAAAAAGGAAATAGTAGATGCATGCTACGGTAACGTACGCCGACAGTCTGAGTGAAATTAGGGCCTAAATCACGCTGGGCTGTCAAGGCCGTTTCGCGTTGATAAAATGCCCGCGGATAGGGCCCGAACCGACTATTGACCCGAAAAAATGAGTTGTCGGCCAGGTCTTCTGTACGAAAGCCCAACTGCTCCAGATCGTAGCTATGCTTTAACGTAACCAACGTTAACGGGTTCCGTGTTGGGATAAAATTGACCTCGAAGCCGGTTTTCCAGACTCGATCACGTGTGCCGTAAGCGCCATACGCAGCTAGTTGCCAGGTACGGCTAAATGCATTGTTGGTCTGCACACCTAGCCGGAGCCGATGACCTTCAACTGGATTATAGGCCCACATAGAAAATAACGAGCCAATGTCAAGACCTCGGGCAAGCGGTAGGTAGCCGCCATTAAGTACAAACTGGGCTATCTTCGTGTAGGTTTGGACAATGGGTAGATGCCGGACCGTATCCAGTAAGGCGCGGGTTTGATCGAAATTCTGAGACTGACCGGCTTGCTGACGCTGATTCTTCCAGTACTCGGATGAGAATTCTGCACGGTCGTTGGCGAGAGCAATATCGGTGTCAAAAAAATTGACGGGCTTCGGTATGCCGACCACTGGCTGACGAATCGTTGTCGTATAATCGACCGATGCGCCAAACGTATTTTTTACAACCTCTCCAACACTGACCGTTAAATGCGTCGTTTCGGGTAACCAGGCATGGTCAATATCGGGAACAAGTTCATAGGTCTGGTCGATGTCTATCTGATTGATAAAGTTGATATTTGCCGCATCACCAACACGGGCTTCAATCCGAACAAGCGCGTAGGTCTGGGTGTCGATCCACATCCGTCCCCGAAAAACCAGATCGCGTTCATTTTTCGGGTCAAAATCAATTCCATAGCAGCTGTGTTGACCAATTTGCGCGGTATCGGCCAGGAAATACGTATACGCCATACGCCCTCCTTCGGCCAGGGGCGACATGAATTCTTTCTTAAAAAGACTTACCTGATTCTGATAGAAATTTAAGGTGTTGAAACCCGCTCCCGTAAACAGTGCCACGAAACTATCATCGGTTATTCCAAGACTCGTAATGTTCGTCTTCTGAACCTGCTCTTTAGTCAGTTGCGGATGCCGTCGGGCGTACAAATGTGAAACGGTTTCGGATAGAAAAACAGGCAATTCAGGGGCAGATCTGCCTTGTTTCTGTTCCAACGCGTGCAGGATTGCCTGAATGGGTTTTCGCTGTTTGAATTGATCAGACAAGTGATTAATAGTAATAGCTAGTTGACTATACGCTTCATAGTCATAGCTGTCCAACTGCCGAAAATCGTTTTGTTTTCTATGCGCATGCAGTTCTCGTAGAATATGAAATGCCGGGTTTTCGCCCGCGTGCACAACTACTTCATTCAGCACAGAAGCCGCTGGGGTTAACGATATATCAAGCGCTGAAGATACAACGGCGATCTGCATCGTTTGATAGCCTAGTGCTGATACCAACAAGGTGTCGGCGGGTTGCCGCAGATGCAGTTCGTATCGGCCATCGGCATCGGCCTGTGCGCCCGTCGTCTTACCCTTTACTGCTATGGAGGCAAACGGAATCCCCTGTCCTGAATTCAGTTCAGTGATTTTTCCTGAAATAAGCAACGGATTTGATCGTGTTTGCCCAAAAGCAGAACCCCAGCCAACAAAAATGAATAGTAGTAGAAATCGGGAGATTGAAAGTAAAGCGTTCATGATGTTGTTTACTGCACTTTATTACAGTTATGACCCCTGAGACGCAATTTCCCCCTATGTGAACATTGCAATCCTGTGAAAACAGATACTCAAGAATCTGGCTATAAACTGGTTATTGTGTTATCATACGTTAATTGTAACACACCAAAGCTCCGGCAACCCATCCGATTCGGAAAGGTGATTCTTTTGAACTGTATATAACAGCCTCTCAATAGATGGAATAACCTGCTGAACTGTTTAAGGCTTTACGCACAAGGTGTACGGCCAGTGTAAGGATGAGGTAGACAAAGGATAGGATGATCAGTAACGCCAGCATCAATGCAGGTAGTAGAAGCAAGCTGCACAAAAGGTTTATCGGGTAGGCTGGTTAATTTATGCACAACTAGTATATTCAACGGTTGGCTTGAGCTAGTTTCCTTCTTTCTGTATTTCTCCAAACTTTCCCTCTTAAATTACTATTATGCTTAAATTAAAATCTGTATTTTCTGTAATAGCGGTATTTCTATTGGTAACGATTGCCTATGCTCAAAAAGAAAAAGTAGCAGTTATTAGTCAGTTAGATAAGCAATATCCCCATTATGCTTCGTTGGCGCAACGCATCTGGAAACTGGCTGAACCAGGGTATATGGAAACTGAAACCAGTAAGCTATTACAAAAGGAACTTCAGGACCAGGGGTTTAGTATTACAACCGGCGTTGCAGAGATGCCAACTGCATTTGTGGCCAGCTATGGTAAAGGCGCCCCAGTGATCAGCATTTTAGCCGAAATGGATGCTCTGCCAGGTTTGTCTCAGGACTCTGTTCCTGTTCGTAAACCATTGGTTCCTAATGCATACGGACATGCCTGCGGCCATAATTTATTTGGTGTAGGTTCCGTAGCAGCGGCTATCGCGGCAAAAAACTATTTGCAACAATCGGGCAAATCCGGCACGATCCAGTTGATTGGTACCCCAGCTGAAGAAGGAGCCGGTGGCGGTAAAACATACCTGGTCAAGGCGGGACTTTTCAGTAACGTTGATGCTGTGCTGCATTGGCATCCAGGTGATGGCAACAGCGCAAGTCCATCGTCATCCCTTGCCTATCGGGTTGCTAATTTTCAGTTCAATGGACTCGCTGCCCATGCGGCTGCTGCACCCGAAAAAGGCCGCTCGGCACTGGACGCTGTGGAAGCAATGAATTATATGGTCAATATGATGCGTGAACACGTGACGTCAACTACCCGGATTCACTACGTAATTAAAAAGGGTGGCCTTACCTCCAATATCGTTCCTGACTATGCGGAAGTGGAATATACCATTCGACACCCGACGGCAAAGGGGCTGGAAGAAGTGTGGGCCCGACTGATGAAAACTGCTCAGGCTGCTGCGCTGGGTACCGAAACGACGATGACCTACGAGGTTCTGGCGGGCCTGTATAATCTATTACCTAACGAAACGCTGGCTAAGTTGATGCAAAAAAATCTGGAACAAGTAGGCGGTAACCGCTATACACCTGAAGAAACGGAATTTGCCGATAAAATCCGGAAGACAGTGAATTCTGAAAGCCTACCACCATTAAGTCGTGCTTCCGAGATTCAACCGTATGCATTGAATGGCGTAGGCTCGGCATCCACCGATGTTGGGGATGTAAGCTGGGTTCTCCCTACGGCAGGGTTATCCACCTCAACCTGGGTGCCCGGTGTTCCAGCGCATAGCTGGCAGGCCGTTGCCTGTGATGGGATGTCCATTGGATTTAAAGGCATGCTGATCGCAGCGAAAACGATCTCATTAACCGCTATCGACCTGTTTCAACAACCAGCAACCGTACAGCAAGCCAAAACAGAGCTGTACAAAGCACGTGGTGGTGAGGCCTTTACCTATAAATCGTTGGCTGGAGATCGAAAACCACCACTGGATTATCGGAAGTAGTTATTTAGCCTTTTAGGGAGTCAAGTGGTTTTGTAAATCAGGTGACTAACCAGAAGTAGGATTAGAGCATTGTAGCTACAGTAGATATACTTTCTTTTTAGAAAAGGGTCTAATGAGCATCTAAACGCTATATATTGCAACTGAAAAACAGTTGCTTGCGTTTCATGAGTGAAAAAGAGAAGTTACTTGAACGTTTTCAAGCGAAACCGACTGATTTTAGCTGGAATGAGTTGGTCAGTTTACTAGCCTATTTTGGCTATGAGGAAGTTAGCAAAGGGAAAACGGAAGGTAGCCGACGAGCCTTCGTTAATCCGGAAACAAAGAAGATTATTCGATTACATAAACCTCATCCTGGTAGTATATTAAAGCAATATCAGCTCAAAGAAATTCAGGACATACTCAACTTAAGCAATTGATACATGGAAAATGTACTTCGTTATCAGGATTTTGTCGGTTCCGTTCAATACAATTCCGACGATAAAGTTTTTCATGGAAAACTTGCCTTCATAACCGACTTGGTAACATTTGAAGGAACCAGTGTCAATGAACTCGAATCCGCTTTTGTAGAAGCTGTCGAAGATTACCTGGAACTGTGTAAAGCGGTTGGAAAGAAGCCAGAGAAGAGTTTTGCCGGTTCATTTAATATCCGTATGCAACCCGAATTGCATCGAAAGGCGGCAGTTGTTTCTCTCGAAAAAGGAATATCTCTGAACCAGTTAGTGGTTGAGGCTGTCAGCAAATATGTAGGTCAATAAACCAGCAGAAAGCCGGACAATATGCCCGGCTTTCTGCTGGTTTTACGTTTATTTCCCTGCGGGAATGGCTACGGTTTCGGACTGGTATTTGTACCAATACTCGATCAGATCGGCCACTAAACCCGTCCAGCCGGTTTGGTGACTGGCCCCTAAGCCCATGCCATTATCCCCATTGAAATATTCATAGAAGAGATAGAGGCCTTGAAAATGGGGATCATTCTGCATTTTTTTATCCTGACCATAAGCAGGTATCTGCCCGTTTTCGTCACGCCGAAAAATATTGATAATCCGCTCGGTGACATGCATAGCGGCTTCCTTAAGACTCATCACCTGACCAGAATTAGTTGGGTACTCTACTTCGAAATCATCACCATAGTATTGGTAGAATTTCAATAGCGAATCAACCAGCGGAAAGTTGAGTGGGAACCAGATAGGCCCGCGCCAGTTGGAGTTACCTCCAAACATGCTCATTTCAGACTCGGCTGCTACGTAGCGCACCTGGAATATTTCACTGTTCAACTCAAATTGATAGGGTGTCTTTTCATGATATTTGGACAGCGCCCGGATACCGTAATCAGACAGGAACTCGGTTTCGTCGAACATCCGTTTCAGAATCATCTTCATCCGGTGACCACGAAGCAGACTCAACAGGTGCGTTTCGCCCTTACCCGGCTCGTGCCAGCGCGAAACGAGCGAAGCCAGATCAGGACGGTTTGTAAGTACCCACTCCACCCGACGTTTGAAATCAGGAAGTTTTGAGAGTAAAGCTTCGTCCAGAATTTCAACGGCAAAGAGCGGAATCAAACCCACCATGGAGCGGATTTTGAGCAACCGGGCGTTGTTATCAGGCATGTGCAGTACATCGTAGTAGAACTGGTCTACCTCATCCCACAGGCTGATATTCTGGCGGCCCAAGTTGTTCATGGCCGATGCGATATGTAGAAAATGCTCGAAAAACTTGCTGGCCATGTCCTGATAGCTAGGCCGGGTAAGCGAAATCTCACAGGCAATTCGAAGCATATTGAGGGTATACATAGCCATCCAGCCTGTACCATCGGCCTGTTCAATACGACCACCCATGGGCAGGGGTTGACTACGGTCGAAAACCCCGATGTTATCTAAACCAAGGAAGCCCCCCCCGAAAATATTATTGCCTGAGACGTCCTTGCGGTTTACCCACCACGTGAAATTGAGCAGCAGTTTATGAAATACCCGTTCCAGGAAATTCACATCCCCAATCCCGTTCAGGTCGCGGTCAATTTCGTAAACTTTCCAGGTGGCCCAGGCATGAACAGGCGGGTTTACATCACCAAAATTCCATTCGTAAGCGGGTATCTGTCCGTTGGGGTGCATGTAGTACTCCCGAAGGATAACGGCTAGCTGGCGCTTAGCGAAATGCGGGTCAAGTCGGGCCAGCGTCAGGGTATGGAAAGCCAGATCCCAGGCCGCAAACCAGGGGTACTCCCATTTATCGGGCATGGAGAGAATATTGGCCGTGTACATATGCCGCCAGGATTCATTGCGGGCATACACACGTCCCTGAAACGGCACGGGCATTTTAGGGTCTCCCTTAAGCCATTCATTTACGTTGTAATAGTAAAACTGCTTGTTCCAGAGCATACCAGCATAAGCCTGTCGCTGAATGGCCATCAGTTCAGGGTCCGTGACGTTTTTTTGCAGGTTGGCAAAAAAGTCATTGGCTTCTACAACGCGTTTGTTCCAGATCTCGTCAAAGTCGCCGAATGGTTGTGCCAGATGCGTCTGGTCGCTGAAGCGAAGCCGGATACTAACGCTTTGACCAGCCGGCACTTTCTTTACATATTGGGCAGACGCTTTTGTGCCAATCTGATTCGGATTGATGAAGCCTTTTTTACCCCCCGATACAATGAAATTATTGATGCCATCTTTCGGGTACTTCGCTACGTTTGGTCGCCCGTACAGGTGTTCCGTATTCGTATCGTTGTCGCAGAATAGAAGTGTATCGGCATCCTCACAGTAAAGCTTATACTTGCCTAACTGCTTGTGATTCACCTCTATCTGATTATTGGCAATGCCATGGAGCATGGGCCGGGTATTATATTGCTCATAGCCCCAGGACCAGGTATTTCGGAACCAGATAGTTGGAAGTAATGTAAGAGGAGCCTCTTTGTCTGAGCGGTTATGCGCCGTTATGGTAACAAGCCAGTCGTTCTGATCGGCTTTAGCGTATTCGATAAAAATATCGAAGTATTCGTCCTTCTCAAAAATGCCCGTATCCGTCAATTCAAACTCGGGTGCCTGACGATCCCGGCGCATGGTTTCAATAACCAGTCGATTGTAGGGGAATTCCTGTTGAGGATACTTGTAGAGCATCTTCATGTAGGAGTGAGTTGGGGTACTGTCTAAATAATAGTACAGTTCCTTAACGTCTTCGCCATGATTGCCTTCTGGTCCCGAAAGACCAAACAGGCGTTCCTTTATAATGTTATCCTTATGATTCCAGAACGCCAGTGCAAAACAGATGTGGCCTTTGTTGTCAGAAATTCCGCCGATACCTTCTTCGCCCCAGCGGTAGGCACGGGAGCGAGCCATGTCGTGCGTAACGAAATTCCAGGCATCACCATACGGGCTATAATCTTCCCGAACCGTGCCCCAGGCACGTTCTGATAAGTAAGGCCCCCATTTTTTCCAGCCTTTATTATCGGCTCGTTCGTAAATGCGTTCGCGTTCAGCTATCGGCATGGTATTGAGTATTTTTTTACCCTTACGGTGGTCAGGAATGGTTAATTTAGTTAACTACAAGCATCAAATATAGTATGCGTGCTGAGTATTTTTGTAAAATTTCATTTGCACTTACCTGTATTTTGCCTGTGATTACTTTGTTAATCAACAATTTTGCAGTTAAATACAGCCTCAAAAAATGGTAGTAGAACCCCGTAAATCGATGCGTAATTTTGCTGATCAGCTTTTTTAGACGAATGCTCCTTCCAATTTGTCACAGAATTTATAAAGATATTATTTACTGAAATTGAATTGTGGTAACTATTTTCGTTTATTAACCACTCTCGGCCTTAGGCTAGTAATCCAACTCCAGGGTATTTTGCTCCAGTTGGCTACTAGTAACCGGATAGTAAAAGCATATCGAAATCTATTTGTTTTTTGTATTTATTTTTAGGCCACACCAAATCAGTTGCTCCTGCCTTTAAATCTTATGTTTGCTGACTATACCGTATTTTCACCGTTGTTTGTAGTATGAATACACAGGCCAATAACCCCCTGCATGGGAAAACCCTTGAGGCTATTCTGACGGAGTTAGTAGCTCACTATGGCTGGGATCGGCTTGGTCAGAAGATTAGAATTAATTGCTTCACCAGTAATCCGAGTATTAAGTCGAGCCTGACGTTTTTGCGTAAAACGGACTGGGCGCGGAAGCAGGTCGAAGAGCTATATCTACAGCTGATAGATCACTGATAGCAAAAAGAATTAACCACAGCTTCAGAGAACCCAAAGTAAAGAAACTATAAAGGATAGTAATTCATCATTTTGTGTTCTCTATAATTCTTCTTTACTCGCCAAGAAGCTTAATAATATCCTGTAAAATGGCGTCGGTCATGCTGGGGCGTTTGGCATCGGCATCGGCTACCTGTCCATTTTTATTGATCAATATGTAGCGGGGTATACTTTGAATGCCGAAATACTTTACCGTTTTGGATTTCCAGCCGCCTTTCGATAAACCCTGTTCACCCTGCAACTGAAGTGTAGCCAGTGCTTTTTTCCAGACTTCCTCCGTGTCGTCGATGGATAGGTAAAGAAAAACCACCTGCTCTTTCTGTTTTTTACTCAGGCGTTCCTGGAGTTGTTTGGAGTAAGGAAATTCAGCCCGACAAGGCCCGCACCAACTGGCCCAGACGTCGAGGTAAACAACTTTCCCTTTGTATTCGTCAAGGGTAACCGGCTCGCCGTTTTGATTCGCAAATGAGAATGCTTTGGGGTCTATCGTTTTCTTTTGGGCATCTGCGGCCACAACAGGTTCATCCTTTTTGGCCATAACCTCCCCACACCGGGCTTTGACGACGCTAACATAACCAACTGCGTTTGGGGTTGCACTAAGAATAGCAAACACAGCCCGAACCGACGAAGGTGGGGTTTTGTCGCAGTTTTCGACTAACAGTCGCGCCAGTGTGTATTGATAAGGTTTCCCCGTTAGGTGTTGACGGGCAAAAGTAGCCTTGTCAGTTAGGCTGTTCTGGATATCGGTGGAGGTATACTTGGCAAAATTGCGGGCCTTCGAGTTAAAGTAGGTGACGTAAAAAAATAGGAAATCCTGGTAAGGCTCAGCCGAAAGAGCTGATTCGTCATTCACTTTTAGGGCTGCCAGGTCCTCAACCATAACGGATGGAAGCGACATCAGACTTGACTGGGCCGTCTGGGCATTCCCCCGGAGAATAGGATAAGCCAGCAGCAGGTGCCAATAATTCCAGCGGATACAGGCCTCGACATACTGTTTGAACCCTTCCGACAGTTCGCTGGCTTTCGGGTATGATTTATAATAGGCCGACTGAGTTTTGCGAGCGTCAAAAAGACTCATTTCCCAGGCATCCAGGCCCGAAGTCCGAAGCTTTGCATACTGACTGGTTGTATCAAAATCAGCCTTGAACTTTGTTCTGAAGTCGGCCAGAAATGCTTTGTCAGATGCTGTTGTAAATAGCGCTTCGGGTTGTGGACCCTGATAAATGGACTGGGCGAATGTCTGCCCCAGGTTAATTAGGCAGAGTAGTAGCGTAAATTTGAACACATTCATGCGTATAGATTCAGGTTAAGTATCATAGCGTTACATTGGGGCAAACATCATTCCAATTACTCTTTAACCGCTGCCAATACGCGCTTAATCAGTTCGTTTGGGTTTCCGTTGTGCCATCGCCACACAATCACGATGTCATGCTCCGGGTCTACCCAGATCGTATTTGAACCCGCGCCGATGGCCGCGTAACTCGTAGTTGGGGCATCGGGCCAGGCTTTTTTGCCGGTTGAACTTGTACCCGTATTGAGCCACCACAAATACCCATAATCAGGGCCGAACGGACTGGGTTGGGTTGCTTTTTTTACCCAGTCGGCCGAAACGATCTGTTGGTTGCCCCAGCGACCCTGCCTTAGAAACAGGTAACCAAACCGGGCTTCATCCCGGGTACTAATCCGCAGGCCACCACCCCAGCGGGTGCCGCCACTCACCGATGGCATTTGCTTCCCACCAACGTCTGCAACGGCGTTTGGGTACGGAATGTATTGCCAGGAATCCGAAGCGCCAATTGGATTCATGATTTCATCGCGGACAACCTCAGGGATAGGTTTCTTCCATAAGCGTAACAAGGAAAGCGCCATCCGATTGATTCGCACATCATTGTATTCGTAATACGTGCCGGGTTTCTGGAGCGTGCGGGGTTTACGCTCGCCTTTCCCAAACGCTTCTTTTCCAACAAAATCGCTGTTTTTTCCCCATAAGGCTCCTTCCCATTCGCTGGTTTGAGTCAGGTGATTCTCCCAGGTTATCGCTCGGTTCTGCTCCGAATCGTAGCCGCCGTCATGAATGAGTTTTGCTACTGGATCGTGAATGTCGGGAATCATGCCTCGTTCGGTAGTGATGCCCACTACGGTTGATAACACACTTTTAGCTACGCTGTAGGTTGGGTCGGGACGCTGGGTATCTCCCCATTCGGCTACGATGTAGCCATGCCGTAACACAAGCCCATTTGTGGCTGCCCGGCTGGTGGGCATAGGTCCAAGAAGTTTACCGAAGATTTCCTCCTGCGTCGAAAAATTAGGAGTCATCTGAGTAGTTTCCTGTGTTTTCGCAAATGCGATGGCCTGATCGAGCAAAGCTGCGTCCATGCCCGCTTTTTCGGGGGCCAGGTGTACCCAGTTATCGCCTTTAGGTGGAAAATAGGTTGCTGGTTGGGTAGGTGGTCGATGGCAGGCGAGCAGTGTTGCCAACGCCATCGTAAACAGGGTGAATTTGCGCAGGAGAGAGGATGTCATGGGTTGTTGATGTAGTTCGTTCTGGAGGTTTTTAATAAACAGGCGTATTCGATGTCGAAGTTAGGACATTCTATCCAGGTTTTTTTTCTGACAGGATTTACACGATGAAGAGGATGATTTTGTCGTGAGAAAAATCATCCTCTTCATCGTGTAAATCCTGTCAGAAAAAATATTTTTAACCGAACATTAACCCCCGGTTTAGCCTTTCTTTAGCCCCCAAAGCGTTGTTTGTATAGTCAGTGAGGCAGGTAGAAATGACTAAAGTTTGCTTCAGATTTTTGCCGAAATCAGGCCTGCCATCTGACCTTGAATTCACTAACCGTAATCGTTAATTAAGGCGTTAGTTGCCTTACCAAACCTATGAAAACGTTCATCCATTTCATCCCAACGAAAGCCCTGCTGCTAACTCTTGGGCTGTTGTCGGCAGGATGGCAATCAACCATAGCCCAAACCAGAGATCAGGACCAGCAAACGGCTCCGATCAATGACCAGACTCTTGTCTCGGCCATTGCACCTTATCGCGATGATGTGCGTCGGTCGATCTTGCTGGCCAGTGTACAACCACAGGTTTTAACGGCGCTGGCACAGCAACGGGCCAACAGCGAACAGGCGTTTGCCAATCTGATTCAGTCCTATGGACAGACCAAGCAAGGCTGGTTTTATGATCTGTCCCGGTATCCCGATATTTTGCATGCGCTGGCAACCTTACCCACTGGCTCAGACGAGCAGACGGTAAATAACCTGACTAAACCAATGCCCGCTACTATACAGGTGTCGGCCTGGAAATTGTACCGCCATCACAATGCTGATCTGGTACAGGTCGATAATATCAACCAGCAGGCACAACAGGCTTTCGAGAACGTGATTAGCACCTTGGATGGCCTAACACAAAGCGCGTTTCGTCAATTGATTGAAATGCCCGATGTGATGACCCAGCTCACCGATCAGATTGATAAAACAGCGCGTTTAGGAGAAGCCTATCAGGCCAACCCCGATCAGGTTACGAAAGACTTGACCGCGCTACACGACAGCCTACAAGTTCAGAATCAGCAAGAACTGGCTGATTATCAAAATCAATTGAACAACGATCCACAGGCCAGACAGGAGTTGCAGCAGGCTGGGCAAGCGTACGCACAGGCCAATGGGTATAACATGGGTATCAATCCAAACCCTGCCTGGGTGAATACGTCCTATTATTATCAAAACCCCTATTCGTTCTGGTTTGGCTATCCATACTGGTACGCATCCCCACTATGGTATCCATCGGCCTGGTGGTATGGAACCGGTTTCTATTATGGCATGGGTGGCAACATGGTTATGTTTGGTTTACCTTCGCTGGGTTTCTCAAACTGGTTTTTTGGATCAGGGCGGTATGTGTATCCACATTTGTATAACCGATTCAATACCTACTATACCCACAATTTGGGGCAACAACGCATCCTGACACCAGGCAATGCAGGCTTCATGTCGGCGGCCCGACGGACGTTCGGGTCAAGTGCCGGACGGGGTAACTGGCTGAACAATGCGGGTCAATATAACCGTTCCGGAGCTGTAGGTAGCGCAGGCAGTTCCGCCAGGATTGCCGCCCCTGGTCGGTATCAGGGAGTTAACCCCGGTGTAAACCGCTCGCAATCCTGGGGTGGCGGTGGTATGCGATCATTTGGAGGAGGCTTCAGTGGCGGTGGATTTCACGGCGGTGGCCGTCGATAGATTAGTGGTTTGTGTTAACGTTGAGTAGTTTAGTTGTTCATGACAAAGCCTCGATTCGTCTGGATTGGGGCTTTGTTGTAGTAACATAATGAGTATGTTAACGTCTATAGCACGCTGATTTTTATGATGAGTAAGATGAGTTATGATTTTCTTTGTTTCTAACAAAATCTGTGTAAATCATACCTATCATAAAAATCAGCGTGCTATTGTAACATGATACGCGGGTGCTGAAGTTTTTCTAATTTCGCCCCAACGTTTACCACTATGCATATACTCATCGTTGAAGATGAACCCTCAATTGCCGGATTTCTCCGGAAAGGATTAGAAGCGAATGGCTTTCATGTGCAGATTGCATCGGATGGACTTATGGGGCAGAGAATGGCGCTTGATTACCCCTATGATTTAATTATTGCGGATGTTAACCTGCCGCGTCAGAATGGACAGGATATGGTAGCCGCACTCCGAAAAGAAGAAATTGAAACCCCAATTCTGATGTTGAGTGCGCTCGGGGCAACCCATGATATCGTTACGGGCCTGGATGTTGGTGCAGACGACTATTTAGTTAAACCTGTTCAGTTTGATATCCTGATGGCTCGGGTACGGGCCTTAACCCGGCGACACATTGGAAACCTGCATTCAGAATCTACGCTAACCGTAAGTGATCTGGTACTGAACCTGGACGAGCGAACCGCTAAGCGTGGAGATCGGTCAATCAATCTAACCGCCAAAGAATATCAATTGCTGGAATACCTGATGCGCAATCAGGGGCGGGTCATCTCCAGAGTCACTATTGCCGAGCAGGTCTGGGATATGCAGTATGCCATGAGCAGCAACTCGATTGAAGTCTATGTGGGCTTGCTTCGGAAGAAAATTGATCAGGGCGGAGCGCCAAAACTCATTCATACTGTGATTGGCGAGGGCTATGTTTTAAGGGCACCTTAGATAATAGTCATTAGTGGTCATTACTAGTCATTGTAGTCATTCGTTGTTGAATCTCCTACCGCTCAATTGTTCCCAATTAATGACTACTAATGACCACCAATGACTATGAATAGTTACCGTTCCAATTTGAACCCTTCGTCCACACGCACCCGGCTAGGCCGATTGGCAACATCCCAACCGGTTAGGTAAATCCATCGGGCAATCCGTGTCACTTTGGCTGTATTGATCCGGTCGGGCTCGTCTTTTGGTGTGTGGTAGTCGGGGTGGAGTAGGGTTGTGAAGGCAATGGCTGGTACACCGGCACGGGCGTAGGGCAGGTGGTCAGAACGGAAATACCAGCCTTCGGGATGTTCCGGTTTGTCCCAGAGCATATCCAGTTTAAAATGCGCTTCCGACTGGTTGACCGCTAAGGCGGCATTCACCAGATCGGTTGAGTTACGGTGGGGTGGTTGCTGGCCCAGAATGGCGGCACTATCCGGGTCGTTTCGCCCAATCATCTCGGCGTTTAAAACGGCAACAATAGATTCTTTCGGTACAGTTGGATGCTCTACGTAGTAACGGGATCCCAACAATCCACGCTCCTCGGCACCATGAAAAACAATAAGCGCAGAACGTTTCCCTGGCTTCTGTACAAAAGCTCGTCCGATAGCCATGGTAGCGACACAGCCACTGGCGTTATCATCGGCTCCGTTCCAGATTGAATCACCGGCAACCGCCTTCCGAACCCCATCGTGATCCTGGTGCGTACTGAAAAGCACATACTCATCTTTCAGCTTGGGATCAGTACCGGGTACTTTGGCCACGATATTGACTGATGGATAATTGAAACTCTCAACGTTGACTACATTGGTAAACTGCTGATTTGGCTGTTTGACCCACTCCAGCGCATTCGCAGGGAGCCAAACGGTTGGTGCCTGAGAAAACACGCGCGTATTCGCTCCACCCGGTAAATCGTACCGACCCCGTTCGAGCCCTGTTGTCCATCGGTCGAAATAAAATTGAGCCTGTGCATCAGAAACCCAAATAACGGCCAGTGCTCCCGCTTTGACCAGTTCGGCCGCCCGGCGATTCATGGTTCCGAATAAATACCGACGATAGCTGAGTTCGGCAGGACCAGTTCCCGAGAACTCCAGTGCTACCGCTTTCCCTTTAATATCAACTTTCGCTAGGTCTTCGGGGGTGCCTTTGCCAATGAACACAAGTGGCGCATCGACCGATGCAATGGCGGGGGCAAGAATAAATGCATCCTGACCGTGGGTGAGCTGGTGACTGCCAATGATCAATCGGCTGGTTTCCGTAATGCGGGTGCGTTGAATATGAAAAAACTGAAAGAACGTACCATCGTCGCCAGCGGGTTGCAGGCCCATTGCCCGAAGCTGATCGGCAATCCAGACCGATGCTTTCAGTTCGTCGAGTGAACCGCCTTCGCGTCCCCGGAAATGATCGCCTGCCAGCGCAAATAGGTCGCGCTTAATGTCACTTTCTTTGATCGCCGATAGGCCATTAGCCGCTTTAGCTGCGCTTGTTTTCGACTGACCGTAGCTACTACTCGTGAAGAAAAGTAGCGGCAAGGCGAAAGCAATTAACAGCCAGGACCGGATTTTTTGTTTGTTGACGTAATTCATGGTTGTATTGGTAAGAGATGATACAAGCAAATATACGTACAGACGGGCTCGTCGGTGCGACCGCTGCAACTGAAAAATGCTATCTTAGGGCATCAAACAACCTGCCATGAAACAGACTATCCTCTTTTTTACGCTGCTTGTCAGTGTCTGTATGAATCAGCCCGTATGGGCACAATCCAAAAAAAAGACGGTTGATCCCGTTGCCCGCTACGATGCCTATGTGCAGCAGGCTGTCCGCGACTGGCAGGTGCCTGGCCTGACGGTTACGGTCGTGAAGGATGGCAAAGTGCTGCTGAAAAAGGGCTACGGGGTCCGAGAAATGGGAGTCACGGGCTCTGTTGATACACAAACCCTTTTTGCCATGGCTTCTACAACCAAGGCCATGACGGCTGCCTGTATTGGTATGCTGGTCGATGAGGGTAAACTTCAATGGGATGACCCCGTTGTCAATTACCTGCCCGATTTTCTTTTTTATGATCCGGCTGTTACGAGGGAGGTACGGGTGCGGGATTTACTGATTCACAACACAGGCGTAGGTAATGCAGATGTGCTTTGGGCAAGCATGCAGATATCCTCCGACGAAATTCTGCATCGGATGCGGCTCATTAAACCGTCGTATTCGCTACGGTCGAGCTTTATTTATCAGAATATTATGTATTTGGCCGCGGGTAAGGTCATCGAAAAAGTAAGCGGGATTCCCTGGGATGTCTTCGTTCGAACCCGAATTTTTGAGCCACTGGGCATGCGCAGAACAAAGGCTCTCTTTAAGGAAGTAGCGGACGAAGTAAATCGGGCAAAACCCCATATTGAGATAAACGATACGATTCGTGCTGTAAACAGTCGGATTGAGGAGGGATTAGTCGATGCGGTTGGACCGGCGGGCTCGATCTGGACTTGCCCGGATGATGTTGCTTCCTGGATGATCTGTATGCTCGATAGTAGCCGATACACAATCGGTGGAACGAGTAAAACTTTATTAAAACCGGCTACCTGGGCCGAGTTGTTCAAACCGCAGACACTGGTGACTGACAGTCAGTTTTACCCGACCCAATACCTGACAAAACCCGTTTGGAAAACCTATGGCCTGGGTTGGTTTCAGCAGGACTACCGCGGGCAACGGGTGAATTTCCATACCGGAAGCCTGACGGGTATGGTTGCCATTCACGGACAATTGCCGGATCAGAAAGTAGCTGTGTATGTGCAGGGAAATCTCGACCATGCCGAACTTCGCCATGCACTCATGTATCGTGCCTTCGATGAGTTTGGACGGCCCGACGCCCGGCTTGGCGTTGACCGCGACTGGAGCACAGAGTTTCGGCAATTGTATGGCGCATTAAAACAACGGGCCAAACAGGCGGAGCGAAAAGTAGATAGCACCCGTGTGCTGAATACAAAACCCTCTCTGCCCTTAACGGCGTACGTAGGTTCGTATGCCGACCCACTGTATGGAAAAGTAGTGGTGACGCAGAAAGACGGGAAACTCTATGCATCCATCAATAACCTGTTGACTGGCTATCTCGAGCACTGGCATTTCGATACCTTCCGAATGGTATTCGATCAGTTCTGGAATGGTAAAGAGCCCCTAAGCTTTATACTTGACATGAAAGGGAAGGTAGCACTAGTAAAGGGCGCTGGAATGGAACTGACTAAAGTTCCGGAAGACGCTCAGAAAGGCAGGTAGGTCTGTCGGGCGAGAGTATCAGTAGGGCTTGAAAAAAATAATTCAAAAATTTGAAACATTTCAGTTAAATTAAATGTATATACATCAAATACGTCAACACGAAATTTTATAAACGACTATAACTATGGCAACTGAAACCGCCACCGCTACTACCTGGGCCATTGACCCTACGCACTCTGAAGTGCAGTTTAAAGTAAAACACCTTGTAATCTCGACCGTAACGGGATCATTTGGGGTCTATGAAGGTCAGGTTGAAACATTCGGTGATGATTTTACCAATGCTAAAATCGCCTTCTCTGCAGACATAAGCAGCATCAGTACGGGCCAGGAACAACGGGATGGTCACCTGAAATCAGCTGATTTCTTTGATGCCGAGAACTTCCCTAAACTGACCTTTGTATCAAACTCGATGACCAAAACCGGTGATGATACCTATACCCTTACCGGCGACCTGACCATTCGTGGTACAACGAAGCCTGTAACCCTAAAGGTTGAACACGGTGGACAGATGCAGGATTTTTATGGTCAGACTAAAGCTGGTTTCGAGCTGGTAGGCACGATCAAGCGTAAAGAGTTTGGTCTGACCTGGGATGGTGTTACCGAAGCGGGTGGCGTTGTTGTAAGTGACGATGTTAAACTGGTCATGAATATTCAATTAACGAAGCAGGCTTAATAGGCTTCTGGGTATATAAGAGAATAAGTAGGTCCGGTACAAGCTATATCCTTTAGCTTGTACCGGACCTACTTATTTTTTGAAGATAACCGATGATCAATCAGTTGTTTTCTGTCAATCACTATATTGGATTGATAAACAACCTGCTATGCGATTTACATATCTTCTTATCTTATTCATGGCCTATACGGGCCAGGTGCTCGCTCAATCGGCCAAACCTACTAACAATAGATTCGATATTCTCATCCGCAATGGACTTATCTACGATGGATCGGGACAACTCCCTAAGCCCGGTGATGTAGGCATTCGTGGAGACCGGGTAGTTGCGATTGGTAATCTCGCTACGGCAAAAGCTAGTTCAGTAATTGATGCGCAGGGTAAAGCGGTAGCTCCGGGTTTCATAAATGTATTGTCGCACACAGGACTTGAGTTTCTGCGGGATGGTCATTCCATGAGCGATACCAAACAGGGAATTACAACCGAGGTTTTTGGCGAAGACTCCTGGGGACCCCTTAGTACGGATACGCAACGGGAGCAGGTTAATCTGTATTTAAAACCATACAACCTGACCTGCGATTGGACAACGCTGGCCGAGTTTTTAACTAAGCTTCAAAAGAAAGGCATTACACCCAACATTGCATCCTACCTCGGGGCTGCCCAGGTTCGTCAGGTTGTATTGGGTGAAGCCGATGTAAAGCCGACTCCTTCCCAGTTAAATCAGATGCGGGCCATTGTTCGCAAGGCAATGGAAGAGGGGGCTTTAGGGATCACAACCGCCCTCATTTATCCGCCTAACTCCTTTGCGGATACGGACGAACTCATTGTGCTTTGCAAAGAAGCGAGTCGCTACGGCGGGCGTTATATTGCCCACATTCGAAGTGAAGGGGATCGGCTCGAAGAAGGCGTCAATGAACTCATTAAGATTGGACGGGAAGCGAACGTGCCGGTTGAATTGTATCATTTCAAGGCGTCTGGACAGCGGAACTGGCCTCGTATGGAGTCGACCATTACGCTGATCAACAAGGCTCGTGAGCAAGGACAGGATATAACCGCCAATATGTACACCTACACGGCGGGTGCCACCGGCCTGACCTCCTGCCTGCCACCTTATTTGTTCAATGGTGGTTTCATGGCTGGCTGGAAACGGCTACAAGATCCGGCTACTCGCCAAAAGTTAGCCGCCGAAGTGCGCCAAAGCGGGAACGATTGGGAAAATATGTTTCAGCTGGCGGGTTCAACCGATAATATTCTGCTGACCGCTTTTGAGGTGGATTCACTGAAAAAGTACAATGGGAAAACACTGGGCCAGCTAGCCGCGATCTGGCGTAAGGACCCCATCGAAACCGTCATGGATCTGATCGTTGCCGACAAAAGCCGGGTTGAGACAACCTACTTCCTGATGTCGGAAGAAAATGTGAAGAAGGGTATTCGTCAGCCATGGGTGTCGTTTGGTTCCGATGCCGCATCTATATCCGAAGATCGGAAAGACAACGGTATTGTTCATCCCCGGACGTTTGGTAATTTTGCCCGTTTACTGGGGAAATACGTTCGGGACGAGCAGGTTATGTCGTTACAAGAGGCCATTCGCCGATTGACGAGTTTACCAGCCACAAATCACAAATTACCCAGTAGAGGGTTTCTTCGTCCAGGCTACTTCGCTGATGTGGTAATCTTCGATCCGGCTACTATTGCAGACAAAGCTACATTTGCCGCCCCGTTCCAGTACGCGGTAGGGGTTCAGCATGTACTGGTTAATGGCAAACAGGTGTTGAAAGATGGCGAACACACAAACGTTTTTCCTGGCAAGGCCATCTGGGGGCCGGGCCGCAAGAAGTAGCTATGTCGTAAACTCTGAACGGTGTACCATACGCCCTATCTCCCAGATAGGGCGTATGGTACACCGTTCAGAGTTTACTAACGTACCAACATCAAACTTCCCCGAATGATCGGCTTCTGGGGTACCGTTCGTAACGTAAAGGCGTACAAACCCGCGGGTAAAGAAGTGCCGTTAAGTGTACCATCGAAGGGATGAGTATACCCCCTGCCGGATGAATAAATTACTTCGCCCCATCGGTTAAAGATGGTCACGATAGCATCCGGGAATGCTTCTATTCCGAAAAGCTCCCAGGTGTCATTCAGGCCATCGCCATTGGGGCTGAACGCATCCGGTACAAAAACTCGGGCGTAAACGGTAACGTGAATGGTGTCTTTGGCTTCGCAGCCCGTGCTATTTTTTACATCGATGGTGTAAGTGATATCGTTCTGAATATCCATCACCGTTGGGTTAGCGGCATTGGCGCTGTCCAGGAATGTAGCCGATGCCCACTGGAACTGATTCGGATTGCCGGTATAGACTGGATCCATCCTAAACGTATTGCCTGTGTACGTCGTCATGGAATCGGCTAGTTGAATCGTTGGAATAGGCGAAACGATGGCAATTCGAGTAGCCACTGTGCCAGCACATTCGGGCGCTGCCTTTACGGTATACGTCAACGGATGATTGCCAATGCCAGCCTGTTTGGGACTAAATTCACTCCCCGTTACACCTGCACCAGCAAACTCGCCACCGGGCGGGCTACCAATAAGTGTATGGACGGGAACATCAGGCCCGCAAACACCCGGAATAGAATCCAGGGTGACTGTTGGTGCAATCAGCTGGGTTAACGTCACGGGAGCCGAGGTGCCTTCACACCCAAAAATGTCAGTCGCAATAACCACATACGTTGCCGCCTGGCTGGCCGTATATTGCGAACTGCTGGTGCCCACCTTTATGTCATCTTTTTGCCAGTTGTAGCTAATACCACCACTGGCATCAAGGCGTAATGAATCTTGCGGACAAATGCGATTGAATCCCGTTGACGACTTGATAACCGCTGTCACGGCAGCTGAACGCGTTATGGTAGCGGTATCTGTATTAGCCTTGCACCCTAGCATTTTGTGGGTTAAAACCGCCCAATAGTTGCCAGGTTGACTAGTTTGAAGCGAGTCGACAGAAAGGTTTCCCGAAAGCAACTGTTTATCGCGATACCACTGATAAACCACATTCGAGTCGCTGGTTGCGTGGAGGGTGACGGTTCCTGTTGTAGCGCACAAATGACCCGTTGACGTTACTTTCGCTTCGTTTCCGATAACCGTAATCGTCAGAATCCCTGAATTACCGACTTTACTACAAACCTGCTTGGGTGAAACGACCAATGTATACTCGCCAGATTGCCGCACGGTGAGGGTTGGATTCGTTGCGCCAGACAGATTGATACCATCGCGACGCCACTGGTAGTTCCAACTGGTATCTACCGTAGCTTGTAGAATAGTTGAATCGCCCTGACAAATGGTTGTTTTAGTTGCTTTGGGCAGGTTCATGATCTGAACGGCCGGATTGGGAGTGGTTTGGGGGGGACAGTCAATAACCAGCAACTGAAAATCACGCCTTACCTCACCAATTTTTATGCCGTTTCGATATTCTTCTACCCGAACCGCAAAGACAAATAAGCCCAATTGATTGGCAGTGACTGATAATTGGCCGGTTTGCGCATCGATACCCAACGAAGGACTACCTGGTATGGCATTGGTTGGTCCAAAGCCAGACAACCAGCTTACATCGGGGTAGGGGCCCGCCGAGACCGCATTCTGTGTATTACCCGTGCCTTTCTGGTTCAGTGGGGTAATCATGGAGTACCTCAGCTCATCACCATCCGGGTCGGTACCACCAAATGGGAATGTGAAAGAGTCTCCTATACAGACATACTCCCCGTTGATCGGCCCGAAGTGAGGGGAGGAGTTCGTGAAAAGTTGCCCGTTCTGCAGAATGGCTGGAAATTCAAGGTAAAATGTAAAACCCGTTTGATCGGGGCTGCTAATGTTATTGATGCCCGCGTTCCGGTTCCGCGTCTGATACGACATGTAGTAGCCTTGCGTATCGTTATAAAGAGTTGGACTGAGTTGAATGTCTGCCTCGTAGGTAAGAACAATGAATTTCAGATTGCGCTGGGCTGCACAGAACTCGTTGGCGTAAATTACCGGCACTCGGGTTCCCGTTTGCCGGACCGTGAAACTCATCATTTGCGTATTATCACGGGTACGAAAGATGCCTAAAACACCGGTAGTAGCCTGATTGGCAGCCCCGCGGGTTCCATCTTCCAGATAATTAGTAACCGTGATGTGGAAATGGCCGGGAACATCGCCGATTGCACGCATTTCTATCTGCCCGCCAACCTGGTGGGTTGCCAACGAAACCAGGGGTGAACCCAGTGCAAACAGCAAGACTAAAAATCGAAATGTAAATAGCCTCATAGACAATCGTTCTAAATCTTCAGATCATACGCTCATTACGACTGTGATGGGGATACATTTACTCATTAAGACTTGATAAATGCCAAAAGGCTTACAAGTTACTAATTACAAAGGGAGTCTGGTAACATTGGTTTTGTGCTGTTCCAGATAAAGTAAAATTCAACTTAAATATACGCACACCTTGCCTAGGAACTTCACGGAATGCTCACTAACAAGTGATTCACTTTGTATCATGAAAAGTAAGCACTCCGTGAAGTAAGCGTCATCTACGCGCTTCGCTCGCTCATGTTTATTTTAGCTTTGCCAGTAGGGTTACGCTGTTGGCTACCATACCGGTACTTCGAATATAATGCCCATACCGAAGCTCGACACTCTGCCAGTGACCAATGCCAAATAACCCACCAGGAGGAGCCATACGGATACCCGTTCCAATGAATTGGCTGGTAAACCCTGAAATATCGTAATCACTGGTGTAGTATTTCTCCGTTGTTTTATGCTGACTGTAAGGAGCAAAATATCGAACGGCCGTTTGGTGGCTAAACCGGTAAAACGGACTTACGGAAACAAACGATGTCAGCTTGATAGGCGTCTCAAGGTTAACCGTATGCGCCTGCATACCCCAATCGTCGAGGTAATAGCGGTAAAACGTACGGATAACAACCCGGTCTCCCATAAAGTAGTGCAGCCGCAGTCCAATAGGCAGTTTCATACGGCTACCGGGTAGCTTTTCGACAGTTTCGGCACCGTCCTGAAAATAAATCCGGTGAAAAGGCGTGCTGAGTAATCCCTGCTGATAGGCGGGTTCTACGGTCAGTAAGACTTGCAGCCGTTTGTTAATTACCTGCGACAGGGACAGGCTAACATTGTACGAGTTTCGGGGCTTATAATCAACTGGATCGGTATCGCCATGAGCACCCGAGCCATACCCTTCGGGCCGAAGTTCGGGCGGTAAAATGGCTTTCCAGGTATCGAAGAAAGCACCCGCTTTCAGGCTAACTTCCCGATTGTTGTCGGCCGATGCTTTCGCAAAATTGACATTAATTCCGTAGGATTTATAATCGTACTCCGTCGAGTAAGACAAGGCGATACCCCGTGTGGTACGAGTGGCGTCGTTGTGTACATTCCAGGCAATTGACGGGTAAATGTGCGTATCACTACGCGAAGCGGAGGAAACGGTCAAGGGATCAATCTGGTCCGATGACGCCGAAGTATAATGGTCAATGTTAAAGTCGAACGTGATTGTATGCCGTCGATTCCGACGGTCGGTGGTTTTGAGCACCAGATCGAGCGATTGGGCAAAATCGGTCAGGTGTTCAGTGCCAATACCTCCCGTTACGGCAGAATTGTTGCCATCCTGTTGGTAGTAACTCGATACTAAATTAATCTCTTCAACTTTGAGTTTCCGTTTTTCGTAGGCAGGTTCAGTTGTCGTCTGGCCATAGCCCGCTCGCCATAAACTTAGCAGTACGCCAACAGATATACAGATTCTTTTCATGGTTCGCGTTTGTTAGTTACAGCCGCAGCCTCCTCCACTTTTTCCACCATTCGCCCCGGCAGCTCCTTCGCGATAGAGATAAAAATTCTGCTCGAATTTTTCTGATTTACGAGCCGATAATTCCATTTCAGCATCGTTGATCCGGCTTTTCTGATACTCTTTTACCGTGGTACAACCTGCCAGACTAAGCAAGACAAGGCCAGCTAACAGAGTTGTTTTGGGAATTGATAGGGTTAAGTTCATCGCTCGGTTTTGTACAAGTTAGTCAGGCTACAACTGGTGTTGTAAGCCGAATATTGGTTGACGTATGAAGCACATCGTTATCATCAATTACGATACAGGCAATGTGCTTCATCTGATTAATGAGGTCAAGCCCTACACGAACTCCCATAACCAGCACGGGAGTTGCTAAAGCATCGGCCAGTTCTGCATTGGGGGCAATGATGGTTACACTTTTTATACCTGATACCGGGTATCCCGTTTTTGGGTCAATTGTATGGGCATATCGCTTGCCGTTAATCAGGGCGTATTTCTCATAGCTGCCCGAGGTAGCCACGGCCATATTGCTGATGGCCAGGTAAGAGAATGCCTGCCGGGTGGCCAGGTTCGGATCGGCAATACCGATGGTCCAGGGCTGGCCGTTGGGCTGCATTCCCCAGGTTGTCAGGTCGCCGGAGGCATTCACTATACCACTTTCTACCCCCCGCTCGCGCAGAACATGTTTCGCTTGTTCGGCAGCATATCCCTTTCCAATACCCCCAAATCCGATTCTCATCCCTTTTTCCTTCAGGAATACCGTATGCTTATCAGCATCGAGTATCACGTTTCGGTAATTGATCAGCCGAATCATACGTTTGGCTGTTTTGGGATCTGGCAATGCGGTCATCGTCGTATCGAAATTCCAGAATCGTTTGTCGATTGAGCCATAGGTGATATCGAAGGCCCCCTGTGTCAGTGCCGATAATCGCAACGAACGTTCAATCAAGGCAAACACCTCCAGGTCAACCTGAACTGGCTGGATGCCCGCATTGGCATTGATCTGATTCGTTTGGCTATCGTCGCTAAAGGTTGTCAAGATTCGTTCAATGCGTCTGATTTCTTCAATGGCTGCATCGAGACAGGTGTTCGCCCAATCAGCATCCGAACTGACAACACTGAGCTCAAAACGGTTGCCCATGAGCCGTTGTACCCGTTGGTGGATACGGAGGGGAGCGGTCATTTTATGATCGACGTGACGGAGTCAATTGTTTCCAAAAAGGAAGATACGGTTAACGATTGTGGGTATCCATCCCATTCTTTCAGCACCTTGCCGTTCGCATCGAGTAAAACCGTGAGCGGAAACTTGCCTTGCTTATTGTATTTCTCCGCCAGTGTTTCATTATGCGCAATTTGACGGGCGTCTAACTGGTTTTTTGACAACCGGGGAAAATCGGCCCGAACGAGCACCAGATGATCTGCTGCATACTGGCTAAATTCTGCCGATTCGAAAATGGTTTTTTTGAGTTTGATGCAGGGCCCGCACCAATCTGAGCCCGAAAAATTCAGGAGAATGAATTTGTGTGATTGGGCTGCTTCTGTTTTCGCCTGATCAAAATTGAGTTCCCAGTTGAGCGGATTGGTCAACAGGCCAATCAGGAGGGCTGTGAGTACTAGTTTCATATTCGTTTAGATTAATTTCTCGTAAAGCAGATTTCTAGCTATAAACAACAAGTGTTTTGCCATCGGTAGCCGTCTTATAAACGGTAAGGCCTTTGCTGCCAAAGCTATTTTTACCCTTACCGGTCAAATCAAAGCGGGCGCCGTGTTGCGTACAATAAAATTCAGTTTTGTTGAAAATAATGGCCTTCTTCGGTTCATGACTGCAGGTTTGTGTTACGGCGATATAGGTACCAGAACTGGATTGTGCAACCACAATACCACTCTGGGCTATATAGCCACCCACTGTTTTGAGGGCCGCAGCTGCTGAAGCGGTGAGGTCGATTGTTAGAAGCCGATTGGTGATTTTAGTTAAGTCTGTGCCGTTCGTCGTTGCGGATGTAGGTGTTGTTGTACTTGACGTTGTTGTGGTCGATGTAGGTGTTGTAGTTGAGGTAGGTGTAGTTGTGCCAGCCAGTGTCAGGGCATCAACTACGGTATCTTCTTCCCGGATGCAGGACGTCATGGCCGCCATCAACGCGGCACCGGTAAAGCCCATCGATTTCAGAAATTCGAAGCGAGTCATAAAACTTTAGTTGGATGGTAAGCAACTGGGTATTTTTAAGCTATACGCTGAGCAATTCGGGAACGTGGCAATAGGTAATTTTTTAACTGCCTTATTAATGACTTTTAATCTGGAAAGGCGTTAATATTGGCCATAACGCCAAATCATTAGTTAACAGTATCGAAAAATTAAGAATTAATTTAAAAAGAAGCGTACAAATTTTTGAAAATTGTTGATACTATGACTTTTGCAATTAGGGCATTTGTACGATCTGAAAAGAGCAGAATTACTTAACGATAAGATGGCTTGAAGTACTTTCAGGAATGCATAGACTACCTATTTCTTTGCCATACGTAAGAATAGCCTCTTCTGTTGCAGATGACAGGTAAAAATGTTCATGTATAAATAAGGCCGGGCTCTGGTTTAATCAAAAACCAGAGCCCGGGAAATACGATGAGGAGTATGGAAATGAACGATTGTTTGTAATCCAGGTTGTTAGGCAGATTATAAAAATTGCTTCAGGATTTTCTCAATAGCCATTCTCGGGCATCCTCGTTCCCGACAAAATAGCGGCTGGCCATTGATCCGTTCTGGTTGCCTGAGGCTCTTAACAACAGGTCGGATCCCAATTTTCCGAATTGATTAAGGTCGTTCAGGATAACCGCTACCCTGGCGTGCTGAGGCATCGTATGTTCAGCGGTAGCCTGGGGTAACCAATGCTGAATGAACCAGTGTAAATCGACTGGATTGAATAAACGTAACTGCCTTAAATCAACCAGCCACCGATTAACTTGATGTCGTTTGGCTAATGCCATAATCGCCAGTGACCCGTCCCGAAAATTTTCGCTGGATGGTAAACCTGACCATGTTTGCTGCAACAGGTGTATACTACAATCAACTTCCACCCTAACATGCTCATTCTGGTAGGTTTTCATAACGATTGTATAAATGGGAGTTAATTGGTTTGTGAGGGGAGCTGGGTGAACTGTTCCCGATAAGCCCGTTGAAGCTCGGCTTCTGCAAACCGATACGCATACATGAACTTGTCATTTTCCTGTTGAATGATCCCCATATCTTCCAGTTGAAGAACATTGTTCCATATCCGCTGCAGACTGCCATAGAAACCATCTTCCGACTGTGCTACTAAAACTTGCAAGGCTGGCTGCACTGGAGCCTGCGATTGATTGGCCAGGTTGTTTATGTGTGTACGCTGCATTGTATGAGCCATTCAGGTTATCCGCTGTTTCACGGTTTAAAAGGTAACGTACAGCTACGGCATCAGCGACGGATTTAAGGCTCTTTTTAGTACTTTTTAACAAGTGAACGTATTCGTTGATTAAGCTTACAGACACGCTAATTGGACCATTTAGAACCAAAAAAGGCCAATTGTTTTTCAAAAAAGGCTCTTTCGACGTCTTTTAACCTATACGGAAAAACAAGATGTTTCGTGGCTGAAGTCAGGTCAGTAAACAATTCTTTCTAGCCCAACAATCAGGGGCAATCGTACCAATCATAAAAATCAGCGTTCTATTGCCGTGATAAAATAGGCTGCTATTGCTTTATAAAATAAACCTGTCCAATAACCCCGAACTTTCAATCGGTTGATGTAGGTGTTGTTGCCGAAATGAATCACTACTTTATTATGAAACAAATTTGCCTGCTTACTTTTTTACTTGTTTTTCCATTCCTTCTGTTTGCTCAATCAAATCTCAAACTATGGTACAACCAGCCTGCTGCGATCTGGACTGAGGCTTTGCCAGTTGGTAATGGACGCATCGGCGCAATGGTCTTCGGACGGGTAGAGGAGGAGCTGATCCAACTCAATGAAAGTACGCTCTGGTCCGGTGGACCCGTGAGTGGACCTGTTAACCCAGAATCACCAACGTATCTGCCGCAGGTTCGGCAGGCGCTGGATCGGGAAGATTACAAAGAAGCTATTGCGCTGGCTAAAAAGATGCAGGGACTGTATACCCAATCGTACATGCCACTGGGCGATCTGGTTTTGAAACAAGAGCTTAAAGGGGCAAAACCCTCCGCTTATTACCGCGATCTGGATATTCAGAAAGCCATTTCTATAACACGCTTTACGGTGAACGGTACCGAATACAAACGGGAAATCTTTAGCTCATCTCCAGACCAGGTCATGGTGATTCGATTGACGGCCAGCAAACCCGGACAGCTTACGTTCGATGCCAGTACAAAAAGTCAGTTGCGTTTCCAGAACGTGCGCAACGGAAGTAGTGAATGGATTATGAAAGGCAAGGCCCCTTCGCAGGTCGACCCCAACTATTACAGTCCCAAAGACCGGGAGCATGTTATGTACGAAGACGTAAGTGGGTGTAAAGGAATGCGCTTTCAGCTACGTATAAAAGCACTGAATAAAGGCGGGACAGTGCAGACCGATACATCCGGTATTCATGTTCGTAATGCATCGGAGGTTGTGCTACTGGTAACGGCAACCACTAGTTTCAACGGCTATGACAAGTGTCCGGATAAGGATGGAAAGGATGAGAATAAACTGGCAGAAGAAATTATCCGCAAAGCAACCGGAACGCCTTTTTTAACCCTGTTAAGTAGTCATATTGCGGACTATCAGTCGTATTTTAATCGGTTTTCGTTTCAGCTTACCGATACAACAACTACGAATGCTAATGCTACGCTACCTTCTGACCTTCGTTTAGAGGGTTATAGTAAGGGCGCTTATGACCCCGGACTGGAAACCTTGTACTGCCAATATGGGCGGTATCTGCTCATTTCCAGTTCTCGGGTGCAGGGTGTTCCAGCCAATTTACAGGGTATCTGGAACAAAGAATTACGCGCTCCCTGGAGTTCCAACTATACCATCAATATCAACACCCAGATGAATTACTGGCCGGTGGAGGTCACTAATCTATCCGAGCTTCATCTACCATTGCTGAGCTTTATAGGTTCACTAGCAAAGAATGGAGTGGGTGTTGCCAGGGAGTTTTACAACATGCACGGCTGGGTAGCTCACCATAACACCGACATCTGGGCCATTGCCAACCCCGTAGGAGACAAAGGGCAGGGCGATCCGAAATGGGCGAACTGGAATCAGGGAGCTGGATGGCTAAGTCAGCACCTTTTCGAGCATTACCGATTTACGGGCGACAAAAAATTCCTGAAAGAAAGCGCGTACCCCATTATGAAAGGGGCTGCACTGTTTTATCTGGATTGGCTTATTGAAGATAAAGAAGGATACTTAATTGTATCACCATCTGTATCGCCGGAGAATGATTTCATTGATGCAAAGGGGCAACACTCCCCTATATCAGTGGCCACAACGATGGACATGTCGATTATGTGGGATTTGTTCACCAACCTGATCGATGCATCTACTGTTTTAAACATCGAGCCTGAATTCCGCCAGCTATTGATCGAGAAACGAAAAAAGTTTTACCCGCTTCACATCGGCCATAAGGGTAACCTCCAGGAGTGGAATAAGGACTGGGAAGATGTAGACCCACAACACCGGCACGTGTCGCATTTATTTGGCTTACATCCTGGTCGACAAATTGCTCCCGTTACGACGCCCAATTTTGCTGCTGCAGCTAAGAAAACACTGGAAATTAGAGGTGATGCCGGAACGGGTTGGAGCCGCGCCTGGAAAATAAACTTTTGGGCGCGACTATTAGATGGGAACCATGCCTATATCCTGCTTCGTGAACTACTGAATTACACCAGTGAAACAGCCACCAATTATTCGAGTAGAGGTGGAGGGGGCACTTATCCAAACTTTTTCGATGCCCATCCTCCCTTTCAGATCGACGGAAACTTTGGTGGTACAGCAGGCATGGCCGAGATGCTGATCCAGAGCCATCTGGACGATATTCATTTGCTGGCGGCTCTGCCCGATGCCTGGAAAGAAGGAAACGTAACAGGGCTAAAAGCTCGGGGTGGCTTTGAAATTGGTATTCGCTGGAAAAACCACCGTCTGACCACGGCCACTATAAAAGCGCTCAATGGTGGTCTCTGTGCAATCAGAACCGCCCGGCCCGTGAAAATAAAGGGTATTCAGGCTGTGTCAAAGCAAACTAATGTAGGCTACATTACTTCGTTCACTACACAAAAAGGGGAAGGCTACGAGATAGTGGGTTTATAAACTGGTTCAACCTTTCGTTTAAACAGCGAGGGGGCAGATTTTTTAAATCTGCCCCCTCGCTGTTTAAATAATAGCCTGGCTATCCGATTACGATCCTGACGTCAGGAATAACTGCACTTTTAATTGATCGTTTGCCTTCTGCTGGTCGCCAATTGTTACCCGCTGGAGCCGATCTAGTAAGGTAAGCGATCTTCCCAGTTGGGTATCTGTCGGAATCGTTACTAGTAGAGGCTGATTGGGAAGTTTGCGCTTGATAATCTGACCGATATAATAAGTTAGATCGAATGTGTAGGAATCAACAAGGGGTAAAGCACCCGGATCAGGGCCAATTCCATATATGGAAGAGGCTTGTAGACCATATTGGGCAATGGCCGATGAGGTTCCTCCGGATCCGCCCGGTAGCGCACTCGGCAAAATATCATTCTGAATGTTAGTAAAAAAGAGTGCCAGATTGGTTGGAGGAGTAGAATTATCCCTCAAGGTTGTTCGAATGGGGCTGATTACCAGCACGGCTTTATTAAGATCGGCAAAACCATCGGGTCTGGCAAACTGATCCAGGTAAGGAATCTCCAGTCGGGTTTGCAGAAAGGCACCAGGAACAATAAATGTCGTGTTATTCGTCAAACGACTACTGACAGCATCCGATCGGTTTTTCAGGGCACTTAATGGGGTACCACTAAGATCATTCGTTAGCTGGGTAAAGTAGCCCGCCGACATTGGGAATAAGAGATTGGACTGTGTTAGGTTGACGTCAGTAGCATGATAATAGAGCCGTAAGCCGCTGGAAGCGGCTACAAAACCAGCAAACGTATTACCCGAAGCATTACAGTTGATAGCAAAGCCAGGTATGAACTCGGCTAATGTCGTTGCATCTACAATATCACCATTGACCAGCTTGTTATAAAATGACTGTGAAATATCGGCAGGCATCCGAAATGATATTTTTCGGGTGAGTGTCAGTGGCTGAGGGAGAACGGTTTTCTGGAAATAGGGCTTACTATCATATGCCACCGAGTTTGTATTGTAATAGGCCTGATAAACCAGAGGCTTGTTCAACGTATGTACACTCACATTAAACGCAGTGGTGGTATCTCCATACACATAAGCATAAGTAAGCTCCAGCACTAACGAGTCTAGTTGTTGGTTGGTTTGTCCTAAAAAAGAATTGCTGGCGTAATTAATGGCCGCAAAGCATCGGGCTGTCATGGTACCGGTTTGTGGGTCCTTCCAGCGACCAACCACTATATTATTATCACCAGAGGTGAGGAATGAATCCGGTCTCATCACCGTCGAGGTTTGTAACGTCAACGTGTCAACAGATTGCACCACCAGTTCCTGAGGATTGATGACCGACTGTCCTACGCTGAGATCGCCCGATTGACAGGAAAATAGCACTATACCGGTCAGCAGTAGCAAACCGGCGTACCAGAGAGTACGCATAATTAACGAATTCAGGGGATTGTTACGCCTAACTGGCGTAAGTCTTCATTTGTCAACGTAGGCATTGCCTCCGTTTGCTGTATTTTCTGAACTACCCAATCGCCAACCCGATGAGCCTGTTCCTGGCTGGGAAAGCCTACTAAACCAGGTTGCCCCGGTATAGTAGGTTGATGAATGACCAGCTTATTGTTATTCAATATATCATAGCCCCAACCACCAGCTGTTTTAATGACCTGAACCTGATAATGTGGCTGCCGTTTATAGACCAGGTAGGTAGTCATAACAGCTAAACTAATCAGGAACAGAATCAGACCCAGCCGGACTAACGATGGCCGGGACTGTAGTTGAGAATTGTTCGTCATGATTGACTGTACTATACGTTTGTTGACCCTGAAAAGAAAGAGTCAGTCAAACATGTATGCAGGTCAGGGAATAACTTGGATAACGGTTGGATCAAAATCCCATAAATCGTCGAAGCGACTCGAGCTGTTTGCCCCCGTTGTAACATATCCCTTGTTGTTAATCGACCAGCCCACCGCATAAGTTCGGGTAGCCCCTTCAAATACACCGCGTGTGGTCCATGTATCAGCACCTGGATCGTATTCCCAGACATCTTTGGTAGATGCGTCACCGCAAGTTATATACCCTTTCCCATTAATAGCGAACCCAACGGCATAGCTACGGGCAATGCTCGTCTGGTCGGTAATGAAGTTGAGTTTTTGCGTCCACAAATCCTGTGCTGGGTCATATACATACCAATCCAACTGATTTGAATTATTGTTGTTACCGGTTCCCACATAAGCCATGTTATTAATAACAAAAGAAACCGCACCAACACGTTTCGAGCCGCCATAGCTGGCTACTTTCGTCCAGGCATTAGCCGTAGGATCGTACGCCCACATATCCTTCAGGTAGTTACCATCGAATCCGCAGGTTACATAGCCTTTGGTGCCAATGGCAAAGGCTGTTGCTGTTTGACGAGCCGTTCCACCAAAATCAGCAACTGCTTTCCAGGTGTTGGTTGTTGGATTATACTGCCAGAAATCCTTTAGTCGGGTAGAATTGGCATCAAGCCCTGTGCCAATATAGCCATTGGTGCCAACAGCAAATCCAACACCTAGATTGCGGGCAACACCTGCAAAATCAGCCTTCTGGGTCCAGGCATTCCGACTCGCGTCATAAGCCCAGAAATCTTTCAGACGGTTATTGCTGACGTCGGTCCCTGTTCCCATGTAAGCAATTGTGCCCACAACGAAACTGGCAGCGCCAAAGCGGGCAGGGCCTTCTAGTTCAGATCGTGAATTCCAGTCGCCCAGAATGTCCACTGTGGTGGAGTTGTTGCAACCAACGAGGAGTCCTGCCCAGCCTATGCCGATCAGACCCAGTATCCAGTTGACGCGTTTGGTCTTCTTGGTAGCGTTAGAGAGAGAAGTCTCAGATGATACAGATTTCGACTGGGAGGACTTAGCCGAAAGAAATCGAAATGGTAAATGAATCATGAAAAACGAGCGTGAACGAACGAATTAAAACGTAAAGTTATAGTAATTTGCGTTAAGAACGATGATTTTGATAGTCTTACCAGTTCGAGCTAGCGAATTGAGAGCCTAACTCAGGCGAAGTCGTGTATCAAATGGGTCGTGCAAAATTACGCCAAAGGGGTGTTACTTACCAACGTGCTAGGCTCATAAAAATTCTTAATTGTTAGTGTGATATAAAGACAGGTAGAATAAAATCGAAACGACTATGAGACAAAGACTCGCTTTGTCTCATAGTCGTTGGAATTCGATTCCTTAAAAAAGCTTAAAATTTAAGACTCTTCAGTTGACGAATCATCGAATGCCCACCTGCCTTGCGTTGAATGGATGATCCAAAAGTTATGAGCGGATTCCCACTTTCCGTTGCCCGACGCCCACTAGCAACACTTCCTGAAATTTGACCGAGGGCAGTTGTCAGCAATGCTTCATTCGTGTCGCCCAGTGGTAATAAATTGATGGGTTCATCGACTTCTATATTGGGGGTGAAGCCCGTTGAATAGTCAGACTGTCCTGCACTATTGTATGATTTGAACACAATAGGCTGCATACCCCATTTAATCTTGCCCGTATCATCCGTAATTGTGATGGAGCCTACGTTTTTACCATAGGTTGTTGAGCCAATGGTTGTTACCGTCATATACGGACGTAAGCCATTGATAATGAGCTCACTGGCAGAGGCTGTCTGGTCGGTGGTGAGCACAAATACACGCGAGAGATTGCTGCCGATATTCTGTGACTTGTCGATGAAGTTCTGCACAAAGAAGCTAGCCCCATATTCCTGTTGCAGTAGGGGTGTAATGGTAGTATTCCATTCTTCCCGGAAGTAGAGTTTGCTGGAGCTAACGCCTTTGCCAATCAGGCTGGCCAGGTTCGCTGACGATGAGGTATAACCGCCTGGATTATAGCGTAAGTCCAGAACCAGTTCATTCACGCCCTGTGCTTTAAAGCTGGCAAATACGGCATCGACCTGCTTGTCATATTCATCGGCAGTGCTTCCATTCGCACCCGGCACAAACTGATTATAGACTAAATAGCCCACTTTTTTGCTACCAACGGTATAGACTGAATCCAGAAATACCGGGTTTTCCTGAAATGTAGTCGCGGTAACGCTAATTGTTTTGTCTGTATCAACCAGCGTTGATCCACTTACACTGGCAAATCCAAATGTAAAGGATGTCCCAGAAAACAACAGATCCGAATAATTGGTGGTGGACAGGGACTGCCCGTTTACTTTCGAGATGATGTCACCCCGTTTTATTCCGGCGAGTGCTGCCGGAGAACCAGGTAATACGTACAGGACCTGGGCGATAACCCCCGTAGAACCCGTTGCCCGTAGGTAAAGATTGTACTCCATACCCGTCGTTGTGGTTTGCCCACTTAATTCCGCCGTTAAGGTATTTGCATCGTTTTCAATCCACGAGAAACGGTCACCAGTAGGGTTAGTGGTGGCGTTGTAGGTATTCAGGATGGAGTCGAAAAATACATCGGGTGCCAGCGTTGTATCTGGGTTTGCTGGAATTTTGTCGTTCCAGTAATACACTTCCCGCATGTTCGATAGAATCCAGGAGTCAATGGTTTGGTTCTCACTGGTTGATACGGATGGTTGTGGCGTAACATCGTCCGTACTTTTTTTACATCCCGCCAGTGTGAGTAGGAAACCAGCTATCAGAAGATACTGAATTGACCAATTTCGGAAGGGATGTAAACGGTTTGTTCCTTTAAATACATAATTCATATCGTTCTTGTTCTATAGAGTTAGTTGAATAAAAAGCTGTCTTACTCTATAATGAATACGCGGCAGAAATACCCTTTGTTGCACAGGTATATGTTCCCGTAGGAATTTAATACCCATTTAATTCAGACCGTTGCTGTTTTGCTGACTGCGGACATTCACGAATGTGCATCCAAATAAAACGGAGTTCCCGAGTTTTATTCGGATGAAAAATTGCTTTCCAGTGGGTATGACTTATATGATAAGTAGTTGCTTTCATGTTGTATCTTTGATAGTAGATTCAATAAAATACTAGTTGTAAATAACACCTGTGGAAAGACGTAATGCCTTAAAAACAATGGCTGGTGCCGTTGGTGGGTTAATTAGCCTGCCTGCCTGGGCCAACGGCTGGACAACCGAAACAGTTGTCTCGAGCCGGCAAATCCTGTCTGGAAGTCAGACTGAGCTTCTGGCTGAGATGGTCGAAACGATTATCCCGGTTACCAGTACACCCGGTGCAAAGGCACTGAATGTTCACCAGTTTGTACAGAAAATGGTGGCAGATTGCTATCCGAAATCCGCACAGGAAAATCTCAGCAAAGGGCTCGACTCATTGAATGATCTGGCCCAGAAATCGTTCGCTAAACCCTTTACCGGGGGAGATACCACTCAACGGACCGCTCTCTTAACCCAATTGTCGCAATCGACCGATTCGGCACAGAAAGATTTTTACTCATTGGTGAAGAACCTCACTATTCGAGGCTATATGAGTTCAGAATACGTGATGACTAACCTCACACACTATGAATTTATTCCGGGACGCTATCATGGCTGTGTTCCGGTACCTGCTAAAACTGTATCTCAAGGAAAATAAAGTTCTGATTTACGGTATTCGGTTTACATCGACTGACGTACAAAATTGGTTTCGCCAGTGCGGTCAGCTACCGTAAACCAAATACGACAAACCGTAAACGACAAAACCAAACTAAAATGTCCTATTTAAACATAGACGCACAAGCCCAAAATACCTACGATGCCATTGTCATTGGCTCAGGCATAAGTGGGGGTTGGGCTGCTAAAGAATTAACGGGTAAAGGCCTTCGTACGCTCGTGCTAGAACGCGGGCGCGATGTTCGGCACGTAACCGATTATCCAACCACAAACAAACAACCCTGGGAGTTTGAGCACCGGAATCAGCTTAGGCAGGAGGTGCGGGAAGCCAATCCAATTATTAGCAAGTGTTACGCCTTTTACGAGGGAACCGAGCAGTTTTTCGTGAAAGATGCCGAACACCCTTACGTTCAGGATAAACCCTTCGACTGGATTCGGGGCTATCAGGTGGGTGGTAAATCACTAATGTGGGCACGGCAGACCCAACGGTGGAGTGACTTCGATTTTGAAGGACCTGCCCGTGATGGGTTTGCGGTTGACTGGCCCATTCGGTACGCTGACATTGCTCCCTGGTATAGTTACGTAGAGCGCTTTGCCGGTATTACGGGCAATAAAGATGGGTTGGCTACATTACCTGATGGCGAGTTTCTGCCGCCCCATGAGTGGAACTGCGTGGAGAAACATTTTCAGCAGAAAGTAGCGGCCAAGTACAAAGACCGGCATGTAATCATGGGTCGGGCAGCTCACCTGACGCAGCCGCAGCCGATCCATTTCCAGCAAGGACGGGCGCAATGCCAGCATCGTACCATTTGTGAGCGGGGTTGTCCGTTTGGTGGCTATTTTAGTAGTAACTCGTCAACCATACCCTGGGCGGCCAAAACGGGGAAAATGACCCTTCGGCCAAACTCGGTTGTGCACTCGATTATATACGATGAGAAGAAAGGCCGGGCTACGGGTGTGCGCGTAATTGATGCGAACACGAAACAGATGCAGGAGTTTTACGCCCGTATCATTTTCCTGAATGCTGCCGCGCTGAACTCAAACCTGGTACTCTTAAACTCAACCTCCAATCGCTTCCCGAATGGCTTGGGCAACGATAGCGGGATACTGGGTAAATATGCTGCCTTCCACAACTATCGGGCGGGTATTTCGGGTGAATACGATGGTAACCTCGACTCGACGACCGATGGCCGACGACCGAACAGCCCGTATATTCCCCGTTTCAGGAACGTGCTGAAGCAGGAAACGAACTTTTTGCGGGGCTACGCATCCGGTTTTTCTGCGGGCCGAATTTCGCGTTCCGACCAAAGTGGCGTAGGTGCTGATTTGAAGGAAAACCTGCTGAATCCGAAACTGGGTGGTTGGTATGTGGGTTCGCACATGATGGGAGAAACGATCCCGAAAGAAACCAACTACCTGGCGCTAGATCCCTCATTGAAAGATCCATTCGGCATTCCCCAGTTGAAAATCTCCATCGCTTACGACGATAACGACGATAAGATGGTGAAAGATTATCAGGAACAACTGACTGAAATGTTTACCGAAGCCGGGTTCAAGAATATCCGCGTACGCGATAGCCATGCTGCACCCGGCCTCGATATTCACGAAATGGGGGGCGTTCGGATGGGGAAAGATCCGAAAACGTCGATGCTCAATAAATGGAATCAACTTCATGCGGTAAAGAATGTATTCGTGACCGATGGGGCCTGCATGACCTCGACCAGCACCCAAAATCCATCGCTAACGTACATGGCTTTAACGGCCCGTGCTGCCGATTATGCCGTTAAGGCAATGAAGAAAGGGTTGGTGTAAACTATTATTTTGACAATCAATAAAGGCCAGTCGTGAGCACGACTGGCCTTTATTGATTGTGGGGCTGGCGTGGGCAATTGCCCGTGTCGTTTAATTTAGCCAGTATTCATTGGTGAATGCCCGCGCCAGCACACCATGAAAGACAGTATTTCTCAAGGTTAGCTAACTTTTGTTGGAAATCGAAAAAATATCAAATCCCAAGTTTACTAAACCATGACTAACTCTTTTTTCAGGATTGCCTGTCTGATGGCTTCACTGGTGGCACTGGATAGCCAGGCCGAAACCCATCACGGCAAGCATCCAAAGGCGCTGGCACGTACGATAAAGAAGGCAGATACACCCTTAGAATTAAAGCTCCCGGCAGGTTTTTCGGGAACTATGGTTGCTCAGGATTTAGGAGCAGCCCGACACATTGCGATCACAAAAACCGGTGATATATATGTAAAACTGGCCAAGCTAAAGGACGGGAAAGGAATCTATCGACTTCGGGATACGGACAAAGATGGACTGATTGACGAGAAAACGGGCTTTGGTGATTACCCAGGAACGGGGATTTTTATCAAAAATGGCTATCTCTATACGTCGTCAAACTCAGGCATCTATCGCTATAAACTCAACGATAGTCAGGAGGTCACGAACCCAGATCAACCCGAACTGCTGGTGTCTGGATTGCGGGAAAAAGATCGGGATAAATCGAAGTCAATAGCCGTTGATAATCAGGGGAATATTTACGTCAATATCGCGTCGGACAATGATGCGTGCCGGGAAGCAGGAACGGGAAAAGGCATGATGCCCTGCCCACTCCTGGATTCGGCTGCGGGCATCTGGCGATTTAAAACCGATGTTGCCAATCAGACCTTTGCGAGTGGTACCCGGTATGCAACCGGCCTTAAAAATGTGGTAGGCCTGGACTGGAATCCGAAAACGAACTCCTTGTTTGTCCTGCAACATGGGCGTGGTAAATTCGATGATTTTTACCCGCAATATTACACCCCACAGCAAAGCGCTGAGTTACCTGCCGAAACCATGTATGAAGTGCATCAGGGCGACGATGCAGGCTGGCCGTATATTTATTACGATCCAATTCAGAAGAAGAAAATTCTGGCCCCTGAATATGGAGGTGATGGCAAAAAAACGGGTAGTGCTAAAACGATCAATCCGGCAGTGGCTTTTCCGGCCCATATGGCCCCAAACGGTTTGTTGTTCTATACAGGTACCGCCTTCCCAGAACGCTATCGGAATGGCGCTTTTGTCGCGTTTCACTCACAAAACCAACCGATTCACAAAGGATATTTAGTAGGATTTGTGCCGTTTAAAAACGGGAAACCAGCAGGCCCCTGGGAGATTTTTGCCGATAACTTTTCGGGTATCGACCTGGAAAAACCATCAGGCCCAGTGCAGCATCGCCCCTGCGGACTGGCTCAGGGCCCCGACGGTTCCATCTACGTGACCGACGATTTAAACGGTACGCTCTTCCGAATTAGCTACAAAAGCGCGTCAAAGGGTCAGAAAATGACGGCTTCGAAAAAGTAATAACAGTCTGGTGCTTTCACAGTTCAACCCTATAAGGTTTTATAGCCTTATAGGGTTGTTTGTTTTTAAGGCAGTTGGATATGAGTATTCATATTGGTACATCGGGTTGGAGTTACGATCACTGGCAAGGCGTTTTATACCCGCACAGTACGCCCGTTCACGACCGGCTTGGCTACTACGTGCAACGCTTCCAGACGGTGGAGCTCAACAGTAGTTTCTACCGATGGCCAAAGCAGTCCACCTTTGCCAGTTGGCGACGGCGCTTACCTGATGGTTTCCAACTGACAGTCAAAGCACCTCGTGGACTCACCCACGCCAAAAAGCTCTATGCGCCTGAAATCTGGATGGAGCGAATCAAAACGTGCTGGCACGAACTGCGCGACAAACGAGCCGTTTTGCTGGTACAGCTATCACCCAATCAGGCCTGTGATTATAATCGGTTAGCCTATTTTCTGGACCAGGTACCTAGCTGGATGCGTGTTGCTGTGGAGTTTCGGCATTCGAGTTGGCAGAGCGAGTCCATTTTTGCCGTATTGGAGCAGCACCAAGTGGCCTATTGCATCATGAGCGGAGCAAAATTGCCCTGTATTCTGCGGGCTACGGCTCCATTTGTGTACGTACGGCTTCATGGCCCCGATACGGAACACCTTTATGGCGGCTCTTATTCAGATACTGATTTGCGCTGGTGGGCGGACCGTATTCAGGAGTGGGCTGGAATGGGGAAAGATGTATTTGTCTATTTCAATAACGACGGTGGTGGCAACGCCGTACGAAATGCGGAAACATTACGTTGGATAGTTGGCTAAAAACTGTCAGAACAGTAAACAAAGCCAGTCCGTATCTTTACACCCAACGCACAGACAGGTCGTCTGTGGCCTGGTAACCGACCTATTGTTTTATGAATTACTCCGAAAAGATTACCCGCCAGCAGTTTCTGAAATTGGGGGCTTTAGCTACGTCGGCAGCTTTATTGCCTCAACTCGATGCCTTTGCAGCCTCACCGAAGAAAGTTGGATTGCAGTTGTACACCCTGCGGGATCTGATGGCAAAAGACCCGGATAGTACGTTGAAAAAAGTGGCCGAAATAGGCTATAAAGAAGTAGAGCTGTTTGGGTATTCGGATGGTAAGTTCTTTGGCAAAACACCTAAAGAGTTTGCTGCCCAGTTAAAAAGCCTGGGTCTGTCGGTTCCCAGTGGTCATTACACAACGGGCAAAACGATGCCCAATGCTAAAGGAACCCTTACCAATGACTGGAAGCGCGCTGTTGACGATGCCGCAACACTCGGTCAGAAATACATGGTTTGCGCCTATTTATTCCCAGACGAACGGAAAAAACTGGATGACTACAAACAGTTTGCCGACCTATTCAACAAATCGGCGGAAGTTGTAAAAGCGGCTGGTATGCAGTTTTGCTACCATAACCACGATTTTGAGTTTAAGGAAATCGATGGAAAACTGCCCTATGATGTGCTGTTAAGCGGTACTGATAAGAACTTAGTGAAACTTGAACTTGATCTGTACTGGGCTACGTTCGCCAATCAGGATCCCGTTGCTTTGTTCAAAAAGCACCCCGGTCGTTTCCCCTTATGGCATATCAAAGACATGGAAAAAACAGCCGAACGGGCGTTTGCGCCAGTGGGTACCGGCTCCATTAACTTCCAGCGTATTTTCGATGCCAAGAAAACCGCAGGTATGACCCATTATTTTGTGGAGCAGGATGTGTGCAAACTTCCACCCCTGGAGTCGATTGCCATCAGCTACAAGAATGTGGAGAAATTGAAGGTGTAACGTTGGTCGGGTCAAGACTTTTTCAACAACTGCCAGATGAAGCGTCGACGCTTCATCTGGCAGTTGTATTTTTGAACCAATGAATTCGTCTAAAATACTACTAACGATCGGCCTGTTTTCAATCGGTTCTTTTGGTCACTGATACATTATGTACTGGCAATTTAAAGCGCCCAACTGGATTCGATCACCTATTCCGTACTTGCTGGCTTTAGGTTGTACCTGGTTGTGGATCAAAGCATCTAAATAAGGCGTAGAAGGATTCAATGGGTCTATGTGGTTGAATCGATTTTTATTTTTTGCCACTGGTGTTATCATTGGCTCCTTTCTCTATCCGTTTCATAATAACCAGCCTTTCACCGATAAAGTAGCCATTCAAATACTGCTGGCTCCAGGCATCATTTTTGTCTCGTTGATCTAATGAATAGCTAGTACCTCTTGAGCATACCAGCGCAAAAACTACTTAGATAAAATAGAATAGTCTATAAACTTCCAAAGCGGGCAAACGCCTGTCGTTCCAATTCTTCCTGATGGTCGGGGTGAGCGATGTTGATGAGGGAGCGGGCGCGCTGACGCAGATTTTGCCCGTACAGATTCGCAACCCCAAATTCAGTTACGATGTAGTGAACGTGCGCACGAGTGGTTGTAACCCCCGCACCTTCTTTTAAAAACGGGACAATTTTACTCTGGCCTTTCGTTGTTGTAGAGGCTAGTGCAAAAATTGGCTTGCCGCCCTCCGATAAGCTGGCTCCCCGTACAAAATCCATCTGGCCACCCACTCCTGAATACTGATAGGTTCCGATGGTGTCGGCGCAAACCTGTCCTGTCAGGTCAATTTCGATGGCTGAATTAATAGCAGTCACCTTTGGATTGCGCCGGATGATGGACGTATCGTTGGTAAAGCTGACCTGCTTCATGGCAACGCCAGGATTGTCGTCAATAAAATCATAGACCCGTTTAGTACCCATCACAAAACAGGAAACAATGCGGTAGGGAAGTATCACTTTATTCTCGCCGGTAATGACCCCCCGCTCTACCAGATCAATAACCCCATCCGAGAACATTTCGGTATGGATACCCAGCCCCCGGTGATGAATGAGTTCGGCCAGGGTAGCATTTGGGATGCCGCCAATGCCGAGTTGGAGAGTAGCCCCATCATCGACAAGACTGGCTACGTTTTGCCCGATTTTACGATCCAGTGCACTGATCTCACCCGGCCGTACTTCATAGATAGGTTCATCAACCTCAATCGCAGCATGCAGCATCGAAACGGGAATGAGCCCGTCCCCATGCGTGCGGGGTACGCGGGGGTTGATTTGTGCAATTACATAGGTGGCAGCATGGATGGCCGCTAATGAAATATCGACCGAAGGGCCCAGCGAACAGAACCCGTGTGCATCTGGGGGAGATACCTGAATCAAGGCCACATCAATCGGCAGGATATTTCGCTGGAACAACAGAGGGATTTCGCTCAGAAAAATGGGGACGTAATCGCCGATGCCCTGATTGAGTTGCTTCCGCATATTGGCACCAATGAAGAACGAGTTCGCGCGGAATGAATGGCGGTATTGTTCATCCAGATAGGGCAGGGGGCCTTCGGTATGCATATGGCAAACCTCCACATTGGAAAGTTCCTGTGCACGGGCCACCATTGCCTTGATGAGTACGTGGGGTGTTTGGGCAACGCTATGGATAAATACGCGGTTGCCCGACTGGATCGCCGAAACGGCTTGCTCTGGACTCGTAATCGGAAGATGAAAGGACATTGAGTAGATTGGATAGCTACGTAACTTGTAAAACCGCAAAAGTAGCCGGTGCAGTATCCCGGCAAATTGATAAGTTTCTGGCTGGTTAACTGAGTTTAATCAGTGTTTTGTACTAAATGGGTAGTTGGTCAATACTAGCTTTGATCCTAGTGTACATTTAATACCATGAGAACCACGTTAACGTTCATCATTATCAGTATTGTTAGCCAGATTGTTTACGGCCAACGCACTGAATTTTCACTGCAGGCTGGTTCGGGTTTATTCTCGTTTTACGGGCCCAGTGCGGTTAATGAAACAAGGCTCGGTATGAGCGGTTCTAGCTACCTGACTAATCCATATGGCCGCAAGAGTGGATTTAGTTATAGTATTGCCGGGCAATTTCAGCATTCAACCAAAAATAACTATCTATACGGCGATAGGCTATGAACAGCTAACGAGTCAAGTGGCTATTACGGCAATTGTTGGCGACTTTGGCTATCCTACACCAGCCAATGGCCAGGGTAACCTACAAAATCAGTATTTAAATCTGAACCCATTTGTCGGAAAGCGATTTGGTAACGAACGGTTTAGTATTGATGCAACTGTCGGCCTGGATATTGCCGTTGGTTTACTCAGTCGTGAGTTTGGTAAAGTCCAGCCAGAATACCCATTTCTACAAATGTCGGATCAGAGACGCCCGATTCCTGACGTCGACTTACGTCCTCGCCTGAACCTGACAGGCTATTACCGGATGTTCGGTTTGAGTGCCGGTTATTCGCATGGGTTATCTAATTATGCCGGGAAGCAATTGAGTACTGATGCCCTCATTTATGCTCACTTCTGGCGTGTGGGAATTGCGTATCGATTCGGGAAGCATACTTAACGGCCGACATTACCCCTGATTTGTACGTTTGTCAACAACTGCTGAAACCAGCGTCCCGATGCTTTTACGATTCGTTGTTGCGTTCTGAAATCGACATATACCAGGCCAAACCGAGGCCGATACCCTTCCGCCCATTCAAAGTTGTCCAGAAACGTCCAGGCAAAATAACCATCAACCGGAAATCCATCCTGTTTAGACCGTAACACCTGTTGCAGGTAATTCTGGTGGTAATTAACCCGGGCAATGTCGTTTACTTCTCCTCGTTCAACCCGATCATAAAAGGCGGCTCCGCTTTCGGTTATGTAGATTTTCTTGATGCCTTCGTACTGCGCAAACTGTTGTATGATCCGGTACATGCTTTCGGGGTAAACTTCCCAGCCCATCTCGGTAATGGTCTGCACATTGCGCCGGAGGGGCGACACATCTTTGGCCCACAGGTACGGCATGAAATAAGATTGCTCCACCACCGCCCGGAAATAGTGTTGTAGGCCAACGAAATCAAAATCGAAGGCGAGCCGTTCCATATCCCCAGGTTTAGCCACTTTTTTCGCAATACCTGCCAGGAAAGGTAGCTCTTTCGTTGGATAACCCAATCCCAGCGCAGGCTCAATAAAGAGCCGGTTCATGAGCGCATCCACGCGGGCGGCTGCCGCCTGATCGCTGGGGGTAAATGGATCGATGGGCGAGCAGGAAAAGGTTGTACCCACCAGCGCATCGGGCACGTTCTGTCTAACGATACGTCCGCCTTCGGCCTGTGCCAGGGCAGTATGATGAATAACCGGGAGCAGATTCCGGAAACTCCGCCGACCGGGTGCGTGCTGACCCGTAAAATAACCCAGTACAGAAAACGCCAGTGGCTCGTTCAGAATAATCCAGTGCTTCACCTTGTGGCCAAAGGATTTGGTACAAACGTCGGCAAAGTCAGCGAACCAGTCCACTATTTTTCGATTGGGCCAGCCCCCTTTCAGTTCAAGCGCATGGGGTAAATCCCAATGGTAGAGCGTGATCCAGGGGGTAATACCCAACTGAAGACAGTGGTCGATAAGTCGGTCATAAAAAGCAATCCCGGCTTCATTGATACGCCCGCCATGCATCGGACCAATGCCCTCGGGCAGAATCCTTGACCACGATATGGAAAAGCGGAAGGCATTGAATCCTAGTTCTTTATGCAGCAGGAGGTCGGATTCGTAGCGGTCGTAGAATTCGCAGGCTACATCGGCTGTTTCGCCGGTTTTGATTTTGCCTTTCTGGCGACTGAAGGTATCCCAAACGCAGGGTGTCCGCCCATCGCGGTCAACAGCGCCTTCAATTTGGTAAGCTGCGGTAGCTGTTCCCCATACAAAATCAGGGCCGAACGAACTGTGGTCAAAAGGTAACGAATCAGGCTGGTTTATCAACTGGTTGAGCGGCTATCTTGAACGCAAAAGTACCGCCTTCCTGAACGCAAAATTCCCCAACCCGATAATTTAACATACCGGATTGGGGAGGCACTTCGTAATCTGGTGGGATTAGCCCCGGCGACCATAAGGGCCAGGTTGATTTCGGTTATACCGATTCGGTTGCTGAGCGGCAAACAGCCTGTCGCGTTGCGATGATGTTAGCACGGCCAGCATATCCTGACGTTTGCGTAACTGGAGTTGACGCAGGGCATCGGGCGTCATACGGGAGGTTGCAAAGATGCGGTCGTAATTATCTTCGATCTTATGCAATTGCTTTTCCTGCCTGCGAGACAAACCGACAATGGCGTCGATACGATCTATTTTAATGTCATCCTGATACTGGTCGCGGTCGTAGCGAGAGCCACCGTATTGAGGAGGGCGATTGTCAAATGGTTTTGAATAAACGCCTTGAGCAAAAGAAACCGTAGTTGCTAAGCTGAATAAGGTGAGGGCGGTTGCAAGTATCTTTTTCATGATCAGTTGTGTTTAGTTGTTTTGTTCGTAACTGATTCTTAGAAGCGAATCGATTACAAGCGTTTAATCAGGGTATAGGCCCATCTGGCTGAATGCCAGTTTTGGGATGTTGAAACCGGTAAAATCAGAACTGAATGCCATAGTTTTTTTCGATACTATGGATACAGTTCAGGACTGAAACCAGGTGGACGTGTATGGCCGCAGACGCGTGGATGTTCCGTAGAATAAAACCTCATTCAGTAAAACGACATACGCCATATCCTGGAGATATGGCGTATGTCGTTTTACTGAATGAGGTCAGGCTGGATTAGCCCCGGCGTCCGTAAGGAACGTTCGGCTGGTTTTTGTTATAACGATTGGTTGGCTGATACTGAGCGGCAAACAGCTGATTTCGTTGTGGTACCGTTAAGACCGCCAGCGTTTCCTGACGTTTACGAGCCAGTAGCTCCCGTTTGATATCGGCTGATTGACGAGGATTGGCCAGAAGTCGGTCGTATACGTTATCAATCTTACGAATGTCTTTCTCCTGCCGACGGGATAAGTTTACCAGCGCATTCAGTTGATCAACGGTTAGATCGCCTTGAAACGGGGTATTGTTGGTATATTGGGGATGCTGGTCGTAGGAAGCATTCCGGGGAGACTGGACCCGACCTGGACGATTGTTGTCGAACGGTTTTGAATAAACACCCTGAGCGAAGGTAACTGTAGTAGCCAGGCTGAACAGGGCAATAGCGGAAATGAGTGTCGTTTTCATAATCAGTAGTTGTTTAGTTGTGCGTTACTGATTCTTAGAAGCGAACCGCTCACCAGCGTTTAATCTGGCTTTATGCCCACTTTACTGAATGCCAGTTTGTACATATTGAACCCGGTAGAATCAGGCCTGAGTGCCGTTTGTTTTTTCGAGCTGTCTGGCCATAGACTGGGCTATAATGCTGGCCACGATCAATTGGAGGGCATGGAAGATCATAATCGGGAGTAGTACAACGCCCGCCATACTTCCTGGAAACAGCACATTTGCCATTACACTCCCCTGCACCAGCGATTTCTTGGAGCCACAGAACAACGCTGTAATGCGGTCCTCGCGATTAAAATTCAGGAACCGGCTGAGAAGGGTAATCATCCCAAAAATTAGAAAGAATAAACCCAGCATCAGTGCGGCCAGCCAGAGCAAATCATCCACAGAAATCTTCTCGAATGAGTGAAGTGCAAATGATTCGCAGAAGGCGGTGTATACGATGAGGAGAATTGTGAACTGATCGAAATACCGAAGCGCTGTTTTGTAACGGGCAGCCAGCCAACCCAATCGCTGATTCAGTAAAAGACCCAATATAACGGGCAGAATAACCTGTAGCGTCAATTTCCAGATTACACCCGCCAGGTCGTATTGTCCGGTCGTCGCGACTACTAAATAGCTCATCCAGAGTGGGGTAATGAATACGCCAATCAGACTTGAAATACTGGCGTTGAAAATAGCCGCCGGAATATTGCCTCCCGCAATTGACACCATCACCACCGCCGACGAAACCGTTGACGGCAGAGCGGCAACATAAAAAATCCCCAGCCATAAGAGCTCCGTATCGGGCGTGAGCAGCAGCGAGCGGGCGACTAATACAACCGCTGGGAATACCACGAATGTAGTGAGATGGATAACCAAATGGAGCCGGTAATTACGTAATCCTTCACGCAACTGGCTAAAATTCAGTTTCAATCCATAAAAGAAAAAAATTAGGGAAACGCCGTAAGTGGCAAGGGAAGATAATGAGAAGAGACCTTTCTGAATACCCGGTTCAGGCCAGAGCTTGGCTAACCCAATCATGCCCAATAAAGCGAGAATAAACCAGTCGAGCCCAACGCGGGTAAGAAGGGAACTTAGAGATGTTTTTGCCATACGTAAACATACTGTGTAGAATAAACTTTTCGACAGGATGAACAGGACGACAATCCTGCCGAAAACTTATCCTATATCATTCAATAAAACTTGCCGGATTTGCTGATACATACGCCACCGGTGGCTATTTGTTTAAGAAACTTGCGTGGGCTGATGCCGAGAAAGTAGGTAAAGTCTTTGATGAGGTGGCTATGGTCATAATAGCCAAAAGTAAGCACAAGATCGTGCCAGTCAATGGTTGTTGGGGGCTGTTGATAAAGAAAGTGAAGCACTTTTTTGAAGCGAAGAAAACGACTAAGCTCTTTAGCTGAATAGCCTAAATACGTCTGAAAATGCGTCTGGATACGCCGGGTGGACACCTGATTTGTTTGAGCTAATAACTTTACGGGGTCCAGCGCCAAGTTTTTAAAATAGTTAACGCTGTCCAGTAGAGACAATGCGCCTGCTTCTGAGGGCTTGACAAACGTAAGCGCATAATCGGTTAATAACTCAAGCCTATCCTCTTGTTTCTGCATACCCGAAAGTTGGCTCCAAAGGTCTTGAAAACAGGATTTATCAAGCAGAATGTCAGGATCATATAACTCACCCGGTTTAAGCTGCTGCATGGGTACGCCCAAAAGACGATAGAAGCCATTGAGCGTAAAGTTCACAACAATAACATCTGCACCCGGCGGCAATGTATACGTCAGCATCTTTTGTAAGGGCCCAAGTACGGCTGTCTGATGAATAGTATGGTGGTTGTCTCCAAGGGAAAACGGTACATCAGGACCAAAATTGACAATCAGCAAAAGCTCATAATTGGGAAGCAACTGCTGCTGAATCGCAGGTTCTGATTTGTCAAGCTGAACACTGTAAAAATGACTAAATACCGTAGCCAGGCGTTCATCGGCTTCTACCAGTTGGCTGTTCATGAATAATGCCGTTTCGTTTTCTTACAATTTTTGGGAGTCGCACTGGTAGACCTTTGTCTTACAAACCAGCCAGAAACCGGCAAACCTTACTAAAAAGACAAACGTATGAATACGACCGCAAATTCCATATCACCGCCCTCCGGTGCGAAAACACCAACCCTACTCATCACCGGCGCAACGGGTAGCATTGGTGCCGAACTCACCAAACTACTAGCCGACCAGGGGGTGCCGTTTCGGGCCATGGTTCGGTCACCTAAAGATGCCCAGATGCTGGCTGCGCTTCCGGGTGCTGACGTTAGTTCAGGAGATTTTAATGACGCTGGCTCGTTAGCTACGGCTTTGCAGGGAATTGAGCGGGCATTTCTGCTAACTAATTCATCGGAACAGGCCGAAAAACAGCAACTTGATTTTGTTGCCGAAGCTCAGCGAGCTGGGGTTCAACATATCGTAAAGCTATCGCAATTTGCGGCTGATGCCAATTCGCCGGTACGTTTCCTGCGTTACCATGCGGTTGTTGAGCTGGCTATCCGGGAATCAGGCATGGCGTTTACGTTCCTGCGCCCAAATCTGTTTATGCAGGGGCTATTAGGTTTTCGATCGTCGATTGTTGAGCAGGGTAACTTCTTTGCTGCTGTTGGTGATGCCACCATCAGCCTTGTCGATGTACGCGATATTGCGGCTGTTGCGGCTGCGGCTCTGGTCGAACCCGGCCATGAAGGAAAAATTTATACGCTAACTGGTCCACAGGCACTAACGCATGCTGAAATAGCGGATGAACTCTCAAAAGCGGTAGGACGTCAGATTACGTTTATTGATGTTCCTCCAGCCGCTATGCGGGCAGCGTTGGCTGGAGTAGGGTTTCCCGACTGGCAAGCCGATGGATTGATTGAAGACTATGCCCACTACAGTCGGAATGAAGCGTCGGCGATTGAGGCTGGGGTAGAAGATGCTACGGGTAAACTCCCCAGAAATTTTGCCGATTTCGCCAGGGATTATGCGTCTTATTTTGTTTAAACACAGAGACACAGTGTACACAGAAACTTAAACCCTATTTTCAATTTCTGTGTACGCTGTGTCTCTGTGTCTAACTTTCTTACGTCAACGCAGTGCCACTAACTGTTTCGACTTCGTTTTGAGCTGGATTTTGTAGAGCGTTGGCCAATTTTTGCCTGTCACATAAAACGCGTTTTCGGCAGGTAGAAAGGCTATGCCATTCAACACATTGGCTTCCGTATCGATGCCAGCGGGCAGAATCCCTTTCATGTCGAGGTCCCCAACAACTTTCCCGGTCTTTATATCAATCTGCACAATCCGATTGGTTTTCCAGACGTTGGCGTACACATAGCCGTTCGCATATTCCAACTCATTGAGGTTCATAACAGGGCCCATGTTGTCGTAAACGGCGAGTTCGCGTTTGCGGTGAAAATCAGACGAGAGAAAAAAGAGCCGGTTGCTGCCGTCACTCAGGATGAGCGTTGAATCGGTGTGGGTCAATCCCCAGCCCTGGGTAGGATAACTAAACGTCTTCTCCAGCGTAAAATCTAGTTTATATTGAAAGCATACGCCCGATGTCCAGGTTAGCTGGTAAATTCGGTCGTTCAGAATAGTGATGCCTTCGCCAAAATATTGATTCGCCAGGGGCACCGATTTTAGAATAGTACCCGTTCGGAAGTCAACCTGCATTAGTTTAGATTGACCGTTGAGGCCGGTACTTTCGTATAAAACACCGTTATGAAACTCAAGTCCCTGGGTGAAACTGCTCGCCTGATGCGGATAGGTCGTTAGTACCGAATAGGCAATAGGACGAGGCTTCGTATCAGACCAGAATTCGATGCCTAGTGTATCTAAATGGATCGTTTTATCAGCCATAACACCCCGGACAATTAACCGGTGCAGCCCTACCAGTTCTGAGGCAGACAGGATGGAAAGCGAATTTGCCGACTTCTGAACAATGGGTGCTGCGTTGGTATCCAGTGAAACAGTAGCCTCATTCAGTGGTTGGCTCAACTGGATCGTAATTGTATCCCCGAGTGTATAGGTCGTTTTTGCCAGTGATGCAATGGGCGGCTTTGGTTCATTGGTTTCAGTCTTAGCCGTTTCCTTTTTTTGTTGACAGCCCAGAGCGAACAACACCATCAACCCACTTAAACCGATACGATAAACACTGCCTCTAATTTGATAATACGTCATTGAGTATAAAAGTCTGATTTCATTACATATTCCGCCGGTAACGGCCGCCCACGGCGTAAAGCGCGTTCGATAACTGACCGAGAGAGCATACTTTAGTTGCTTCCAGTAAGCTCTCAAATAGATTGCCATTGGCCAGGGCCGTTGCCTGCAAATTTGCCAGAGCCAGCTCGGCCTCCGTTTGGTTTCGCTCCTGAAAAGCCCGGCATGATTCCACCGCATAGCGTTTTTCTTCGTCGGTGGAGCGGATCACCTCTGCCGGAACAATGGTTGGTGAACCGGCTGGGTCGAGGAATGTATTGACGCCTACGATGGGTAGATCGCCGTTGTGTTTCAGCGTTTCGTAGTACATCGATTCCTCCTGAATCTTACTACGCTGGTACATCCGCTCCATCGCGCCCAGCACACCACCGCGCTCGTTGATGGCCAGAAATTCCTGATAAACAGCTTCTTCAACCAGGTCCGTCAATTCATCAATGACAAACGCACCCTGCAATGGATTTTCATTTTTTGTCAAACCAAACTCGCGGTTGATAATTAACTGAATGGCCATTGCCCGTCGGACGGATTCTTCGGTAGGCGTGGTGATGGCTTCGTCGTAAGCATTGGTATGCAATGAGTTACAGTTGTCGTAAATCGCCAACAGTGCCTGAAGGGTGGTACGGATATCGTTGAAAGCGATTTCCTGTGCATGCAAACTCCGGCCAGAGGTTTGAATGTGGTATTTAAGCTTCTGCGAGCGGTCGTTGGCTTTGTACTTATGTTTCATTGCCTTTGCCCAGATACGCCGGGCTACACGCCCGAGCACGGTGTACTCCGGGTCCATGCCGTTCGAGAAAAAGAACGATAAATTGGGCGCAAACGAATCGACGGACATTCCCCGACTGAGGTAATACTCAACGAATGTAAACCCATTGGAAAGCGTAAACGCCAGTTGCGAAATCGGATTGGCACCGGCTTCGGCGATGTGATAGCCTGAAATCGAAACTGAATAAAAGTTCTGAACCTGATTATCCGAGAAATACTGCTGAATATCGCCCATCATTTTAAGGGCAAATTCTGTCGAAAAGATACAGGTGTTCTGTGCCTGATCTTCCTTCAAAATATCAGCCTGTACCGTTCCCCGCACTTTTCGTAGGGCTTCGGCTTTTATCTGTTCATACACGTCTTTGGGCAGTACCTTATCTCCTGTGGTGCCCAGCAGCGTCAATCCCAAACCATCGTTGCCATCGGGTAGGGGGGCGTTATAGGCAGGGAGGGAGGAGCTCTGAGCTGAGAACACCCCCGCGACTCCCTGCTCCCCGCTCCCTGCTCCCTGCTTTTTCAACCACTTCTCACATTGCTGGTCGATGGCCGCGTTCAGGAAAAAGCCCAGTAACATGGGTGCAGGGCCGTTGATGGTCATGGAAACGGAAGTAGCCGGATCGCAGAGGTCGAAGCCGGAGTAGAGCTTTTTGGCATCGTCCAGCGTACAAATGCTGACTCCCGAGTTGCCAATCTTACCAAAAATATCGGGTCGAAAAGCGGGGTCCTCCCCATACAGGGTGACCGAATCGAAAGCGGTTGAGAGTCGTTTGGCGGGTAAGCCTTTCGATACATAGTGGAACCGGCGGTTTGTGCGCTCAGGCCCACCCTCACCCGCAAACATACGGGTTGGGTCTTCGCCCTCACGTTTGAGTGGGAATACACCTGCCGCGTAGGGAAATTCACCGGGTACGTTTTCGGTCAGGAGCCAGCGTAGGATGTCGCCCCAGTCGTGGTACCTGGGCAAGCTGACTTTCGGGATTTTTAAGTGAGATAACGTTTCAGAATACAGCGGCTGCCGGATGATTTTGTCGCGCACGTTGAACTCATAGAACTCCGCTGCGTAGCGTTTCTGAACAGCTGGCCATTGCTGCAAGAGGGTACGGCAATCAGGCTGAAGTCGGGCTTCGAGTTCATCATATATGCGTTTTAATTCATCTCCGAGGGGTGACCTGGCTGGTTTGGTGTCGTTAACTCCCCCTTCAGGGGGGCGGGGGGTATTTTTTAGTAATTTCAGTGCGCCGTCAAGCTGATACAGCTGTCGGGCCAACGTTGTTTGATCAGTTACGAACTGGTCAAACCGGCGGCTTTCCTCTACTATCTCAGCCAGGTAACGTATGCGATCGGGTGGAATGATAGTGGTTGCTGTATGGGGCATCGGGCGTGGTGTACGGATTTTGTGCTCCTCGCTGTTCCCTGCTGCCGGCTCCACGCCAACCAATTCCATCAGTTTATCAAATAGGGCGTTCATTCCCTCGTCGTTGAACTGGGCAGCTATTGTCCCCAGAATAGGCAGTTCATCGTCGCGTGTATCCCATTGATTATGATTTCGTCGGTACTGTTTCCGGACATCACGCAACGCATCCAGTGAGCCGCGTTTATCGAACTTATTGATCGCGATGACGTCGGCAAAATCAAGCATGTCTATTTTCTCCAACTGCGTAGCGGCCCCATACTCAGCCGTCATCACGTACAAGGTCTTGTCGGCATGCTCGGTAATCTCCGTATCCGACTGACCAATCCCTGAGGTTTCAACGATGATTAGATCGAACGGAGCTGCTTTACAAACATTAATGGCGTCCTGCACGTGGCGACTCAATGCCAGATTTGACTGTCGGGTTGCCAGTGAGCGCATATATACACGGCCTGGTGCACCGGCATGGGAGCTGATGGCATTCATCCGGATTCGGTCGCCGAGCAAGGCTCCGCCCGTTTTTCGTTTCGAGGGGTCGACCGAGATGATTGCCAGGGTTTTATCTAAATAGGTTCGCAGGAATCGCAGGACTAGCTCATCTACCAGCGATGATTTGCCCGCGCCACCCGTACCCGTAATGCCGAGAACAGGCGTGCTTACTTGGTTGAGACGTGGGGTTGTATACGAATCAGGATGATTTTCGGCGGTTGTAATAAGCCGGGCAATCGTTTTAGCGAGTGATGGATCTGCTTGTAGCCCGGCGTTCGGTACGGCAATCGGCAGCAATTCGTAATCACATTGACGTAATAAATCGTCAATCATGCCTTGTAAACCCATGCTTCTCCCATCGTCAGGCGAATAAATACGTGTGATGCCGTACGCATGAAGTTCGTTGATTTCCGCTGGAAGTATCGTGCCGCCCCCTCCGCCGAAAATCTTGATATGCCCTGCGCCAAGTTCATGCAACAGGTCATGCATATACTTGAAAAACTCCAGGTGGCCTCCCTGATAGCTTGTCACGGCAATGCCCTGCACATCCTCCTGAATGGCACATTCCACAATTTCGGCCACCGACCGGTTATGCCCCAGGTGAATGACCTCTGCGCCCGAAGCCTGCATCAACCGGCGCATCAGGTTAATGGCGGCATCGTGCCCATCGAACAGCGATGCCGCCGTAACGATGCGGATTTTGTGCGTAAATGCCTGCGGTTGCGGAGGGACTGATTTAGGGTGTTGAGCAATCATGGACTGGTTTATTGACTACGGCTTAGGAATAGAAATTAGTCCACCAAAGTTACGAATCGAACTGGATTGCAAACTCGTTCGGGTAAATACACCGTTTGTCCAGCCAACAGCTCACTGAACCGACTAGATTGGCTTAGAAGAGCGTTATTTGGTAGCTTTGGGAACGCTGATTCGTAAGAACGGGTAGGCTTTACCAGGCGTATTTTTAACTCATAATGATCCTAAAAATCTGCGTGCCATACGATAACGAACATGAAAAAAAATATAGCATCTAAAATTGCCCTGGCGGGCCTACTCGCAACGAGTACGTTGACTACACAAGTTCAGGCCCAGGACAAAGCATTACTGTACGAAGTAACAGGCCCCGGATTATCGAAGCCATCGTACCTGTATGGTACCTTTCATCTCATTTGCCCCAACGATCTCCAAATAACCGACGAGATTAAAAAAGCAGTTGGCGATGCCCAGCAGGTGTATCTGGAACTGGATATGGATGATCCTGCCATGATGGCAAGTATGCAGAAGGCAGTGATGATGTCGGGCGGCAAGTCGGTTAAAGAACTACTGTCTGCCGACGATTACACCGTATTAGACAATTACCTCAAGCAGAAAATGGGTATGGGACTGGCGCAAATGGGCATGTTCAAACCCATTGGGATAATGTCGATGATGTACATGACCATGCTGCCTTGTCAACCTGCGTCCTACGATATGACCTTTGCACAAATGGCAGCCGCTGATAAAAAGGAAGTTTTTGGCCTTGAAACCATTGAAGCTGAAATGGCTGCTTTAGATAAAATCCCGCTCACAGAACAGCTAAAAGGGTTGGTTGATATGGCGAAGAATCCCGATGAAGCGAAGAAGGAGTTTGCTGAATTGATCGACACATACAAAGACCATGACCTTGGCAAGCTGATGGGGTCCATGAAAACCAGCAAATTCAGCGGGGGGGATTTTTCGCAGTTTGAAGAGAGTCTACTCGGGGAGCGGAATAGCAATTGGATTCCAGTTATTGAGAAAGCTGCGAAAGAAAAACCCACCTTTTTTGCCTTCGGAGCCGGGCACCTGGGTAACGAAAAAGGAGTTGTGAATCTGCTGCGTAAAAAAGGGTACACCGTGAAGCCGTTGCAGTAACTAATACCGACGATGGGTCAAGGTGAACAGATAACCTGTATAGTTGCCCGACATGCCATTGCCACTCCAGACGGGCTGGCAGGTAACGATGGTGTTGGCTGCCTTTGCCGACGTAAATAACTGACGATCGGTTGTAACAGGGTCAATCTGGTAGCCAAGTTTAATTAATTCGGCCCGTAATGTTTCATACTGTTCTTTTGATTGCACCTGATACGTCAGAATATCCGACCGGCTATTGCGATCATACTGAATGAGCGCCAATGACTGAGATGGATCCTGAATGTACGGCGTCGGCTGGTAGGCGAACAAACAGGTCCAGCCGTTTAATCCCCCCGAACTTTTGTAACAAACAAATCCCTCCCGAAACATACAGGCGTCAAACTTATCGGCAGATGTACTCAGGCATTGAAACAGATCCGGCATGTGCACGCGCTGAGCGAACGAAGTAGAGTGCCAAAGAAAAAAGCCAAGTAACAGAGCTGAGAAGCGCATTGGTTAGGTAACGAATTATTGATAGTGAGGTAAGGTATCATTACCTCACTATCAATAATTCGGCCAGAATCTGACGGTAGTGGCATCCTGGAGCTCAGTTGACCTACTTCCTTCTGTGAACCAGTTACCGCAAAATCACCGATTCTGTATCCGTAGATACATTTTTTGCCAGCCCTGTCAGGTCAAGTTGAGTAGAGGGTGATGTATCGGCCTGAAGAACGCGCTTCATATATGCAAGGGCATCGTAGGAATGAGTTGCTTTGATAGCGGCCACACAGTCGGAGGGTACGCTGAGTGTTAAATCTCGCATAAAGGCATCATTGGCCGAAAAAAGGACGCAGGAGTCGGTACTGATACCCGTCAAGATTAGATGCTTTACCTTCAGATAGGTTAGCAACACGTCCAGCGACGTCTCGTAAAAGGCAGAGTTCTTGGGTTTAAGCACAAAATAATCGTCATGTTCAGGTTTGAGCACTTCGGCCAGATACTGTCCCCGAACGTGATCGGTTAGCACATGGTCAACAACTTCATTGAAGTTCGACCGCCATCGACCAAAATTATCGTTGGTGTAAATGACAGGTATATTGCTGGATTTGGCTCGTTGTTTTAGGGCAGCAATGGTTTCGGCCACACGGCAGGCTGGTTCTAAAAGGGTATCTCCTCCAGGAAACTCCAGATCATTGATCATGTCGATGATCAACAGAGCTACAGGTGATGAATCAGGCACATTTCCATGCAAATTTCCATTTTTAGCGTCCATACGTTACGTTAGATAGAACGGGTTATGTATATCCTTCATAACTATTTCTTCTCCCAGTTAACTCTATTTTCGCCGTCAATTGTTAGTTGGCGGGCTTGGTGGTATACTCCATAAATCGGTAAACTTCCTGCCGTACAAAGTCAAATACCTGGGCTGTCTGGTTACGCAGTTGCTTATACGCCGGGGCTGGCATAACCGGATTCGGTGTATCGGCTAATACCGGATTCGCTACGGCTCCAAGGTTGCTTACATACTGGGCAATACTGAATTCGTAGCCTTTTTCGCTGCCATTAGGGATAATTAATGACGAAAAATCCCAGCCGAGCAGGTTGTTTCGTTTAATGCGTTCTTCGCTGAGTCGCTTTAATTGACCAACGGTACCCTCATAGTCAGCACCTGGATTCCGACGACGAATCCGGTCGATCACCATCAGTTGCGTACCGTCAGGCGCGAATTTTGGTGCGTACGTACCGTCATTGATTTCCCAGATTTCTATTTTAACGACGGGAGCCGTGTTACGGTCACGCCGTTGCAGATCCGCCATTTTCTGTTGGACGCTATCGCCATAAATTCGGGCCATTGCTTCCGGCGATGCGCCTTTTATGGCCATCTCATGGGTTACAATTCGGGTTACATAGTCGTATTCGGTCTGGTTCGGGTTCGACGTGAACTGCTTGACAGTCATGTACCAGCCCTCGAGTTTACCCTCATCAACAGCGGCCTGATTTACTTTTTTCCATTCCCGTTCAACAGGTAACGCATCCTGAATGGTAAGGCCCGGATTCAGTTTGTGATAAATCAGGTACATGTAGGTTTTCTGGGGCGTTTTCGATTGGGCTGATGCGCCTGAACTACACAGAAATAAAAAGCTTAAAACGATACTAGCGTTTCGGAACGTAGACGGGGAAATCATACTAAGAGAATGGAGATTAGGTAGGCTGGTCATTTGATTTACTTGAAAAGGCATTCACGGACGTTGGTTACCTACCTGATGATGATAGAACGCGGATTTTTATGATGATTATGATTGATTTATGATTTTAAAAATGAGATGAAATTAATTGGCCAGTCACTGTTTTGAAAACCATAACCTGATCATAACCATCATGAAAAATCAGCGGGCTATTGCATTTTATAAATAAAAAATAAAAATGGATTGGGGGATTTTTCGGGCGAACTTGTCTTAGTCATACCAGACCCTTCTACTCGATGCCCGCTAACGTGATTTCTTTTCGCCCTCATACCGATCCAACACCCGTTGGGCCAACCCCGTTGCCTCGTAGTGATACCGACGCTCCTATACCTATGTCGCCGGATGGTGAACTGTTTATCCGAAATGCGTTTGCCACAGACCCACGAGTAGGGTGTGAGCTGCTCTTTCGTCAGTATTTTGCGCCCTTATGCAGCCATGCCATTCGGTTTGTTTACAACCGGCAGGCGGCAGAGGACCTGGTAGCCGATCTATTTTACACCTTTTATACCAGGGAACTGTACAAACAAATCACCGGCTCGTATCGGGCGTATCTCTATCAGGCGGTTCGAAATCGGTCCTATAACAGCCTGCGCTGGGAATTAAGTCGGCAGGAAACGTTGCCGGATGACCTTGATCGGCCTGATCTGGAAACTACCCAACCCGACCGGCTTCTGCAACAGGATGAACTCTACAGGGCCTTGGAACTGGCGGTTCAGCAGTTGCCTACCCAACGACAACGCGTGTTTTTGCTCAGCCGGTTTGAAGGTAAATCGTATAAAGAGATTGCCCTGGAAATGGGGCTGGCCCCTAAAACAGTGGAGAATCATCTGCTAAAGGCTACTTCTACGGTTCGGCAACTCCTCCGGCAACAAAAGCTGATTAGCTGGGGCCTATTGGTAGTCATGGCCTTTTCCTAAAACTCAACGATAAATCCACCATTTTATGGAACCACCTAAAGAACTGGTATTTAGCTACTTTGCTGGACGGGCTACGTCCGTTCAGCAGAAAGTTATTGGCGAATGGCTCAGTCAACCCGGTAGCCGCGAAATTTATTTTCAATGGCTCGATGAATGGGAACGAAGCTTTCCCCAATACACGCCCGATGTCACGAAGAATCTGGACCGCTTCCGTCAGCGAATCGATACACCAACGGACCTCCCCTTACAATCACAACGACTGCTGTTGACTAAGCCAGACCGGAACTGGTATAGGGGTCGTTGGCTCGTGGCCGCTACGGTTGCACTGGCTTTCCTCACCAGCGGCTGGTTTTTCCGGGACTCAGTCCTGTATTATACCGTGGCGACCGGCCCACACCAGCTTCGGTCGCTCAAATTGCCCGACGGCTCGCTGGTTTCGCTGAATAGCCGCTCAACGTTGCGGGTACCCCGTGTTGGGTATGGCTGGCTTTCCCGACGCGTTGCCTTAACGGGAGATGCCGTGTTTGATGTACAGCATTTGCCTAGTAATCAGACATTTGTTGTTCAGGCTATGGATGGACTGGATGTGGAAGTACTGGGCACCGAATTTTCCGTTCGGAGTGGAGTTGAGCGTGCAGAAGTGGTACTCAAGCGAGGTCGTGTTAACCTGCATTATGCCACCGATAATCAACCTGTTCAGGACTTGCTCATGAAGCCCGGCGATCGGGTCACGCTCGATGGACGAGGGTCTTTACAACTCCAGACCCAACCCGACACGACTCAGTTTGCCCAATGGCGGTATCGGTTGTTTAGTTTCAACAATACGCCCCTGCGGGAAGTCGCCAGCCAAATTCAGTATGTATTTGGCGTTAACGTTCAACTCACCGACCCAGCATTGGCCCGACGGACCCTGACCGGTACTATTCGCGCAGGCTCTTCCGATGAACTGGCAGATGCCCTGGCCGAACTCCTTGAACTACGAGTTAGCCATCGTGGTCAGAACCTTATTTTTTCAACTGCTTCCGAACCCCAACTCACTCAATGAGAAAACCAGTACCACTCACACTGATAACCGGTTGGTTACTCAGCGTCGGTTACGGACATACCGTAGCGCAAACCCTGGCTTTTGCCCGAACAACTCAACAAGCGCTTACTACGCAGCCGGGCAAGACCAAAAGTCTTAGTATGGCAAATCAGCCGCTCAAACAGACCCTGTTACAACTGAAAGAACATTACGGCGTCGATATTTTATTTGAAGAATCCGTAGTAGCGCGCCACCTAAGTCCGCTTGAACCGCTTGATTTGAATGCCCGCCTGGAAACGAATCTAAACGCATTACTTAAGCCCAATGGGTTGAAATTCAAGAAGCTGCGCTCGGGAGCTTATTTGATTTTAGCGCCTAAAAACAGCGATAGAGCTATTATTAGCCTGCCCGACTTACCACCCCAAACAACGGCGGGTCCCGTTCAGTTATCCGGCTTGACTAATCTGTCGGCCGCCCAGTTGACAGAGCAAGTGCCAACAGATATCCGGGTATCAGGACGCGTAACGGGCGAAACCGGAGAGGCACTGCCGGGGGTGAGCGTGGTAGTGAAAGGCTCGCCGAGGGGGACAACAACCGATGCACAAGGGCGCTATCAGCTCACTATACCAAACGACCGTATCGACGGCTCAGGCATAACACTGGTGTTTAGCTTCGTAGGCTATACCAGCCAGGAGAAAGTTATCCGTAACCAATCGACTCTTGATATTCAACTCCTGCCCGACACCAAATCGCTGAATGAGGTGGTTGTGGTAGGCTATGGACAGGTGAAAAAGAGTGACCTGACGGGTTCAGTTGCTACAGTGCCCGTGGAGGAGATTCGTAAAGTAGCCGTTACTTCACTCGATCAGGCACTACAAGGCCGGGCTGCCGGGGTACAGATTACCCAGAACTCGGGGGCTCCGGGGGGTACAACAAGCATCCGGATTCGGGGTGGCAATTCCATTCAGGGAGATAACGAACCCTTGTATGTGATTGATGGCATCCCGTTTAAAAATGATGGCGCCAACAGCGGGTCAAATTTTAACGTCCTGAGTACCCTCAATCCAAGTGATATTGAGTCTATTTCGGTCCTGAAAGATGCGTCGTCTACGGCCATCTATGGGTCAAGAGGTGCCAACGGTGTGGTAATCATTACAACCAAACGCGGGAAGGCGGGCAAATCGACCATCAATTTCGAAACCTACTACGGTGTTCAGCAGGTACGCCGGAAATACCCGGTGCTTAACGCACGGGAGTACGCTCAGTTTGTGAACGATGCCAATACAAACGAGGGCCGTCCGGCGGTATATACGCAGGCACAGGTCGATGCATTTGGCGTTGGCACCGACTGGCAGGATGAGATTTTTCGGCAGGCACCCATTGCCAACTACCAATTGTCGATGAGTGGGGGCGATGAAAAAACCCAATATTCCATTGGGGGGGGGTATTTCAAACAGAACGGCATTATTGTCAATTCCGATTTTGACCGGTACTCGTTCCGGATCAATCTGGATCGGAAGCTGACCAATAAAATTAAAATTGGGAATAGCCTGACCGTCAACCGGACCGTTACGAATCAGGCCCGTTCGGATGGGGATTTAGGGAGTGCAGGTCTGGTTACGATGGCGGCTTTACAATTTCCCTCGATCTTGCCGGTACGGAATCCGGACGGCACCTATCTGCTAACCGATCCGGCGCTCACCTTCACGGCCGACAACCCCGTTGCACTAGCCCGTGATAATAAAAACCGCACAACGGCTTATCGTATTTTTGGCAGTGTCTTCGGCGATTATCAGATCATTGATGGCTTGAACTTGCGGGTGTCGCTGGGCATAGATGCGATACTGCAAAAACAGGATTCTTACCTACCTCGCTCGGTATCAAGTGGGTTGGCGCAGGGCGGAGCCGCGTCGATCTATAATTCCCAGGCAACGACCTGGCTGAATGAGAACCTGTTGACCTATTCGCGAACCTTCAATACGGTCCATAACATAAGTGCCTTGCTGGGCTATACGCAGCAGGCCAACCGGACGGAAAGTAGCCGGGCGCAGTCTCGTAATTTCGTGAACGATAACCTGGGATCAGGTAACCTGGCGTCTGGTTCGGTACCGCTCATTCCCGAATCGGGTATTGGCACCTGGGGGCTTCAATCGTATCTGGCCCGCATTAATTACGGCTACAAGGATAAATATTTGCTGACAGCCTCGTTCCGGGCGGATGGTTCCTCTCGCTTTGGGTCCAACAAACAGAATGGCTATTTCCCATCGGCGGCCCTGGCCTGGCGGGTTTCGGAAGAAGCGTTTTTAAAGAACAACCGCGTTATCAACGACCTGAAACTTCGGGCTACGTATGGATCGACGGGTAATCAGGATGGTATTGGCAACTACCCGGCCTATTCGCTGCTGGGAACTCAGAATTACGTTTTTGGTAATACCGTGTCAACTGGGCTGGGACCAAACCAGATTGCGAACCCGGATTTATCGTGGGAAACAACAACCCAGGCCGACATGGGTGTGGATGTGGGATTCCTCAATAACCGTATCACACTGACCGCCGATGTATACCTGAAACGTACGAAAGACCTGCTCCTGAATGTGACCCTGCCGAGCACATCAGGGTATTCAAGCGCCATTAAAAACCTGGGCAAGGTGGAGAATAAAGGGGTTGAACTGAGTATTTCGTCGCGTAACATTGATGGCGCATTCAAATGGACAACGGATGTAAATTTTGCCCTCAACCGCAATAAAGTGCTGGATATTGGCGGTGCACCACAGATTTTTGCCGGCAACGTAGCCAACATCGGCCAGAACCTTAACTCCGGTATCATTCGGGTAGGGGAGCCATTGGGGTCATTCTTTGGCTACGTGACGAACGGGCTCTATCAAACGACCGATGAACTTACCGCGCTTGCTGATCCACAGGCCAAAAAGCCCGGCGATCGTAAATACCTAGACCTGAACGGCGATAAGAAAATAGACGATAACGATCGGACGATCATTGGTCGGGCGCAACCCAAATTCATTGGCGGTATCAGCAATACATTTTCGTACAAAGGAGTCGAGTTGACCGCCTTTTTTCAGGGCGTGTACGGCAATAATATTCTGAATGCGAACCGCTATGAACTGGAATACCTGAACGCCACTACAAACCAGGACCGGGATGTGTTGAACCGCTGGACGCCCACCAATACCAATACGGACATCCCACGAGCGTCTACCACCCGCCCTGCCAACCGCGTGTCAACCCGGCAGATTGAGGATGGGTCGTATCTCCGCCTGAAGAACATTCAGTTGGCCTACAATCTGCCCGCGTCGGTTCTCAAAAGCCTGAAAATCCAATCGGTTCGGGTGTATGCAACGGCGCAAAACTTCCTGACCTGGACCAGCTATTCGGGCTACGACCCGGAAGTGAACCGGTTTGGTCAGGATAGCCGGAGTCAGGGATTCGATTACGCCAGCTACCCAGCAGCTAAAACGCTTCTATTTGGCCTGAACGTGGGTTTTTAAACAAATGGACAATGTGTAATGCAAAATGTACAATGATCAATTACCGGGCTATTTGTGATTTTTACATTATACATTGTTCATTATCCATTTTACATTATTCATAATTGGACAATGAAAAAGATAGTATTCCTCCTTTGCCTGATTAGCGCCATGACCTCCTGTGAGGTGTTGAATCAAACACCAGAATCGAGTTTTACACCCGCTAATTTTTACAAGAATGCCGATGATGCCAAAGCGGCTGTAAGTGCAATCTATGATCCTCTGAACAACGCCAATATGTATGGGCAGGTGATGTGGATTTTGCAGGACCAGGCCACCGACGATGCCGAATGGGGTAACGGTCGCTCGACGGCTAATCAGCCCAAGAACGATCTCGATAAATATACGTTTACACCGGCTACCTCTACGTTTCAGTCGCTCTGGTCAACGGTTTACTCAGCCATTAATCGGGCCAATACGGTCATTGCGCGTGTACCGGGCATAGCCATGGACAACGATCTGAAAGCGCGCTATATAGCTGAGGCTAAGTTCATGCGTGGGTTCTATTACTTCACACTGGTTCGATTGTTTGGGGGCGTGCCATTGATAACAGCCGAAACGACATCGTTGAATAATCTGACTGTAGCCAGGGCATCTGTGGATGACGTGTACAAACTGATCGTTCAGGACTTTACGGAAGCCGAAACCGTTTTGCCAACGACCTATTCTACTGCCGACAGAGGACGGGCAACTAAGGGGGCTGCAAAAGCCTTTCTGACCAAAGTATACCTGACACGCCAGGACTGGGCTAATGCATCGGCTAAAGCCAAAGAAGTGATTGCGCTGGGTGTATACGACCTTTGGGCGAATTTTGCGGATGCGTTTCTGATCGCCAACAAAAATGGTAAAGAAGGGGTTTTTGAAATGCAGGCGTTGAGTGGTGGCTTCAATGAAGGAAGTTGGATGCAGGGGTATATGCGGCCCAACTTCGATCGGGTGAATGGGGTAGCTGGTTTCGGAGATGATCCTGCTACCGACAATCTGTATAAGGCCTACCGTGCTGATGATAAACGCCGAAATGTAACGCTTAAGCTCTATTCTGCATCGAGTACACCCGCGGCTCCTGCCAGCGTTTTGTTCCCCTGCTACGTTTACAAATACTTAGATCCTAGTGCTACCGGTAACAACGACGGTGGAAATAACTATCCCATCATTCGGTACGCCGATGTTCTGCTCATGTATGCCGAAGCACTGAACGAGCAAACACCGAATAATACGGACGCCTATTCAACTATCAACCGGATTCGGAACCGGGCGGGTTTGCCAAATCTGACTGCCAACCTGAGTCAGGCTCAGTTTCGGGATAGTTTATTGCTGGAACGACGGCTGGAACTGGCCTTCGAAGGGCATCGCTGGTATGATCTGGCGCGTACCAAACGATTGATCAGCGCCATGAAAGAGCAGAATCCAACGATCGCCGTCGACGAACATCATTATCTGTTCCCAATTCCTCAAACCGAACGGGATGTCAACCCCTTGTTGACCCAGAATCCGGGTTATTAGTAATCGCAAAAGATAGTGAACACAGAGCCGCAGAGAACACAAAGGATACGATTCTAATTGATTGAGGAAGTATAATTTCTCCGTTCAATTGAAAAATTCTTTGTGTTCTCTGCGGCTCTGTGTTCAATAAACCCTTTCAAATCATGTATGAAAAAACTACTAATTCTCTTTGTCTGCATTCCATTAGTAGCTAGAACTGTAGTTGCCCAGAATTCCCCGGTTACCGTTGATATCTGTGTGTATGGTGGTTCATCGGCGGGAGTTATTGCAGCTTATACAGCGAAGAAAATGGGGAAATCTGTGATCCTGATTGAGCCCGGACGGCACCTGGGTGGCCTGACTACGGGCGGACTGGGCTATACAGACATTGGAAATAAATACGCCATTTCGGGTATTGCCCGGGATTACTACCGGCGGATCGGCAAGCACTACGGTAAGTTTGAACAGTGGATTTTTGAGCCCCATGTTGCGGAAGATCTGTTTAAAGATTACGTTAAACGGGCAGATGTTAACGTCTTGTATGCCTACCGACTCGTGTCGGCAACGAAGCAAAACGGATCGATTCAAAGCATAACCCTGGAGCCCTCGTCGGGGAGTGGAGGGAATCGGGTGATCAAGGCTAAAATGTTTCTCGACTGTACCTACGAAGGGGACCTGATGGCCAAGGCGGGCGTTAGCTATACCGTTGGCCGCGAAGACAACAAGCTGTACGGGGAAACCTACAACGGTGTTCAACTGCTCGACAAGCATCAATTTGCCGATGGGGTAGACCCCTATAAAATTCCCGGCAAACCCGAGAGCGGTTTATGCTGGGGTATTAGTCCGGCGGCTTTGCAGCCCATCGGTAGCGGAAATAAACAGGTTCAGACCTATAATTTCCGTATCTGTTTGACCAGCAATCCGGCCAACATGATCCCGATCACGAAGCCAGAAGGCTACGATTCAACCCACTATGAATTGTTGTTGCGGGCTATAGAGAAAAACCCCAAGCTGGCGTTTAACACCATCCTGAAGCCTGACTGGATGCCGAATCAGAAAACGGATATCAATAATAATGGCCCGTTTTCGACCGACATGATCGGCATGAATTATGACTTTCCCGAAGGCAGTTACCAGCGTAGGGCCGACATTCAGCGGCAGCATGAATTGTATAACAAAGGCTTACTCTATTTTATCGGCCATGATCCACGGATGCGCCCTGATATTCAGGTTGAAATGCGCAAACTAGGCTACCCTAAAGACGAATACACAGACAGCGGGAACTGGTCAACCCAAATGTATGTGCGGGAAGCCCGGCGTATGATTGGCTATTATGTGATGACCCAGGCCAACTGTCAGGGGCGCAACGTAGTGACAGACGGTGTGGGAATGGCTGCGTACACAATGGATTCACACAATTGCCAGCGGATCGTGATCGAGAAGAACGGACTAAAAATGGTTAAAAACGAGGGCGATGTTCAGGTAGGCGGTTTCCCTCCATATCCGATCTCATACCGATGCCTGATTCCGAAAGAAAACGAATGTAAAAACCTGCTCGTACCGGTTTGCCTCTCAGCCACGCATATTGCGTATGGATCTATCCGTATGGAACCCGTATTTATGGTACTGGCCCAGTCGTCGGCGGTGGCAGCGAGCATGGCCATTGATGGAAAAACATCGGTACAGGCCATTGATGTGAAGAAGCTCCAGGCGGAATTAAAAACCAACCCTTTGGCGGATGGCAGTACGCCTGAAATTCTGGTGGATAACGATGATACAGCCCATACAACCCGTACGGGTGACTGGACTCGCGACAACAACCCCAAAGGCGCTTACGGGCCAAGTTATTTTACCGCGAAAGCTGCTGATGGAGAGGTGAAAACAGTTCAGTTTAGCCCTGCCGTAACAAAAGCAGGGGACTACAATATCTATATTTATTTTCCGAAGCTTATGGGGGCATCAGGTAAAACAACCATTACCGTTTCGGATGGTAAACAACGCAAAGACGTAACTATCCGTGAGGCTGATATCCGGGTCGAAGGCCAGACATCGGGTGAGTGGGTGCCACTCGGTTCGTTTACGCTAACGCCGGGTCAGAAAAGCTATGTTGAGGTATCAACGAAAGAGGCCGACGGAGTTGTAGTGGCCGACGCCGTGTTATTCGTGCCTAACTAACGGTTTCTATCTGAAATTGCGTGCTGCTTTGGTGTCGGTTACTACTAACCGACACCAAAGCAGCACGCAATTTTTTCTGTACAGGCAGTATACCTAAACTTGTCAGACAGTTCCGTACTTTTGCGGCATGGAATTAGCGTGCATAGACGAAGTAGTAGAAGTGCCTGGTATGGAAATACTTAAAAGCGATCGGCTTACCCATCTGAAATATGACATTCGGGGCCCTATTTACGAGAAATCACTTGAACTCGAAAGTCAGGGTTACAAAATCATCAGCCTGAACATTGGCAATCCTGCCACCTTCGGTTTCGACGCCCCCGACGAAATTGTCCACGATATAATTCTGAACATCCGCAATGCGCAGGGCTATTCCGACTCGCGGGGGCTATTTGCGGCCCGTAAGGCGGTCATGCACCATACCCAGAATATTGGTCTCCCAGGTATCGAAATCAACGATATTTACATTGGTAACGGGGTAAGTGAGTTGATTATGCTCTCCATGCAGGCGCTCCTCAATGAAGGGGATGAAGTGCTGGTTCCATCACCCGATTACCCACTCTGGACGGCTTCTGTAGCGTTTTGTGGAGGCAAGCCTGTTCACTATGTCTGCGACGAAGCGTCCGATTGGAACCCCGATCTGGTTGATCTGGAACAAAAAATTACACCCCGCACTCGGGCTATCGTTGTCATAAACCCGAATAATCCAACGGGTGCTGTGTACGACAAAGCCGTATTGGAAGGAATCGCCCGTATTGCCGAGCGGCATAAACTGATCGTTTTTTCGGATGAGATTTACGACCGGATTCTATACAATGGAGCTGTCCATTTTCCAATCTCCAAGATGATTAATGATACGCTCTGCATCACCATGGGCGGATTGTCGAAAAATTACCGGGCGGCTGGTTTTCGGGGCGGTTGGATGATTCTGAGCGGTGCTCGAAAACGAGCCAAGTCCTACATTGAAGGGCTGACCCTGTTAGCCAGTATGCGGTTGTGTGCGAACGTGCCTACACAATATGCTATTCAAACGGCTTTGGGAGGCTATCAGAGTATTAATGATCTGGTGGTTCCAACGGGTCGTTTATACAAACAGATGATGCTCGCTTATGAGCGGATGACGGCCATTCCGGGCGTTAGCTGCGTAAAGCCCAGAGGTGCTTTGTACATTTTTCCGAAAATTGATCTGAGCCAGTTCCGCCTGGAAGATGATGATGATTTTGTGCTGAATCTGTTGACAGAGCAAAAAGTGCTCGTTGTGTCGGGAAATGGCTTCAATTACAAACAAAATGATCACTTCCGAATTGTTTGTCTGCCAACAATCGATGAGTTGACCGTAGCCATGGATCGGATCGAGTACTTCCTGGAAACCAGGCGCAAGTAAGCGGCTATACAGGTATAGTTACACACAAAAGGGCTCGACTAGTCGAGCCCTTTTGTGTGCCATGTCATTGCAGTTGGGAGGCTAAAGGGCATTCATAAATGCATGAAACGATTTTGTTGACAAAGCTGTTAATAGATTCCTTCTCAGTAATAAATCTCGTTGGCATGGCTGACAACGAAATTTTTAATTAGTTTAGGAGACTGGTATATCTTAAAATAAGTGAGTACGATTCGCGCCCACTGCCTTTTTTAGTACATAAATGGACGAAACGAAAGAGAATGTTCATCGCTCTGAAACGCAGAGCACCGAACGAATTGCCAATGATTTACCCAAGCGCGACGAGTTACTGCTAACACCCGACGAACAACGCATTAAAGAAGCCTTTCAGGATCACGACTGGAATGAGATAAAAACTGCAGACTCCTGGGTCATCTTTAAGGTGATGGCTGAGTTTGTCGAAGGCTTTGATAAATTAGCTAAGATTGGACCCTGCGTGTCCATTTTCGGTTCAGCCCGTACCAAGCCTGACAACCCATACTACAAAATGACCGAAGAAATAGCGGCCAAACTGGTTCGGCATGGGTATGGTGTTATTACGGGCGGTGGTCCCGGCATAATGGAAGCTGGGAACAAAGGTGCCTTTGAACAGGGTGGAAAATCGGTTGGACTAAATATAAAACTGCCCTTTGAACAGCATAGCAATATTTATATCGACCCCGATAAGAGTATCAACTTCGACTTCTTTTTTGTTCGGAAGGTGATGTTTGTCAAATATGCACAGGGCTTTGTTGTTATGCCTGGCGGCATGGGCACACTGGATGAGTTGTTCGAAGCGATGACCCTGATTCAGACCCGAAAAATTGCTCGTTTTCCAATCGTATTGGTAGGGAAGTCATACTGGCAGGGGCTAATCGACTGGATTACTAATGTCATGCTGGAAGAGCAACATAATATTAATGCAGAAGATATGAAGTTGATCAGTATTGTTGATACGCCCACGGAGGCTGTCAAAGTCATTGACGAGTTCTACAATAAATACCTACTGAAGCCCAACTTCTGATAAATGTTATTGAACACAGAGCCACGGAGAACACAGAGATACAATTGATAATTCTCTGTGTTCTCCGTGGCTCTGTGTTCAATAAAGCAATGTGTTTAATACCCTAGAATGCAACTGGTACTTCAACCAGCGTATTGTCCCAGGCAATGATCATAATTGATTCCTTGACGTTATCGCCCGCCTTTTTGAACTGGATCGTTAGGTTTTCAACCAGCTCGTCTGATTTTTTAACCGGGGTTGTCACGCGCAACACGTCCAGGTTCTCTTTATAACTATAGGCACCCCATTGATCTAAGTCACTGTTGAAGATAAGCGTCCATTCGGTTTCAGTAGGAATCGCGTAAAGCGAATAGACCCCTGCTTTGATCTTTTTACCCTGAACGGTGGCGTCCGTAAAAAACTTCACCTCCGTAGCTTCATTAGCGCCTACCCGCCACACTTTCCCATATGGGGTTAGTTTGCCAAATACCTCTCGTCCATTCTTAGCCGGTCGGCTATACGTTACGCGGGCAAACACCTTATCGCCGACTTTAGCTGGGGCAAACTTGCGATCATGGGCAAAATCGTCCGGATAATAGGCCATGTCCATCGGACTTTTGTCGAGGCCTCTCAATTTTTGGGCTTCGGTAGTGGTACTGAAACAGATAAGCAGGTAGGCGAGTACACCAATTAATTTCATGTTTGTGAGATGGTAAGTGAGAAGAGAAAATGATGAATAGCTTGAAATGAGCAAACTAAAAATAGTTTAACCACAGAGGCACAGAGAGCACAGCGTTTTACCTGTAACAATATAAGTACATTAAAACTCTGTGCTCTCTGTGCCTCTGTGGTTAAAAAAACTCAGATTCTTAAAACGGAGTTTCCTGACTTGGATCGGCATTGCCGAAGTTTGTCATCGTGTTAGCTTTGCTTTTGAAAACACTTCCAGCCGACGGTGGAGCCTCAAAACTGCTTAGCCCATTCACATCAGGAGCAAAACCCTGCGCCTGAACCGGCTCGAAGTAGGAATCAAGGTCGCAGAACTTGGTGAACTTGCCGATGAATTTAAGCTGGACCGTATCAAGGGAGCCACTCCGGTTTTTAGCGATAATTACTTCCCCAATACCCACCGTCGAGTTGCCATTTTCGTCCTGCGTAATATTGTAGTATTCAGGACGATACAGGAAGCAAACCATGTCGGCATCTTGCTCAATAGATCCCGATTCACGAAGGTCGGAAAGTTGTGGTTTCTTATCACCTCCCCGGGTTTCAACGGCCCGGCTCAACTGCGAAAGGGCAATAACCGGTACGTTCAGTTCTTTCGCCAGATTCTTGAGTGCCCGCGAAATGGAGGCAATTTCCTGCTCACGGTTACCACCCATTCGGCCCGATGAATCGCCGGACATGAGCTGAAGATAGTCAATCACGACCATCTGAATATCGTGCTGCGCTTTAAGGCGTCGGCATTTTGCCCGTAGTTCCAGAATGGATAGGGCAGGGGTATCGTCAATAAAAATGGGAGCCTCAGTCAGTCGTTGAATCTTGTGGTGCAACTGCGTCCATTCATGCGGAGCCAGCGTACCCTTCCTGATTTTCTCCGAATCAATTTCCGCTTCGGCCGAGATCAGACGATTCACCAACTGCACCGACGACATTTCCAGCGAGAAAATCGCTACGGGCTTTCCGTGGTCAACAGCCGCGTTTCGGAGGGCCGAAACGACGAAAGCCGTGTTATGCGTCACGGTCATGTCCTCAAGTAGAAACAAGCGATTACCGTCGATTGAGAAACCGTAGTAGTCATCAACCTTATCGTACTCAACCTGAATGCCGGTTACGCGCCAGTCGGCCCTTGCTTTAAGTGGACGAGCTTTTTTGCGCTCAATACGTACCGGAATTGAATCCAGGTTACCAAAGATGCGGAGTCGATAGACTGTTGACGCATAGCCAATCTTGGCAATCGTAGCTTGTTTTTCCTTTAATGAGCAGCGAAAACCAAGGGTATCGCAAAGATATTTTAACTGCTCAGCCAGTTCCTTATTCTTCTGGGTAATCTCGTAGCAATTGAATTCTTCCTGATAATGACCATCGCTATCAACAAGTCCGGCCAGCAGTTTTAATCTGTTTTCTGTCGAATTGATGAGGTATCTATGCGGAATATGCTTGTTTTCAATGATGGAGAGGCCACGTAATTGTTCTTGTATATTGAATCTGGCCGGACGCTGTCCATATTGGGCACCTCCACGCTGGCCAGACGTAATCGCATAATTAGCTGTCCGGTTGGGTTGCTGATATGTGACCATTTTCAGGCCAAGATCATCGGCGTAGGTTTGCAGGTAATCAACAACTTCGCTATCTACATTTGTAATACGAGAGCTATAGGCATGCCCATCTCCGAGCCATAACCCTACAAAGTAGGGATCGAGTGGAACGGTTTGCTCAGGAAACTCAACCGCAACTTTATAGCCTTTATAGTTGGTTTTAAACTTATCGGATTTCGTCAGGTAATCACGAACCGTGATGTTAAGCACATCTCCTTTTGTATGTCCGCCTTCGTTTCGGCTCCGTTTCAGTGATAAGATATGACTTTCATTTACCCGATAATCGATGCCTTTATTCTGTTTTACCCAGTACATTCGTTCCTGACCACGGGCAATAGAGAGCACTCGCCGGGGCGTTGAGTCGTCGCCCATCAGCAGGTCGCCTTCACGAACATCTTCAACTTTACGAAGCGAGCCATCGAACATGACAACTTTGGTGCCTTTGCCCAGGCACTTGCCCATCGCTGGCCTGGCTGCCAAAATGATCAGTTCCGTAGGTTGCCAGCCCGATGTAACACGGTCGAGATTAGTGAAACCCGATGGTACACCCGTTAAGCCTTCCTGATTTTTTTTGGTTTCGAGTTCATTAAGCGCCATCCGAACAATGGTACTCATGTCCGCATAGTTCTTCTTGATGTTCGATTCCGAAATCTTGAAGAGCGATTGTTCGGTACGGTCCAGGAGTTCGAATACGTCAGTAGTATCCTCGTAGGCATCGCGCAAAATCGTCGATGACATGGCAATCAGCGCCCGTTTAAGGGCCTGCTCCGATACGATACGGGCATGGTACTCGATGTTGGCCGCCGAGTTAACCCGGAACGTAAGTTCGGCCACAAAACCACCTCCACCAATGAGTTCAATCTCACCAGTTTTACGAAGCTGATTCGTAACCGTTAATAAGTCGATTGGATCCGAGTTGCCGAACAGGGTCAGAATAGCCTGATAAATGCGCTGGTGGGCCTCTTTATAAAACGTCTCAGGCTTCAGAATATCGACAACCGATGATAGGGCGTCTTTTTCGATCATTAACGCACCCAGGACTGCTTCTTCCAGATCTAATGCCTGCGGTGGAAGCTTACCGAGACCCGTGTCGAGCCAATGATTTCCGGCTTGTTGCCGACCTCCGGCGAAAGCCGATGGTTTACGAAGGTGTTGATTTGGACGGGCGTTGTTCTCCATGACTTACTGCAAGTTTACGCAATCATCCTCGCAAAAGGCAACTTCGGTTAAGCCAACGTATAGACCTCGACTGTACCAAAACGTTCGTAACATTCTGGTAATGTTGATGCTATAACGCCAAAAAAATTTTCGTTTTTTTAAGCAACGGTTGTGGGCGGGATTTGCGTACATGATACAGAAACTAAGCAGCGAACTGTATGTCAGCAAGATAAGTATTTATAACCAGTAAATATGGGTTTTGTACAAAAAAGTAGTACCCGGTAGGAAAATACGAGCAGCGAATAATTTTTTGATAAAACGTGTTGTAGAAGCAAAGAAATCGCTTACTTTTCGGAAATCACACGTAAACCTATTCATCGTTTGGTCGAAAAAGTCATTACCCTCGACAATGTATCGCTCATCGACTTTCTGGGCGTAGAAAACCACAATATTAAAGAAGTGGCAGCTGCGTTTCCCATGAGCAAAATTATTTCACGCGGCAACGAAATCCGAATCAAAGGGACAACACCCGAGATTAGCCGCATCAGCGACATTCTGGAATCGCTGATGGAACACTATCAGAAGTATGGTAAAATAACCCAGGAAAATATCCAGAACTACATCAGCCATAGTGGGCAGCCCGTTAATGGTGGTAGCACAGCTCCACCCGTTATACCCAATGATGATGAAGTACTGGTTTATGGTAATCGGGGCGTTGTGGTTCGGGCCAGAACCGATAATCAGAAACGGCTTGTTGAGGCTGCCGAAACACATGATCTGGTGTTTGCCATTGGGCCAGCGGGTACGGGTAAAACCTACACAGCGGTTGCCATTGCGGTACGGGCGTTAAAAAACAAAGAAGTCAAGAAAATTATAATTACGCGTCCGGCGGTTGAAGCAGGGGAGAATCTGGGCTTTTTGCCGGGTGATCTGAAAGAAAAAATTGATCCGTACCTAAGGCCTATTTATGACGCGCTCGACGATATGATTCCGGCTGAAAAGCTTAAGTTTTATACCGAAAATCGGATCATTGAGATAGCACCACTGGCGTATATGCGGGGACGGACCCTGAACAATGCCTTTATTCTGCTCGACGAAGCGCAAAATACGACGCCGATGCAGATGAAAATGTTTCTGACCCGGATGGGGCCAACCTCAAAGGCAATCATTACGGGCGACCGGTCGCAGATTGATTTACCCAACCGGCAAAAGTCCGGTTTGATTGAGTCGGTGGAGATTTTGAAAAACATCAAAGGAATTTCGTTCGTTGAGCTGGATGGACGTGATGTGGTACGGCACCGGCTCGTTCGTGAAATTATAACAGCGTATGATAAAGCAGGGCAATAACAGCCTGATGAGTAACAGGCGAACCGGCTGGCATTGGCTGGCCGGTTCGCTTTTCTGTTTACTGACATCTGGGGTGGGGGCGCAGTCCCTTCAGGAACCGATCGTTAACCGATGCGCAACGGTCGAACATGAACGAATCTTACAGCAACGGGACCCCAACCGATCTCGGCAACTGACGGAGCTGAACGATCGGGTTGAGCAGGCACTGGCGAAGCAAAAATCACTTCGTCAACAAGCAGACAACACGATTTACCGTATTCCGATTGTTGTGCACGTGGTTCATAACACAGCCTCATTAGCCATTGGGGGAGCTAACAATGGAAATATTTCTGAGGCACAAATAGCCTCTCAGATTGCCGTATTAAACGAGGACTACCGACGTAAGGCAGGCACTAAGGGCTACAACACCAGCCCCATTGGGGCCGATGCAGGCATAGAGTTTTTCCTGGCTACCAAAGACCCGTACGGGCAGCCAACTACGGGTATTACACGACATTACTACCCTCAAAAAGCATCGTTCAATATTTTTAACGACGATTCGCTATTGTCGCAAATTGCCTACTGGCCCAGCGATCGGTATCTGAACATCTGGGTGACAACCCTTCAGGATGATTATTTGGGATACACGCAGTTTCCAACAATGGCTGACACGCTGAAGGGGTTACCTACAACGGCGAATGACCTCACCGATGGCTCGATTATCGATCACCGGACGTTTGGTCGGCAAACAGGTACGGTTAGTCGGTCATTGTACTTACTGGGCCGAACGGTTACGCACGAAATCGGTCACTGGCTGGGATTGATCCATCCGTGGGGAGATGGGAGTGGATGTAATGAGGATTATGTAGCCGATACACCCCCCATGGCTGACGGATCAACCGCTCAGCAGACCTGTAAGCAAACCTATTCCAATTGTGATGGGAAGGGACAGGTTCGTGATTTGATGGAAGACTACATGAATTACTGGCCAGATGCCTGCATGAATCTGTTTACGGCAGGTCAGGTCGCCCGGATGCGGTCGGTACTGGCACTGAGTCCACGACGGGCCCGATTGATCAAATCGGTTGAGTCGCCCTTACCCGAAACAGAAAACCTGACCCTGACGGTTTATCCAAACCCCGCCACTACTGATCCTACGGTTGATGTTCAGCTCAAGGGGTTTCAGTCATTCAGTGTAGATTTATACGATACAGCAGGTCGTCAGCTACGAACAACGGCTTATACCGATTCCCCCAGTACACGGGTATCACTTTCAGTAAGTGGATTACCAACAGGTGTGTATATTGTGCGGGTAAAAACCGACAGCGAAATCGCCAGTAAGCGTTTGCTGGTGCCGTAGTGTTTAACATGTGAGGTTTGATGTCTGAAGTTTAGGCATTAGTAAACACTATTTTTACTAGTTCCTGGCCAAACTAACTTCTTTGGTTTCTACTAGATACTCTTGTTCATCTTGTACTATATAGAGCCAAGGGGATCTGTAAGAATTAAACTGAGCGAGTACTCGCGCTAACGTCAAACTTCAGACATCAAACTACAAACTTCTTTTATGATTAACGTTTTACCTATTTCAACACCTGCCGATCTTGACACTGCTTTTGCTATTCGCCGAAAGGTGTTTGTGGAAGAACAGCATGTTTCGGCAGCGGAAGAATATGATGAGTTTGAGGAGAGTAGCACTCATTTTCTAGCCTTTTCAGAAGGTATCCCTTGCGGAACAGCCCGTTGGCGTCGAACATCGAACGGTGTTAAATTAGAGCGGTTCGCTGTGTTGTCCGCTTTTCGGGGGAAAGGTGTCGGTAAGGCATTAGTTCAAGCTGTCCTGGATAACGTATTCAGCCAGCAGCCTGAACCGATCGAGCGCATTTACTTACATGCGCAGGTAACAGCGATGCCGCTATATACTGGCTTTGGGTTCGTTGCGGTTGGCCCCATGTTCGAAGAAGCGGGTATCCAGCATTATAAAATGGTACTTCCGGGCTCTGCGTATGCTAAGGAATGAAGGGTCAGCCATTTGTTCGCTATGTAGCCGCTCTGATTGCGGGTATTAGCCTCTATGTGTTCCTGCCCAATTGGCCAATGCTACCCATTTGGGGACTGGTTATAGGCCTGGGACTGTTCATTTCTGGCTTTTTTCGTACAGTCGGAAACATAGGCAGGCCAATCCAATCATGGGCGGGTATAGGTGGATTACTTATTCTGGCAGGTTTAGGCTGGGCTATTACCTATCAACGAACCGCCAGCAACCGGCCCGATAACATCAGCCACTTAGCTGATACGTTACAAGCCTACGAAGGCATCGTTTCAGCTCAGCCAGAGGAGCGGGCAAAAACTTACCGTGTTGAACTGGAAATTCGCCAGGCCACGTTTGGCCGGGCCATAGTTCATCAAGTGGTACTGGATCAACAACCGATTGCAAGGTCCAGCCAATCAACAACTACATCCTGGAAGCCTGTAAGTGGTCGGGTAATTGTGTACCTCGACAAGGCGGACCAGCCTATGCCGCGCTATGGCGAGGTTTGGCTGGTATCAGGCTCACCCCGGCCCATTGATCCGCCACTGAATCCCGGTGAGTTTAATTACAAACGGTACCTCAGCTACCGGAATATTTATCACCAGCAATACCTGCGCCCCTTCCAACGGCAGATTCTGGGGTTGGACCCTCCCAACCGAATTACTCAACTGGCCACCCGTGTGAACCGCTGGGCCGATAGTGTGTTTACCCATCAGGTAGGTGCCCGAGCCGAATATGGAATTGTGAACGCGATGATTCTGGGTAGTCGGGATGACCTTGACACTGAGCTCTACCGGGCGTATTCGGCAGCGGGAGCCGTACATATTTTATCCGTATCGGGTTTGCACGTGGGTATTCTGTTTCAGGTGCTAACCGTATTGCTTGGCTTTCTGGCTAAACGACGGTATGGTAAACTTCTGATGGCTGGCCTTCAACTAGCCATTTTGTGGTTTTATGCTCTTGTCACGGGTTTTTCGCCCCCTGTGCTTCGGTCAGCGGCCATGTTTACGATGGTGATTCTGGCCAATGCGTCGGGTCGGCAACAGCAGATCCCGAATACGTTAGGGGCATCCGCATTTTTCATCCTGTGCTTTGATCCTTACGCCTTATTTTCGGCGGGATTTCAGTTGTCTTACCTGGCTGTGGCGGGCATTAGTGCCTGGCAGTCTTCGCTCTATCAGTCAATAACCTTTCGTTATAAGTGGGCAAATAAACTTTGGGAGTTAACGGCGGTTGCCCTTGTTGCACAGTTAATTACGTTTCCGTTAGGTGTCTTCTATTTTCACCAGTTTCCAACGTATTTTCTAGTGGCGAATCCGATTGTCATCGTGATGTCGGAGATTCTGTTGCCATTGGCTATGGCTACCTTAGCTTGTAGTTGGGTTCCTTATCTGAATGATACAGTAGGGTGGTTGTTGCAGAAAACGGCCTGGTTGCTCAACTACGCCGTTACCAAGACGGGCCAATTGCCCGGTGCGGCCTGGGATGGGCTCTGGCTATCACCTATAGCCATGCTCCTGATTTATACGGTTATTCTATGTGGTGCGGCTCTATTGTTAACCCGAAATCGTGTTTATGTTTGGGCAACGGCTGCGGCTGCGGTTTTACTGGCGATGATAACCGGTTGGGAGGAGTATAGTCAGCAAAATCAGCAACAAGTAGCTGTTCATTTTTTACCCCATCGAACTGCTGTGAGCCTGACCTATGGCCATCGAAGCACCCTGCTAACCGATCTGGATACAAACGATACACGTTCGTTTGATTTTTATCTCAAAAATACCTTTGGGCAGTGGGGTGTGAAGGAGTTGACGATTGCCCATGTGAAACGATCCGACAATGCAGTGGACTCACTGACTGACATACCTTACTACTACCGAACACCTGCGTATGCGTTGTGGGTTTGGCATGGTAAGACACTCTTATTGGTTAATAAACTGTCTGGTCAAAATCGGTGGCGATTACCGGCTGTGGTGGACTATCTGATCATCCGTCGAAATGCCTTACAACACTGGGATCAACTCAACGGACGCGTAGTAGCGCGACACATTATTTTCGATGATTCGAATAAAACCCCTCTGACAGACAAGCTCTTAGGCGAGGCCAGGCAACGTGGAATTGCCTGTTATTCCGTACGGCAAATGGGAGCGTATGTGGCCGATTTGGAATGATTTTGGTTATCTTTACAATGTTAAGATACTACGGCAATGACAATCAGTATTGCAAATTTACCGGAAGAACAACGGCCTACAACCGTCGAGTTTGCCAATTATCAGATGGACGATGACGCGTTCTACGATTTTTGTCGTCAAAACGAACATCTGAAATTTGAGCGCGAACCCAACGGAATTATTACTGCTATGCCAAATACAGGCGGAAAAACTGGGAATCGAAATACAAAAATTATATCTAGGTTAGATTTTTGGTCTGAATCGTTTGGTGGACTCGTATTTGACTCATCGACAGCATTTAAATTCCCGAATGGAGCAGTACGCTCGCCCGATGCTGCCTGGATAAGTGATGCCCGTTGGGATTCGCTAACGGCTAGTCAACAAGAGAAGTTTCCGCCAATTGCTCCTGAGTTTGTAGTTGAGTTAATGTCGGCAACGGATTCAATTGCGAATGCAAAAGAAAAAATGCAGGAATACATTACCAATAATGTGTTATTAGGCTGGCTTATTGATCCTAAAAATGAGGAAGTAATGATTTATCGGGCAGATGGTACCATTAGTCGGCATACCAACTTTGAGCAGCCTATTACAGGTGAAGATGTACTGCCAGGGTTTGAATTTAATTTACGATTACTGCTACGTTAGCAACCATACGCTGGATTTAACTGAGACGGGCTGCTTTTAATTAGTTAAGCAGCCCGTCTTTATATTTTCAATTCGGTCAGTAAGTTAATACTATCGTGTGTACAATGCCCCTTTTGCAATGGTAGACTCGTATTCGTAATTGATCGTTTCTAAAAACTTGCCGGTTACCCAGCCAATATCCGCATTTCGGACAAATACGAAACGTTTTGGGCTTGAAGTTGATGAATACGCTTTCATGATAGAGTCCAGCCATAAGGCACCAGCAATAAGTTGTTTCTCTGTTAGCAAGTTTTGTAAGGTGGTTACGTCCTTCTCCACTTTGCTACGGGTGGCCGGGTCAATTACGGCATTCAGATTAGGTTTCGTTAGCTCTTTGTAGTCTGTCAGGGCCAGGCGTTTAAACCGTTCTACATCGTCTAGTGTAATAGGGACAGCCGTAACATTGGCTCGTTCAGGATGAAGGTAAGTAACCAGTGCCCAAACAATATCCCCACCAACGCCTACTGTATTCCGCTGTTGTAGCCCTTTGTTGTTGGTGGTAAAGCGGTTGCTAAAAATAGAGTCTGCCATTGATTTAATGACCCGTGGCGCTTCCTTTTTGTAAGCATCCATAGTCAGTGAGCGTTTGGCTTCGATCTGGGCAACCAACGAGTTCGTACCAACTGGGAGGTTAATTCCATGAAACGTTTTGGACGCAGGGGTAGAGCCTTGTTCGAAATAGCCGCCAACGGTACTGTTCTTGCCGAGGTCCAGAGCCGAGGTTGTAGGCCATACTTTACGTGGAATTGCTCCCGTGGTAAATAACTCCGCTTCCCGGTTGGCGGTCAATGAGGTGTCGATTTTTAGATTGCTGTTGGGAAGTGCCCGCGACAATTGATCGTACACTTTTCGGCGGCTGTCGGGGTTGCGGGCCAATTCCTCCCGGACGTCGTTACTCAGAACGATAAAGACGCGCTCATTCGGAATGTTGTACCGCTTAATGGAGTCCAGACAGGATCGTAACGCATCCTGCTCCGCCCGAAACCCACCCGATGCATCAGCGAACAACGTTTGAGAAGGGTTGGCAATATCCGCAATCGACTTTATGTCTTTCTCATAAAAATCAGTTTCGTATTTCGTTTTGAGGATCGCCAGTTTAATGCTTGACAAACCAATCTGGATACCAGCATACAGATTTTTATTCGACAGACTTCGGGCAATTTCATTGACACCCCAGGCACTGGCCACATACTTGAGTTTGAGATACTGAGCACCAGCCCGTTCGAGGTAGCGTAGGGCTGTAGTTGTATCCTTCAGATCCTGGTACGAAAGGCCTAATAGCTCATTGGTGACGGCTTCCCAATACAAACTACTCGTTTTTGTTGCGGGTAAAGCCCGTTGGAGCAGGTTGATGGAGGCATCCGGCTTATCGACTTCCCGAAGGGTAATGGCTAGTTTAATATACCGAATGGCCTGGTGCAGACTTGTGGCTTTCTGCGCGAATCCAGTATGGCTTGAGCAACTGAGTAGGAAAAGTAAAATTAATAAGCGTTTCATAAGCAGGGCGAGTAAAATTAGGGTTACCGCCACACTTACGTAGTAAATCAGCAATTAGACTTATTGACTTGAGGAAAATTAGCCTGGATCAGCAAAAATGATTGTATGGAACTAGGGTTGGCTGGGTGCCTTGCTCAGCGAGTCTTTCTTAGGGGCGGGTGGCCGGAATCCACCAATTTCCTTCTGCATATCCGGTTTTTGGGACTGATACATAGTCCATTGTTCGGGCGTAAGGATAGGCTTTAGTTTTTCTTCTTTTTCTTCATTGAACATCAGCATCACTTCCCGGATCTGTTTGATCGTTTCGGGAGAAGGCCGACCACCGCCACTGGCACCAACAATATCTTTGATAGCATCCTGTTGCTGGCTGGCGTATTCATTGTTGAGGTGTTTGACTTCTTTCAACTGATCTTTGGTCAGAGACAGGTGATCTTTCAGCCATTTAGTTTCCTTCATGGCCATATCGCCAGCAATATTCGGTACCGAGGAGCGTGGGCTACTGGGCATCTGCTGCTGATTCATACCACTCATACCGCCCATCCGGCCCCCCATGCCACCACCGTATCCACCCCCTCCATAGCCCCCATACTGGCCAAAACACTGGCTATTTATCAATAGACCTGTGCTCAGGCATACAATGCAGAATAGAGTAAAGCGGGTTGACAAGTTCATGAGTACGGCTTCTAGTGACAAATACGATAACTGAAAGGCGAAGTTCGGAAAAAAAATTAAAGAATTTCGAAAGCAGGCTATCGGATAGGGGACTTATCGAGAGACTTGATACGAACCTGTAGGTGAGGCTCTTCTCCATCAGGTACAATCACAACGATGTTATTGGTTAGCGTTTCGCCATTTTCAAAGGTGTGACTTGGCTGGATAGGTAACGTGGTCGAAAGGGTTTTGCCCTCTCCTCCATCCATATTTTTAGCCGAGGCTGTGTAGGAGGTTGACGTTGGTCGGGCACGGAGGGTAATTGTTTTCGAAGTCAGTTTCGCTCCGGTTGCATTTAAACAGTCGAACCGGGCCAGCAGGTCCTGATCCCGCACACCAAAAGACGTTTGCCGGGGATTGAAGAGCTTAGTCACTCCACTTTTATTAGTGGCATAGACCGTAAGTTCGTACCGTTTGAACGTACCTAAGTGACTCAGTTCTTTTTTGCATTCGTTACGAATTGTATAGCCGTATTCAATGCCATTGATTTCGGCTGGTTTGTTGATGGCTATTTCATAAGCTTGTTGAGCAATTGCCGGAGAAACCAGACCAACGCCCAATAAAAGAAGCAGGAAAACAGAGCAGTTCTTCATGCGAAAATCAATAGGACAAATTGTATCCGAAATTTACAAGAAAAACAGATGTAAACAGTAGGATATTGTGGAAAGGTTGACAAACTTTTCTGATGTACAGACCGTTGCTCTTGTATATGGAAACGCTCGAAAAAATCCGTAAAGCCTACACAGAGTACGTACTTGAAAACGGGAAACAACCCACCTCTGTCTTCCAGTTTGTCAAGAAATTGAAAATTGCCGAAGCCGACTTCTATACCGAGTATGCATCCTTTGATGCCATTGAAGCCGACATCTGGCTTACTTTGTTTAAAGAAGCCAAAACAACTGTTGAAGCCGACGAAACCTATCAGGGCTACTCTGTTCGGGAGAAACTGCTGGCCTTCTATTACACCTGGATCGAGTTACTAAAAGCCCAGCGCAGTTTTGTCGTATATAGCTATGGACGTATGGGCATGGAGCAAGGGACAGGGAGCATGGGGAGGAAAGTACAAGGCTTTGGGCGTACGAACCAATCGCAGGTGCTTAGCTTGTTCAAAGAGGAGTTTTTTGATTATGCCCGCGATTTGCTGGCCGAAGGCCGGGAAAGTAAAGAAGTAGAACCCCGCCCATTTATCACCGACCGTTATCCGAACGCACTATGGGGCCAGACCCTCTACCTGCTGGACTTCTGGGTACGCGATGTGAGCAAAAACTTTGAAAAAACTGATTCGGCTATCGAAAAATCAGTCAATACCGCCTTCGACCTCATTGGCCGTTCGCCCCTGGATACCCTGTTCGATTTCGCCAAGTTTATGTACCAAAATAAATAATTAATGTGTAATGCATAATGTAAAATGGACAATGGCAAAGAGCCCAGTGCATTATACATTATGCATTGATCATTTTACATTATGAAAAGCCAAACCTCCGTTCCGACCACCAAAGTTGCCCGTGCCAGCCAGTTTGTGAAAGCCGGAGTAAAAGTGGGCGGGAATTATATTAAGCATTACAGCAAAAAGCTACTCGACCCGAGTTTGTCGAAGGATGAACTGCACAAAGACAATGCGGCCGATATTTACGACGCACTCAGTGAGCTGAAAGGCTCAGCTCTGAAAATGGCCCAGATGCTGAGCATGGACCGGGGCCTGCTTCCCGTGGCTTATTCCGATAAGTTTACCATGGCGCAGTACTCAGCTCCTCCGTTGTCGGGGCCGCTTGTGGTGAAAACGTTCAAGACCTATTTTGGCAAGACACCCGCACAATTATTCGATAAGTTCGATATTCAGGCGGTGAATGCGGCTAGTATCGGACAAGTACACCAGGCCTTTAAAGACGGCAAAAAGCTGGCGGTTAAGGTCCAATATCCGGGTGTTGCCGATGCCGTCAGTTCAGATTTGAAGATTGCCAAACCACTGGCTGTTCGACTATTGAATTTGAATGAGCGCGATATTGACCGCTACATGGGTGAAGTAGAGTCGAAACTGCTGGAGGAAACGGATTATGATCTGGAACTTCGCCGGTCAATTGATATTTCTGAGGCCTGTGCGCATATTCCTGATCTGGTATTCCCGAAATACTACCCCGAATTATCCTCCAAGCGGATACTGACCATGGACTGGCTCGATGGGCTTCATCTGAAAGAGTTTCTGAAAACCAACCCTTCTCAGGCTGTTCGGAACCGTATTGGGCAGGCACTGTGGGACTTTTATGATTTTCAGATTCATTCGCTCCGACAGGTTCATGCCGATCCGCATCCGGGTAATTTCCTGATGCGGGCAGATGGGACAATGGGCGTTATCGACTTCGGTTGTGTAAAGGTGATTCCGGATTTTTACTACGATAACTACTTCCGGCTTGTCAATCCTGATACACTCGAAGACCCCGATCTCACCGAAGAGATTTTTGAAAATCTGGAGTTCCTGACGGATGCTGATTCGCCGAAAGAGCGGGTATTTTTCTCTGATTTATTTAAAGAAATGACCCTCATGCTGGCTGAACCCTTTGCCGTCGATTCCTTTGATTTTGGCGACGATTCGTACTTTACGAAAGTCTATGCCTTTGCCGAAGGGCTGACCAATGTGCAGGAATTGAAAAATTCAAAAGTAGCCAGAGGATCCCAGGACGGCCTGTACGTGAACCGAACCTACTACGGTCTGTATGCCATGCTAAATGAATTAAAAGCCTGCGTAACGACCACCAAACCCGAGTGGCTCCGCTCGAAGAAAGAGCTGGTGTAGAAATTGGTCATTGATTGTCACTGATTGTCAGGCATAGTCAAGTATAGTTAAACAACTCTTGACTATGCCTGACAATTTATGACTATGCAGATGCCGATTGGTAAATCCGTTCGATGATTTCCTGTAAAATGGCGCCTTGTTCCGCCGTACAAACGTTTGACGGTTTGCCGTTGCATGCATCCAGAAAAGCGGCTGTGTTTTTCAGTTGAATATCAACTTCCTCCAGATACGGAAATTGAACATCGGCCAGCTCGCCAGCCATTTCAGTATGAAGGCTGAACGGAAATAGCTTTACCCCGCCTTTACTGCCAAACAGTTCCAGATTGCGATCCTTATCCACCTGCGTATTGAGCGCAAACGAAGCCGACAGAATGATCGACGCTTTGTTGGGAAACGAAATGTAGGCTGTTGCTGCATCTTCAACCTCAAACGTAGCGGGATTCCAGGCACCCAGTAATCCTTTGCCACCAGCTTTTCCAATAAAATCGTATGTATTCCCCAAAACCTGATCGGGAGTAGGGTAACCGAGAGCACACAAGGCCAAGTCGAGTACATGAACGCCCAGGTCCATTAATGCGCCACCACCCTGCATGGCCTTATTGGTGAAATAACCCCAGCCCGGAATTCCCCGCCGACGAAGAAAATGTGCTTTGATGTGATAGATTTCACCCAGTAGTCCATCATCTTTGCAGCGCGTCAACAACGCCCATTCACTCGTTTGCCGAAGCTGGAAATTATACGCCAGAACAAGGCCTTTCTGAGCGGCCAGTTCGGCCATTTCGCGGGCGTTTTGAGCATGTATAGCAGGTGGTTTCTCGCAGAGAACGTGACAGTTATGGGTCAGAGCCTCCATCGTTTGTGGATAGTGAAGGTTGTTGGGTGTGCAAATGACCACCACATCCGGTGCGCACTGGCTGTATAGTTCGCCAGTATCCGAAAAGGCGTTGGCAATGCCATGTTTGTTGGCCAGGGCACGGGCTTTTGTTAAGTCGCGGCTGCAAACGGCTACAACCTCAACCTGATCGGATAACTGGTTAAGCGCGGGAATATGATTCGTATCGGCAATATTGCCACCACCAATGATAGCTGCTTTAAGTAAGGACATAATTCTAGAGAAGGCAGTAAATCGAATTGGCTGCCAACTTACTCACTAACCAAAGGATACACAATTATTGACAATGAAGATTTTACTGGCGCCGGATAAGTTCAAGGGTTCACTGACTGCTTCGGAAGTATGTGCGGCTATGGCCGAAGGGATTTTACTGGCCAATCCAACGGCCGAAGTGTTATCTGTTCCAATGGCGGATGGGGGAGAAGGTACGGCCGATGTACTAACACAGGTTACCCAGGGGGTGTGGCATACCTTAACCGTTCAGGGCCCGTTGGGCCATCCGGTCGAAGCGGGTTATGGTATTTCGGGTGATGGTAAAACTGCGTTTATAGAGATGGCCCAGGCATCGGGCCTGCGATTGCTTCAACTTGCAGAGCTCGACCCATTTCAAGCCAATACATTTGGAACTGGTGAATTGATCGCGCACGCCATCCAGCAAGGGGTTGAACGAATTGTGCTGGGAATTGGCGGTAGTGCTACCAACGATGCCGGAACGGGCATGGCAGCAGCGCTGGGCTGGCAATTTCTTGATCAATCAGGCCAGCCATTACGCCCCTGTGGGGGGAATCTGGGCGAAATCCAGACAATCATTCCACCTGAATCTGCCTGGAAAGGAACGGTTGAAGTCGCCTGTGATGTTACGAATCCGCTGGTCGGCCCACAAGGAGCAACGTATATATACGGCCCTCAGAAAGGAGCCAAACCGGCTGATTTGCCCAGGCTGGATGCCGGAATGAAACACTGGGCAAAGGTTGTTTATAACCAGTTTGCCATTGATTTAGCCGATATGCCCGGTGCGGGTGCTGCGGGTGGATTAGGTGCCGGTGCTGTTTTATTCCTGAAGGGTCGCCTGACCGAAGGGGTTAATCTGCTGATGAAAGATACCCAGTTGGCCGAAAAAATGGCGGGCGTAGACCTCGTGTTCACGGGCGAAGGGCGAATCGACAATCAGACCTTACAGGGTAAACTTATTGCAGGAATTACCCGATTGGCGGGAGAACGAGGTATTCCCGTAGTAGCGTTGTGTGGCTCTTTACAACTCAAGCCAGATGAGCTGGTTGAGCTGGGTTTGACAAGTGCCTTTTCCATCATGCCCGGCCCAGCCAGTTTAGAAGAAGCCATCGCAAATGCCGCCGATTATATGAAACGAGCATCGTTTCAGGTCATGCGAGTATTGACCTTATAAAGTTGTGTATACGGGAAGAGAGGATGGCCCAACCAGCTCCAAATTGTAGTGGTTAGTAAGTTTTTATAACTACCGAGTCAATTTATTGTCAGATGCTCGTGTTTTTCCAGTAATCAGGGAGTATGATTTTATCTTCGGTTGGATCTTTAGTTTTACTACTAAACAAATCGGAAATTCGTTTGACCAACCGGCTGGAAATGAGCCTAATTCCTGCGTAAAATAAAGAGATGCCGAATTTGGTTTTTGGATGTGCTGCCCAGGGTACGCCCGGAGGCAACTTCTGCACCTGATTGACATAGGGACGCAGGAGGCTTTCATAGGCAGCAAACGCTTGCCTGTAATCGGCGTTTCTTGCTAATTCACCGGCAAGCACATAAGCTCCTACAATGGCAAGACTGGTTCCCATTCCACTAAGGGGAGAAGGGCAAAAGGCGGCATCTCCCACCATGGCACATCGACCCTCCGACCATCGAGGGGCCATCACCTGACTGATGCCATCAAAATAAATATCCTGGTTGGCATCGAGTTCGGCTAGAATTCGGGGTGCCTCCCAGCCTGCATCGGCAAACTTCTTTTTTAGAATTTCCTTCTGCTCAGAAACTGGCAATCGTTCGTATCCTTTCGGGTCTGACAAAAATGAAAAGGAAACCCGGGTTGTGCCTTCGTTGTCTGGCCGAATGAAGATTACCCGTGAACCTGGTGCGTTGTACCAACGTGCCCAGTTCGTATCGGTTGCTGAGCGTGGAATGGTAAAATACGAAATGTAAAGACCTAACGGCCGAATAGTGGGTTCATCCCCAAAGAGTAACGTACGCGTTTTTGAACGGATGCCGTCTGCACAAATGACAAGGTCAAACTGCTGTTCAATACCGTTCTGAAATGCTACAGTAACGCCAGTTTTTCCTTCCGTCAACTGAACGATCTGTGTGCCAAATATATACTCGACCTTATCTTTCGTCAGGTCGAAAAGCAGTTTAGCCAGATCTCCCCGAAGAATCTCCAGTTCACGAGTTCCTACAGTTGATTCACCTTTCGGGAGTTCGGCTTTACTAATGTTGTGTTCATCTACGAAACATACGCCTAACTCACCTGTGTTTGCCGCACGAATGTCGTCTTCGATACCCATCAATTGGACAATTTTTTGGGCGGCCCCGGTTATGTCAATATTCTGGCCACCCAGTCTGAGTGAGTCTGCCCGTTCCACTATGGTGGTTTGAAAGCCAAAACGAGTAAGCCAGAAGGCCAGGGTGGGGCCGGCAATACTTGCCCCGGAAATAAGCACTGTTGTTGGCTTCATGTCGTGTTAGGTACCAGACAATGAGTTACTAACTTTCGCCCTTGGGCAGTCCGTTGAACTCAATAGGGTTGTCTATTGGGCAAATGTACCGAATGATACACCGATTTTAATACCACCCCAACGGTGGGGCTTGCCCGTTTCAAACTCTCGGGTCAGCAAGGACTGATAATATTCCAGATACAGTTTTTTGTACCGGAGCACAGCTCCATAGTTCGCCTGAAAGGTAGTGCGCGCCAGTTGGTCGGCGGGAATCACGTACGGGCTGGTGCGGTTAAACAGGCCGCCTTGCAGAGTGGCATCGTAGCCGACTAAACTGACCAGCGGCTGTGCGTACACATACAATTGCAGCGGTAACCGCCTTTGGGTCGAGGTAGTACCAAACGGCGAATCGAACCGACCTGCCATCACCACAAACCCCGTTTGCAACCGATCCGCGAAGGTGCCCACCTGTGCCTGCGCATTAGCGCTGACCGACAGCGCATTCCGATAGGCATAGAGTTGTTTCTCGTAATTGAGGTTGTAATTCAGAATCACGTCGTTGCGAATCTGATGCTGCCAGCCGTGGGGTTCAACACCATTTATGAGTCGATGAATAGCCGCCTGCATTTCGCCCCCAAAAGCAACAGATCCAATCATTCCGGTGCTCAACACCGACGATACTCTAACCCGGCGCAACGTATCAGTTGCTATACTGAACGTTTTGAGCAGAATACAGCCCGCAAAAGGACGGTCGCCAACCAAGATGGCGTCGCTTTGGATTGTAGTGGGTGTAAAGCCGAAATGTTCGAGCGCCAGCCCATACTGAATATGGCTAGCTCTGGCTTTAATGAGCAGCTTCGTAAGGGGATTTTTACGGAGCGCCGGATTGACGACTTCAAAATTGTAGCCCTGTGTATAGTAATAGTCAGTGGTCGTGAAATAATCGTTGTCGTAATGTAGCCGGAAGTAGTTATCGGAGCCCATTTGCCGAAACGACGCCGTATTGTCGATGCGTTGTGCTAAACCTACCAGGGGAATCAACCACCCCAACACGACCAAAATAATTTTAATTGTTTGCATGGTAAGCTATCTACGCCTACACGGGGGCAGCGGATTGATTAGCTTAACTAATTAATGGATAGGTATACTGAGAGAAAAAATTCGTTTATTGTCCTGGGAAGACACAGTTACATCAACTCGATCAAACTATGAAAAAATTAACGCTCTCTCTGGCTTGCTTTTTTTTACTAACCGTAGTTGCATTTGCTCAGGCACACCGAGATACCGGAAGTGGAAATTCATCTGGAATTGACTTCCTGTCTGTAGGTATAGGTATAGTTATTGGAGTCATCATTGGCTATTTGATTGGCTCCCGCGCCAGAAAGGTATAATCAGTTTATATGGTTCATGCCTACCAATAGCGGTACAATACGGCCCCGATTTTGATTCGTCAGGAAAAATCCCATTTTCTTCTCTTTGTAATTAACTTGTTGATAAGGAGTTAAGGCGCTCCCAAAAGCCGCCAGAACACGGCTGGAGAAGGATCCTTTTTGTTCGTTTATTTTTTTGACATAGTCATCTATGTTGATCGCTGTTTCCGAGAACAGAAACAGCCAATATTCCAGACCTGTACTCCCTTCAAGCCTTAGCAGCTTGTCTTTTGGTAAATCCATCCGGGTATCGCGACCGATAAGCGGACTAAAGCCATCTTCAGGAAAGAGCCTGGTAGTTACACTATCGGTTGCATTGGCCGTAATCAGATAGAGGTACGTTTGCTTCGATACGGCAACACTGAATATAAACGGCGTACCTGTTCGCTGAGGTCTTATAACCGAGTAAGCTGCCAGTTCTGTACCCGCTTTTGTTCGCTCAACAGCTTCTTCGGTACCGGTCACGAACGTAGCCAGCGAAATGGTTAAATCGGCCGAGAGAATGATGTTTGATTTGTCGCCAGCGGGTTGTAGGTAAGCCTGATAGCCATATTTGGCATATTGATTAAAGTCAGCATAGGTAATCCAGAAATAGCCTTTATCTCCCCAGGTACTTCCCCAGCTATTGACCAGTTTAAACGCCCCCTTACCAAACATGGTATCGTCGTAACCAACTATGCACATGGCATGGCCAATGCTTAGTGACGTTGATAATTCGGGTTGCCAGCGCGTAAAATTAGCTCGTGCGTTCCCCGAATGTACCCAGGGTAAAAAGGTCTTTGTTCGTGACCCAAGCGTATTACGGAGAGACAGGTTATTCATCGAAGGAGTCGTTTGCATGCCGACGACAACCGGTGAAAGCTCCGACAGTGCTTTTTTGGTAGCTAATGTCTTCGCTTGTTGTTCATCCGACAACCCGAACAGCTTCACGTAATCCAGTATTCTGGAGTCTGGGTTAACCTTCATGGCAGTTGGTTGCTGGCAGTTCGGAAAAGGAGCCTCCGACAGTAAGGGTAGGCCGTTTTGTTTAATATACTCCAGGGCGTCACCAATATCGAGTCCTCCTGTGCAATCGGTATCACCTGCGTCTTTGACGTTGTTGTAGAGATAAGAGGGAGAAAACCGGAGTGCATCAATCGCCTTTTTGTCGGTTAGTCCCCTCTTTTGAGCTTCTAACAGGGTACGCATGTAGTAGCCTACTGATACGGCTACGCAAGTTCCATTCTCTCCCTGATTAATAACCGAGGGAACATACGCAGACAAATCGACCCGGGGCGGTAGTTTGTTAATTGCCTGGCCAGAGCGCTTCTGAAGTAAATTCTGGTACTTGGTATCGTCGTTATGCAGCCCCTGTCCATACAGCCAGGATGGTAAGAGCAAGAACAGAAAAATTGATTTCATCGGTGCAGGTTTAGACGTGACTATCTTATATACTCTTCACGAATTGTCAAGCTTTTAATCGGCTTCGGCACCGATGGATCGACCTCTTTAGTCGTTATGGAAATCGTTTTCAATATGCCTATAAGTTCAATCGATTTACCATTCTCAACGTAACTCAGGGGCTTATTTAGCTGATCCAGATATTCGTTCAGGGTGCATTTTTTATGGAGTCTTTCCTCTTCCTTCCATATAAAACTATCATCAGGCAGAAAGAATCGACCGACTTCTACCATAGCATCAACCTGACTCAGCCCCAGGAGTTGCTCACGAATCGGGATTCGTTGGATTGAATCCCGATTCGTTGCCATAGCATTCAGCAGGCTATTGAGCGTTTCGTTGGACATTGGATCGATCGACGCCCGCTGTACAATGGGTAGAATAGTGGTACGGCACGATTTTATTTCCAGTACGGGGGCCTGATTAAATGGTTTTCCAGCTAAACCAACATGCACATAGCTTTCTGTACGGGTGATCAACCGCTGAAACGAAACCGTTGCCATTTCTGCTGGCTTATTGGTTAATAACAGTTCCTGGAAGGCGCTATTTAATGATTTTGTGAAAACTGACCCATCGTCGTCCATCCAGGATGGAACCAGAGGTAACGAACTGCCCATTTTCACCAGGCCACAGTTATTCAGAAATAATTGTTGAATAATCTGCTTTCTGGGGTCCCGTTTGTCTAAACCAATAGTACTCTGAATATTATCTTTTATCACGAATTGAGCACTGCAATCAGCAATCAGCAGGCGTAGATGTACATTCTTTGCTAACAGCCACTTTTGTACTTCGCTAACTGATAAACCTTCTACAGCCGCGTCCTTTAGTTTCCAATTGGCGAAATTACCCGTGTTTTGGGGCGACATAATTCCAAACCCCGAATAATACAGGATAATAATGTCTTTGGCACCCGTCTTGAGCGACGAAATGGTTTTATTGAGTGCGGCACGGGTGAAATCTTTCTTCGACAGGTAGGTTAGTTTCATTGGATATCCCAATCCCCATTCTACTGTTTTGGTGATCTGGTTCATGAGTTCTTCGTTGCGAAGGTTTATCAGACCAAGATTACGATCTTCCTGCTCGAGCATGTAAATTACGTGCAGTCTGGGCGGAGAGGAAGGCTTAGTAGACTTCTGAGCAGAAACTGAGCGACCATAAAAAAATAAAAGTACAAGCAGGAGACTACTTTTCATGGATCTGGTTGATTTTCAGTAAAAATAGCCGAAACTTGCTTCGCTTAACTTTATAAAGCAGCATTCCTTCGCGGGTATGAAGTCCATCAAATTCCTTGTCTTTATCTGGTTGTGGTGTCAGGGAGCCTTTGCCCAGCAAAGTCTATCCGACAGTCTTACAAAGCGACTTTCTGAGCCTCTTGCCGACACTACCCGTGTACTGATACTCGATCAACTAGGTCGTTCATTAATGTATTCGAAACCGTTTGAGGCTATTCAGCTAGCTCAGGACGGGCTTATTATATCCCGAAAAATTGGGTTTAAGCGAGGAGAGGCTCGTATCCTGAATCGAATCGGAGCTATTTTACGAATTACTGGCAACTATGCGAAAGCGCTTGAAGCCCATCTGGAGTCCGTCCAGGTTGCCGAAGCAATCAACGATATTGACGCTCTGGCCCGAACGTATAATAACATCGGTATTTTATATTCTGAACGAAAGGATTCGCGCAAAGCCATTGACTACTTTAAAAAGACGCGTGCACTTGCCGAGCAACTGGGCAATACAGATTTGACGCGCACAGCGCTGTCGAACATTGGTGCTGACTATGCCTTCCTGAATCGGTTGGATTCGGCTCTTGTTTACACGCGGGCCGCCTACGAACTGACGCTTCGACTCAACACAAGTGATGCTCAGATTGAGCTGATTAATCTGGGCAATATTTACAAGAGGATGGGGAAAAACGCACTGGCGCTGACCTACTACAAAAAAAGTATCCCTACGTCTGTTGCCGTCAGAAATGACCGCACGCTCAGTTTGACCTATCTCGAAATGGCGGAGGTCTTTCGAAAACTCAATCAGCCAGATTCTGCAATTGGCTACGCAAAACAGTCATTACAACTAGCGCAGGCAGCCAATACACCGGTCAATATTCTCAATGCGGGCAAACTACTGTCAGAACTGTATGAGACCGCCAATCCGCAACAGGCGTTAGTTTACTTCAAACTGGCCTCCGTGGCTAAAGACAGTTTAGAGAGCGCAGAAAAGGTCAGGAATTTTCAGAACATTGAGTTTACTGAAAAACTCAGGCAACAGGATTTATTACAGGCACAGGAGGCTTATCGAAGCAGGATCATAACTTATGTGTTGCTGGGCATTATATCGGTATTTATAGTCATTGCTTTGTTGCTATACCGGACTAATCGCCATAAACAAAAAGCCAATGTGCTGCTTCAGTACCAGCGCGACGAAATCAATCTGCAACGGGATAAAGCAGAACAAGCGCTTACAGAATTAAAAGCCACCCAAGCCCAGCTTGTCCAGAAAGAGAAATTAGCCAGTCTGGGTGAATTGACGGCTGGCATTGCCCACGAGATACAGAACCCCCTGAACTTCGTCAACAATTTTTCGGAGGTCAGCACCGAATTAGTGAATGAACTCAGGGAAGAAATTCTGGCCGGACGAACCGATGATGCACTGGATATCAGCGACGATTTAACCCAAAATCTCCAGAAGATTACGCATCATGGCAAACGGGCTGGAGCCATTGTTAAAAGCATGTTGGAGCATAGCCGGGCTTCCACAGGTGAGCGAACTTCTACGAATATCAACGACCTCGCCGAGGAATATCTAAGGCTGGCCTATCAGGGGCAGCGGGCCAAAAACAAGGGTTTTACCTGTGAGCTGGTAACAAATTTAGATCCTACCTTAGGTAAGGTTGATATTGTGGCCCAGGATATGGGCCGAGTACTCCTGAATCTGTATAACAATGCCTTTTATTCCGTTCAGGATCAGGCTAAGCAAAGGGGAGAAGCGAGCGCCTATTATCCAAGAGTCACCGTTAGTACTCGCTTTCGAAATGGGCAGGTTGAAATTCGAACGGCAGACAACGGTATGGGCATTCCCGAAAGCATACTACAGAAAATATTTCACCCATTTTTTACGACAAAGCCTACAGGCGAGGGCACTGGGTTAGGGTTGAGTTTGAGCTACGACATTGTCACCAAGGGACATGGTGGCGAGATGAGTGTAGCGAGTCGTGAAGGCGAAGGTGCTGAGTTTCTTATTAGGTTGCCGATCAATCATCCCCTTTAAACTCAAGGCAGCTATGAACGTGAACTAGGCTACTGGAACTAAAAAGGTGGCCCGTTGCCAGACCACCTTTTTTCACTAGAATTCAAATAACCATTGCTTTCGCAATTAGGCCAGATCGAATCGACCCAGATTCATTACCTTATCCCAGGTTGCGATAAAGTCCCGCACGAATTTCTCCTGCGAATCACCACAGCCGTATACTTCCGCAATAGCACGAAGTTCGGAGTTAGAGCCAAAGATCAGATCGACACGTGTGCCAGTCCACTTGGGTTCGCCCGTCTTCCGGTCACTACCCACGAATACGTTCTGGGCATCTGATGTTGCCCGCCAGGTGGTGCTCATATCGAGTAAGTTGACAAAGTAGTCATTCGTGAGCGCTTCTGGACGTTGCGTGAAGACACCGTGTTTCGAATGATCGAAGTTCGTGTTCAGCACACGCATGCCGCCAACAAGAACTGCTAACTGAGGAATAGTCAGCGTCAGCAGTTGGGCTTTGTCAATCAGCATGTCTTCTGCCGCAGACTTATGTCTTGGATTCAGATAGTTGCGGAACCCATCGGCACTTGGTTCCAGTGCTTCAAATGACTGCACGTCAGTTTGTTCCTGCGATGCATCAGCACGTCCTGGTCTGAAAGGTACCGTTACCTCATGACCCGCATTCTTAGCTGCCTGCTCAATACCTACATTTCCTCCTAATACGATCAGATCGGCAATCGAAATCTTCGTGTCACCAGCCGCATTGTTGAATTCATGTTGGATACTGGTCAATTTCTCCAGCACGGTAGCCAGTTGCGCCGGATTGTTGGCTTCCCAATCCTTCTGCGGTGCCAGACGAACACGACCACCATTAGTACCACCTCGTTTATCAGAGTTACGGAAGGTAGACGCCGAAGCCCAGGCAGTAGATACCAGTTGCGACACCGACAGGCCAGAAGCAAGAATCTGTGCCTTTAGGTTAGCGATGTCCTGATCACTCACCAGTTGATGGGTCACAGCGGGGATAGGATCTTGCCACAGAAGCTCTTCGGTAGGTACTTCCGGGCCAAGGTACCGCTCGATCGGGCCCATATCGCGGTGCGTTAGCTTGAACCACGCCCGAGCAAACGCATCGGCAAACTCATCCGGATTCTCGTAGAAGCGTCTTGAAATTTTCTCGTACGCAGGATCTGCCCGCAAGGCTAAATCGCTCGTCAGCATCATGGGAGCATGGCGCTTTGACGGATCGTGGGCATCGGGCACAGTACCAGCCCCGGCCCCATTCTTGGGCTGCCATTGGTGCGCTCCACCTGGGCTCTTCGTCAGCTCCCATTCGTAGTTGAACAGGTGATCAAAGTAATCGTTGCTCCATTGGGTTGGGGTCTTGGTCCAGGTTACCTCAAGACCACTGGTTATGGTATCGGGGCCATGTCCACTGCCAAATGTGTTTTTCCAGCCCAGACTTTGCTCCTCAATGGTTGCACCTTCAGGTTCTGAATGAACGTACTTGCCGGGATCAGCAGCACCGTGAGTTTTACCAAAGGTGTGCCCACCCGCAATAAGGGCAACGGTTTCCTCGTCGTTCATGGCCATACGACCGAAGGTCTCACGAATATCAACAGCAGAGGCAAGCGGATCAGGATTGCCTGCCGGGCCCTCGGGGTTCACATAGATGAGACCCAGATTAGCTGCGCCGAGGGGTTGCTCAAGCGTACGCTCATGGGGGTTGGCATATCGAACCGTATCGCCCAACCACTTGGTTTCAGAGCCCCAATAGACATCTTCCTCAGGCTCCCAAACATCCTCACGCCCACCGCCAAAGCCAAACGTCTTCAAGCCCATCGACTCAAGAGCGCAGTTGCCGGTGAGAACCATCAGATCGGCCCACGAAAGTTTCCGTCCGTATTTCTGTTTGATCGGCCAAAGCAGCAAGCGGGCTTTGTCGAGGTTTGTATTGTCGGGCCAGCTGTTGAGTGGGGCAAAGCGAAGCGTACCCGCGCCCGCACCACCGCGGCCATCGCCAATGCGGTAAGTGCCCGCGCTGTGCCACGCCATCCGAATGAAGAAAGGGCCATAATGACCATAATCAGCTGGCCACCAATCCTGAGATGTGGTCATCAACTCCATGATATCCTTCTTAACGGCCGCCAGATCGAGCGATTTAAATTCCTCGGCGTAGTTAAACTGCTCGCCCATCGGATCAGACAGCGACGAATGCTGACGGAGGATATTCAACTTTAACTGATTTGGCCACCAGTCACGATTTCGGGTGCCACCGCCAGCACTTTTATTTAGCTCACCAGTCAAAAATGGGCATTTGCCTACGGTATTAACTTTACTTTGGTCGTTGACGTCCCAAACGGATGGATCCTGTGTGTCCTGCCTTTCGATATTTTCCATTTTCGGTAGAGTTTAATTGTTTAACGAGCCAAATCTAGACTAATCTTTGCTATAGTTTTCATCTATTGTTTTTATCTACCTATAGATAAAATCTATTTACTGGTAAAAGTATGCCAGCCAAGGAAGCGTGGTATAAATGGTAAAATACGGCCTTAGTCCAGATCGACTACCAGTTCATTCAATCGGGCCAGCCAGACCGTACGGTACCCGCAGGTGGGATCTTCTGTAACGTGCTCGACAACGGTAAAGCCTTGTTCCTGAAGAAGGGCTTGGTAGTCAGCAGAATCTAAGCTGGCGTGGTAAAGCGGCTCCCCCTGATAGTTGCCAATTGCTTCGCCGTAGGCAGGACCACTTGTAAAGAGTAAGGCTGCACCCTGGGAAGCGTACGTTCGAAAAACGGGGAACATGCAATGCTGGTCAGCATGGGTAAGGTGAAAGAAACTGTCCCATGCTAAAATGCCCTGAAATTTCTTCTTAATAACAACGGTTCGCATGTCAGCTACTATCCAGTTTTGCTCAGGAAAGCGGTTCCTGCATAGGTCAATGAACGTGGGGGAAGTATCAACGCCAGTTACCGAGCAACCTTGCTCAAGTAAGTATTTTGCAATCGGCTCGCCCATACCGCATCCTAAATCAAGAATTGAAGCACCGGGTGGGTTGAGCGCAAGAAAACGATCAAGCCACGCTTTCTCAAACAGGCTACGACTTCGCTCCTTATTCCATTGCAAGGCATTCCGTTGATATAAACTACTGATCCGTTCGGCGTCTGATTGCATGGGTATAAAAATACGGTTAGGGTTTCATCAGATTGACCGGGTTGTTGACTTATTTATGACTCGAAGTGGCAGAATCAAACACCCGGCAAAAATTACCACCCCCTATTTTACCAATTTCGTCTTCGCTAAAGCCTGTCTTAAGTAACGCATCAACGACCGCGTAATAGAAACCAGCCTGCTGATCCTGCCAGGCTTCGTTCGTACGTTCGCCAATTCGGCCGCTATTTCTACCGCCGGGGCCATTTTGACTAGCATTACCCGGACGACCATCCTGAGGTGGCGTACCGGGATTACTTCCGCCCGGTTGGGGAGCTAGGCCACCCGGTCTAGAACCAAAGCTAGCGGCAGATCGGTAAGCCGGAGTCAGTTTGGTATCGGTGCCGATGCAGACATGGTCAACGCCGATGACGTCAACCAAAGCTCTGATATTCTGGGCATAGGCTAGGGTTGAATCTGCCAGATGTGTCCATACCCCAATAACTCCACCTGCGTTGGCAACCCGTTTCGCCTGTTCCTTACTGATGAGCCGTGGGCGCATCATTTTAGCCATATTTTCATTCTGTCCCAGTTGTGTATCGAGCCCGGTATGAGAGATGAGCACCGGGTGGGTTGTGAGTTTTAAGGCCGCATTTATTGTATCATTGCTGCAATGGGTAAGGTCTATAAGAATACCGAGCTTATTACATTCTCGGATGACATCGGCACCGAACGCAGTTAGTCCACCGTACTGAGCGGGTTTTGTGTAAACGTCACCCAAAGGCAAGGATGCATCGTTGTCATGAAGCAGTCCAAGGTGCCGCAAGCCTCGGTTGTATGCTACCCCAAGCCGATCCAGATGCCCTTCCAGAAAGTGACCACCCTCAACCGATTGAATAAGGGCTGGCTGGTGCTTCGTATAAGCAGAACGCAGGTCGGCCAGATTCATTGAACGCTTTAGGTTGTTGCTTTGCAGCATCTGGTCCATTGCATCCAATCCGGTTATGAACCGATTATAGGCATCGCCAGGGTTACGTAACTGTTGATAGTCAACAGCAAATGTCATGCAGATAGCCGATAAGCCTGACTTCTTCATCTCGCCCGCCAGATCGACTGTTGGACCCGGCAACTCGGCAGCATCTAGGGGCACATCGATATGATTGTGAGTATCAACGCCAATCGTGTTGGCTACGATTGTGGTTACCCTTGGATCGATCTCATCTGGATTGGCTGCATCGCCAGACCATGACAGCAGCGGGTTCATGGCCAGTACTGTTCCTGCCCCGGTTAAGGTGTTGATAAATGTCCGCCGTGTCCATGCCTGCTGGTTATTTTTTTTCATGATTTTCAGTTAGGTGAATTGCCAGAAGGATTGGATTCTTCCACCGCTGATTTCTGATCAGCATCGTTTGATAAAGACAGACCTTCTGGAATACCCTGGTTTTGACCGATTGGGTATTTTCAATACCGTATACGCATGTCAAGTGCTGTATTGTTGCACCCATACCAATCGTAGCTGTAGAGCAATTTTGGTCAGTTCACCTTACCTATTTTTCTCTTTTGAAGGCAACCGCTTCAATTTCCACTAAGTAGTCGGGATTGGCTAAACCGGCAACAATGATTCCAGTAATTACAGGGGGATTACTTAATTTTTTCAGAAAGCCTTGAGCGCCTTCAAAGCCCTTTCGTACGTCCTGGCCTTGAACAATATAAATTGTTAATTTAAACAAGTCATCTACCGTGGCATCGCAGGCATTTAGAGCAGTTTCAATATTTTTTAAAACATACTCTGTTTGTAAGGTTATATCACCTTTCCCAATTATTTCCAGGTCTTTTGTTATTGCGTTCTGGCCGCCAATATAAATTGTACTTCCATTTCCTTTTGTAATGGCTACCTGAGAGAAAGCAGGATTTTTTAGTAATTGGTCCGGGTTCAGAAATTCTATGCTTGAGTTCATAGTGTATGGATGTTGGTTAGTCAATGAACATGAACTAGTTAACAAGACCTATGTCGCACACAACGCCGAAGAGCAAATCTCAACTGGACAAACCGGGCGTTTCTGAAAAGTTTAAAAATCACTTTACCACCTCACTAATCAGTATAGTAGGACTGATATTGGTGTACTTCGGAAAATCTGCCCGTATAGCCTCTCTATTGGGGGCGATAGCCGCCTGATAATCAGGTAGACTCTTAACATAAAAACTTCCAATAGCCATGAATGGTAATGGAGAGTTGGGGATTCCACTTGAAATACCTTTTTCTATGGTATAACGTACCAAATTAGACCCTAACAAACCTGCTACAAATGGCATATGACTTTTTTCGTAATAATCCATATCGAACGTTTTACCTTCTGCATAAGGGTATAAAATGGACACCTTAACCAAACCTTTTTCGACAACGTCCGCTTGATTTTCGGATTTAGGAGCCTGCTTTTGTTGAGCAAATGTTGAAAAACATGGGCCCAGAACTAATAAAACGAATACGAGTTTACGTTTCATACTGCTATTTTTTAATTGTTTCTATATTAAAAAGCATTGATTATGAGTAAGTTAACTTCCTGAGCTACTGAATTCATGCCTTTGGGATCGAGAATCCTGTTGACCGAAAGCTACCACAAGCGGAGCAGCTAGAAACCCTGTTGGCTAATCCGATTTTGCAATTTGGTTAATATTTTTAAACTCTTCCAGGATTTCCTTTTGAAACTAAATGGTTGTTATTCTGCTCCATTAATCGACCAGGTTGGGAGTTGAACGTTTTGCTTCCTAAGCCAACTATATATACCAGCACACCCAACATGAACTTACTCAGCCTATCTATAAATCTGAATTTTAAGCATTCAAACTAACTCTGACTTGTCCTGGAAAAAGTTAACCAGTTTGTGGTCAACTTTTTCCAGGACAAGTCAAAAATGATTTCTTCAAAATGAGGTGATTTAGGACACATCTTTCAACGAAAACCTATGAGTCATTCAATATGGGTTGTTACAGGTAGTTCTTTTGTTAATAACCGGATTCAGATTTGGCTGGCTAGAGAATGTCTCCTTCAATGTTTCTGATAATTCCTATAAGGTGTACCTAAATTTAGTCAATATTGAACCTAAAAATAAATTGGCACCTAACTACCACTTCAAAAACGCAAATTACCCATCAAGTGTGTTAATGACTCAATCGCAATGTAGAAGCCTTTCCTAAATGGTTAACATAAATCGAAAAGGATGTAATTTTATCTTATCGTCTTTATATGTTTACACCGTTCTGCCATCGATTTATCCTGCTTTTGGTGGCATTAATCTGCCCAGGGTTTCTGTATGCCCAATCCCAAACAATCGATAGTTTACAAAAGCTATTACCCACTCTCCAGGCAACAGCTCGAATTGATGCGATTAATGCGCTAAGTGAAGCGTTCTGGAGTTTGCGAAACCTTGATTCTTCTAAAGCACTCGCCTTCAGGGCTGCTGAAGAGTCAACAGCTTGCAACTATCAATTAGGACTTGGTGAGGCATTAACTAACTTGGCTACCATCGATTACGAAATTGGAAATTTTGTTGAAATGGAGAAAAGAAGCCGTATTGCCATTTCTCTTTTTACAAAAAAACATGCAGAAAAACGACTGGCTAGGGCCTGTTCTCTGTTAGGACAGGCAATTTGGGCGCAAAGCAAATTTGACCCAGCAATCGAAGTCTTTAATCAGGCAGCCTTCTATTTTGGCCAATATAAAGACTCAACTGCTCTAGGCAGAACATTTGGCCGGATGGCTTTATTAGAAGAAGAACGAGGGAATTACGAATTAGCGTTTCAATACAGCTTAAAGGCCCTGAAATTTAGCCAAAATGAAGCTTATTTTTCTTTAGGGCAGCTATATGCTGATGTAGGTGATTATGAAACTGCCCGAGATTATTATGGAAAAATCAACCAACGACTTAAGCTAGGCACCTACCTTAAACTTGGTGAAACTTATTACCTACAAGCGAAGTATGATTCAGCTCTTTATTACTACCAATTACACATAAAAGAGAGCCGTGATTTACCAAAAAAAACATTGACCAAAACTTACGCGCTTCTAGGTGGATTATACCTGAAATTAAAAAATTACAAGACAGCTCTATCGTACCTAAACATTTCACTTACTGATTTTAAAATTGACAATAATCGCAATTGGGTTATGCGTGTATTGCTTGAATTGGGCAAAACCTATAAGGAGACAGGTGAGGTAAACAAATCAATTTCTACAATAAATGAGCTGCTGACGTACGCTGAGGAGTCAGGTGCCAAACAGTATATGCGGGATGCCCATTACTTATTGTTCCAGTTATTTGAGGACTTAAACCAAGAGAATCGCGCTTATTTACACCTTAAACGCTATACAACGCTCAACAATGAGATCGGGATTGATTTGTCAGTCCGAAAACTAGCCTTTTATAAAACTTCCTACGAGCGGGAGCAGGCACAACTAAAAATTACCCTGTTAAACCAGCAAAAGCAATTGCAACAGGAGGAATTGAAACAGACGGCTCAGCAACGCCAATTTCTGTTCATTGGCCTACTGGCGATCGCTCTCATTGGGATTGTGTTGATCCGAAATACGCTATTGAAAAGACGCGAGGAGAAGCACCTCAGAGAACTGGCGGAAACGGAACTCCGAATACAAAAGCTCGAGACAAAAAAGCAATTGGGCGAACTGGAAATGCAGGTTCTTCGAACGCAAATGAATCCACATTTTCTATTCAATTCACTGAATTCAATCAACCGATTCATTCTGCAAAATAATAAATCCCAAGCTTCGCTATACCTGACTAAGTTTTCGAGACTTGTACGGATGATCCTGCAAAATTCGCAGAATAAACTCATCACGTTGGAGCAGGAACTGGAATCGTTAAAGCTGTATTTGAGCCTGGAATCTCTCCGTTTTGACGACCATTTTTCATATACCATCACAATTGAGGAAGAGCTCGATGCTGAGGCACTTAAAGTGCCTCCCTTAATTATCCAGCCATATGTGGAAAATGCCGTCTGGCATGGATTAATGCATAAGGAAGAAAAAGGCCAAATGAATATAGACGTATCTAGCGATAAGGGGTTTATCTATATCAAAATTTTGGATAACGGCATTGGTCGTCAAAAGTCAACTACCTTACAGGAGAGTATAGATGAGACCCATAAGCCAATGGGGCTGGGCATTACTTCGGAACGAATTGCCCTGTTACAGGAGTCAGTGTCAAAAGACTCTGTTGTGGTCATCAATGACCTTATTGACTCGAATGGTACTCCATGTGGTACAGAGGTTATCCTTCAATTACCCGAGCTGTATGATTAAAGCCATCCTGATCGATGACGAGGCCCATTGCCTGGATACGCTTAGTATCCTGCTGGCAGATCACTGCCCAGAGGTAACCATACTTCAGACCTGCCGATCCGCCAAAACGGCCATTGAGGCTATTGAACAAGCAAAACCCGATGTAATTTTTTTAGATATTCAAATGCCGGGCACCACCGGGTTTCAACTACTGGAGCAATTGGGCCAGGTGTCATTTGCCGTTATTTTTACGACGAGCTATGATCAATATGCGATTAAGGCCATCCATCTTAGTGCACTCGACTATCTACTAAAACCTGTTGACCCTGCTGAATTGATAGTGGCAGTTGACAAGGTAAAACGACAAAAGGCTATACCTTCTCCGGAGCATTTTGAATTGCTTTTTGACCGACTTCATAACAAGCTGAGCGGCTTTCGGAATATTGCCATTCCTACACTGGAAGGGTTTGAATTTATTCCCGTTGACCAACTTATTTTCTGTGAAGCCGATGATAATTACACATATCTTATCCTGAAAGATAAACGGAAAGTTATTGCCTCACGCACGCTGAAAGCTATAGAAGAGCAACTACGGGAATTCCCCTATTTTGTCCGTGTTCACCATTCCTACATTGTCAATATAAATGAAGTGACCAAATATGTTCGTGGTGAAGGAGGGTATTTAATTATGAGTGATAGTTCGGTTGTTAATGTTTCCCGTAGCCGCAAGGAAGCGCTGCTCAAGTTGTTTTGATGGATCGGTTAGAATACATATTCAGGCTAACTCTCAGTTCGAGTTGCAACGATTGTTTCCTTCAACGGTCTACCCCTAGTCCAATCAGGACTTCGTCAATCCACTAGCCTGCTTCCAGTCTAATTTTCCAAATGCGCGGTTAACGCCATCTGGATCAAGATTTACTTCCCAATACTTCTTCTGAGGCTAACTCTTTCTGGGTGTATGGCAGGATTGTTATAAAAAATCCAGCTATATCCATACAACTACTTAGTAAACCCGTCAACTACTCATTGCCACTTTTCGGAACCAATTCGGTCGGATAGCTTTGACTTGCAAGTCAATAAGCGGGCATTTGGGGTATGTCGTCAAGTGTAAGGTGGTTAGTCAGGTCGGACAGCTTGACCAACTCAATCAATTCCGTATGAATTAGACAGCGATGGGCAATTGGAGTTACAAGGGTCGGTTTAGCGGCAAGAAAGGACATTCTGCATCCTCCTTGCCGCTTACCGAACAAGCTAAGGGCAGCTTGAGGGGCATCCGTAAAAAGCAGTTTACATTTAATCATATTGATAACTATGAAACGCAAGTCAACAGTAGGGTACTATCTGGCAATAGCCCTTCGGGCATTTACTCTTTTTAGCACGTTCAGTCTACTTACAGTCGGGGCCGCCAATGCGCAGCACCCATTTTATGCCTTTGTCTATGGAGATGCCACGCCAACCTATGCAGACGCAACCTCTTCCCATGTGCCCCAGGACCCAGATCTACACGCATTAGATGCCACATTCGTCGATGTCGACAAAGACGGTGATCTGGATGTCGTCATTGCTGTTGAGATGGGAGCAAACCGGCTCTATCTGAATGATGGAAAAGGAAAACTCACCTGGAAAAAAGAGGCCTTTGGTACTGCCCGCCATGATAGTGAACATGTCTTAAGTGCCGATTTTAATAAAGATGGTTATCCTGATCTTGTATTTGTCGCCGAAGACGATCATGCTCATCAACTTTTTTACGGCGGTCCGGGCGGCACATTCAAGGAGGTGACCGACAGGCTTCCTGCCAAAAGTGAAGGCAATGCATTGGCTGTAGCCGATGTCAATAATGATGGCCTGCCAGACATTCTCATTGGTAATTCGGGTGAAGAAAGACCGGGTAAAACCGAGCGTGCTTCAGGCCAGGATTTTCTTTGGCTCAATGATGCAAAACGGCCTGGCTATTTTATTGACGCAACAATCACACACATGCCAAAAGATAATGACGACACCCAGGATATTAAACTGGCTGATCTGGATGGGGATGGTGACCTGGACATGATCGTTGCCAACGAAACGCCCCCCAGTCGTTTACTCCTAAATGATGGTCAGGGCCATTTCTCAGATGCCTCCGATCGGCTGGAGTTGCTCGTACCGATGGAAACAAGGATGGTGCAGATTGTTGATGTGAATAGCGATAAGAAACCAGATCTGTTATTTTTTAACCTCACCAGCAACAATCACGGATGGGATAAAGACCCGCAGGTTCGCTTGCTGCTTAATGATGGAAACGGTCGCTTTACCGATCAGACAAAATCTCATTTGCCAGAAAATCGATTTTCCAGTTGGGGAGGGGCTATCGTCGATTTTAATCGGGATGGTCGGCCAGATATTCTAGTAGGGGCTATTCAGGTACCGGGTTTTGTTCCGTTACAGGTACGAGCCTGGAAAAATGAGGGTAATGGCCAATTCAAGGATGTGACAACGGAAGTTGTGCCTAGCTTAACGGTCGGACGTCATTGGGGAATGGCGCTAGGGGATTTAAACGGAGACGGTATCGACGATATCTTTATCGGTGCGTGGGGTACCCAAGCTCGTCTATTGCTCAGCCGCAGTCCAGTAAGCAGCGAATCGACGAAATCTAAGGGTGAATAATATCTAATTGATTATCAGTCAAATAGGTGAAAGTTGTAAAATTTTATAAAAAAATTCGATTTTAGGAGGGGACATTTTTCGATTTTCCGCCACTACTATGTAAAAGCAATATTATTTACTTTTTTCCCTGTAAAGTCCAGTGACTACCTATCTACGCTATAAACCGGAAGATTTTATCCAGGACGACCATTTTCGCCATTGGGTTCTCAGTCCCGATGACGAAATGGAACAGTTCTGGACAAATTTCCTGACCATTTACCCCGATAAAAAAACTGATGTTACCCGAGCTCGTGCGTTGCTATTGGCTATGGATTCGCTTGGAGACGAGCCAAGCCTTGTGCAGGGACAACGAATGAAGACCGTTATTTTCGACCACATCGAAGGGACTGAAACAGCTACCCCATCGGTATTTAAATCCGTCTACCGGAACGTATCAACCTATTGGGTATCGATTGCTGCGACAATCGCCCTGGTCGGAATGGTTTGGTGGTTTATCGCGAGCCGCGGATCGAACGGATTACCACCAACCTATGAAAAGCAAATAGCGCAGGTACGTGTTCCACTCGTGGAGAAAGCCAATCAAACAAAAACGTCTCAACGCATCCTGTTACCGGATGGGAGCAGCGTTCTGTTAAGTCCGAATGCTAAAGTGAGTTATGAAAAGGACTTTTCCGGCCAGCAGCGAAAAGTGTACCTATCCGGACAGGGCTATTTTGAAGTCGTGAAAAACGATTCAAAACCGTTCTTCGTCTTTGCCAATAACGTAGTTACCCAGGTAGTCGGGACGCGCTTCACGGTCAATAGCGCGCAAAGTGCCATTGGTATTAGTGTCATTGTCAAATCGGGAAAAGTAAAAGTATTTACCCTTGAGCAGTACCAAAAACCAGAAACTCAAAAAGCAGGGGAAACGATCTTGCTCACCGCGAATCAGCAAGCGACCTATGATCCAGCACAGGCCTTACTGACCAAGAGTATTGTTGCTAAGCCGGAAATTTTACAAAAACCCGAGAAATTTCCTGGTTTCAATTTCAACGGTGCCGCCATCAACGATGTCTTTTCCACACTGGAACACTCGTATGGGGTCACGATTGCCTATAACAAACAGACAGTTGAAAACTGTAATCTAACGGCTCAACTAGGCGATGAGCCCTTATTTAAAAAATTAGATATTATCTGTCGGACGATTGATGCGACTTACGAAGTGTGGGGAACAAAAATTGTCGTGACCGGAAAAGGCTGTTCACCTGAATAATTCCTACTAACCTTTAAACCGAACTAACTCCGCTCTGCCTATGGGTAACTAGTCGCCAGATCCCCACAAATAAAAATACCGGTAATGTGTCCGCATTACCGGCAACTCCCCCTCGTGTTATCCGCTAACAAACCTGTTTCCAGCAGGTCGGGGATTGTTTTGCCCAGTAATTCCAATACATGAACCAAAACGGAGTAAATCTATGCAATTATTTTATAATTCCTTACCCTTATTGACCAAAGTTATGAAGGTCACAGGCACCCACGTCTTGCTGATTTTGATCTTTACCAACTTCAGCGTCGCTCGCCCCAGCTTTGCTCAGGAATTGTTGAACCGTCCTGTGTCAATGAACATAAAAAACAAGGAATTAGGCCTTGTGCTGGATCACATCTCGAAAGAAGCCAGGATCCGCTTTACCTATGTTCCTAAACTTATCGCCATGGATCAGCGAGTCTCGTTGGTAGCCAACAAAGAAAAGCTGTCTACCGTTTTAGATCGGATTCTCAAACCGCTCAATATCAATTATGAGATCGATGGTGAATTTATTGTGCTCAAACGAGAACCCGGTCATAGCAATCGAACGGGTGAGAATGATGCCGCTGGTTTATCGAAAGCAGTAACCCTGGCCGATGTGGCTATAACGGGTACCGTCGCCGATGAAAAGGGTGAGCTACTTCCAGGAGTAAGTGTTGTCCTAAAAGGTACGCAGCGAGGCACAACCACGAATGCTGACGGGGCCTTTTCGTTTAATGTGCCCGATAATAAAGGTGTCCTGGTTTTTAGCTTTGTCGGTTATATCGCGCAGGAGATTGAAATTGGCAATAAAACCACATTCACAGTCCGCCTGGTTGCCGAAAGTAAATCCTTAAGCGAAGTCGTGGTCGTCGGCTACGGTGTACAGAAAAAGGAGACTTTAACCGGCGCTGTATCCGCCGTTAGTGAAAAAGAGCTACGTGCCGTACCAACCGGCGATGCAGCGGCCCGGCTACAGGGACGCGTGGCGGGCGTGACGGTGGTTACCAATAACGAACCAGGGGGTAATTCCATCGTTCGGGTGCGGGGTATCGGATCGATCAACAACAATGACCCCCTATATATCGTCGATGGGGTGCCGACCAATACTGGGCTATCAGGCATCAATCCCAATGATGTGGAGTCGATGACCGTCCTTAAGGATGCTTCAGCCGCAGCGATTTACGGATCGAGAGGGGCAAATGGCGTTATTGTGGTAACCACCAAACGTGGTAAGAAGGGTACCTTAAAGTTGAGCTTCGACGCCCGCTACGGAGCCCAGCAGGCAGCCAATCACCTTGATATGATGAACACTCAGGAATTAGGTGAGCTTCTCTGGCAGCGGAAACGCAACAACGGATTAACCGTGGGCGGGCCCGGTTGGGCGGATGCCCAATTTGGCAATGGTGCAACGCCCGTTATTCCCGATTACATTATACCAGCGGGGGCTTCGGCCAGCCAGGTGAATGAAAGCACCTATACGTATCCAACACCTTACAATGGGATAACCAAAGCCAATAAAGAAGGCACCAACTGGTTCAAGGAAGTTACCGCCGTAGCACCTATTCAGGAGTATAATTTATCCGTTTCAGGTGGGGGTGAAAAAAGTAATTTTGCCGTTTCTGCGGGTTATTTGAATCAAAAAGGAATAATTGATTATACCGGCTTTAATCGATATTCACTCCGGGCTAATTCAGATTTCACCGTAACCAAGTGGCTTAAAATCGGCCAGACCATTGGCGCGACGGTCTCTGACCGATTAGGCTATATTAATACCGGTACCAGTAATGCTGGTTCAGCCGTTGCGTATGCCATTCGCCAGAATCCCTTGATACCCGTTTATGATATCCGGGGGAATTTTGCCGGAACAAAAGCCTCCGGAACGGGCAATGGTGTGAATCCGGTAGCGCTGCTGTCACGAGCCAAAGACAATCTGAACCGGCAAATGCGGCTTATGGGTAGTGTGTACGCGCAGATTGATTTTACCCCCAATCTTTGGTTCAAAAGCTTAATCGGTATCGATTACAACACGACCCGGGCAAAGATTCGAACGCTGGCCGATCCCGAATGGACCCAGACAACCAATAATAACGTATTGACCGAATCGCAGCAGGATATCTTCCAGTATAACTGGACCAACACGCTAAACTTCAACAAAACATTTCGGAATGCACATACCGTCAATGTATTAGCTGGGGTTGAAGCCATCCGAAACAATAATCAGATCTTTACCGCCACCCGGTCGACCTATCCCTTTACCGATCTGGATTACATGGTACTGGACGCGGGTCAAAAGGATGTTTCCAATACAGGGACCTTTGATGAGTGGGCGCTTTTCTCCTATTTCGTCCGGGTTAATTACGACTACAAAGGAAAATACCTGTTTGAAGCGACAACCCGTCGGGATGCCTCCTCCCGGTTTGCAGCAGCGAATCGATGGGGAACTTTCCCGGCCTTTTCGGCAGGTTGGCGTATTGTCGAAGAGCCTTTTTTAAAGAATGTAAGCTGGCTGAGTGACCTGAAAGTCCGGGCGGGCTGGGGCCAGAATGGGAACGACAATGTCGGAAATTATAATGCGTATACGACCTACCGTGCGGCCGGTGCCGAATCCTACTACAATATTTCTGGAACCAGCAGCACCAAGTCCGATGCGGGTCTGCACATCTATTCGCTAGGTAATCCGGCGGGACAATGGGAGTCATCAACGACGACAAACCTCGGTTTAGATGTGGTTCTGCTGAACAACAAGTTTGAAGCCAACATTGACATTTACAACCGTCGGACCACGAACATGCTCTACCCAGATTCCCGGCCCGATACCTGGGGGGCGGTGGTGTTACCTTCCATCAATGTCGGTGAAATGCGCAACAACGGGATCGATGTGATTTTAAGCTATCGAAATCGAATCGGAAAAGACCTGAATTTTAACATCGGGGCTAACCTGTCCCATTATAAAAACACGGTTGTTCGGTTGAATGGCAATCCCAGTGAAATTCGGTACGGCAACACCTTACAGAATGACGTATATACAGCTACGACAGCGGGGCAACCCATCTCTTCCTTTTATGGCTATATCATGGATGGCATCTTTAATACGCAGGAAGAAGTTAGTCAGGCGCCCAAGTACAATCCGGATATCAATGGGCGGGATACCTACAGTCGACCCGGTGTATTCAAGTTCCGGGATATCAACGGGGATGGGAAAATTACCACGGCCGACCGGACCTTTATTGGTTCACCCCATCCGACACTTACCTACGGTTTGAATCTGGCACTTAATTACAAGAACTGGGACATGACGATGTTTTTTCAGGGAGTCACTGGCAATAAGGTGGTTAATTATTTCAATCGGGAACTGTTATTTACCCGTAATGAAGGCAACTACCTGAAGCGTCGTTTGTATGAGTCCTGGACGCCGGAGCGCTACGCCAACGGAGAGAAAATTACGTTACCCATTACGCTGACCGATGATGCAAACATGCAAAAACCCTCGACGTTCTTCGTCGAAAGTGGTGCTTATCTACGCATGAAGGATTTTCAGATTGGCTATACGATCCCCGCTGAACTGACTAAAAAGCTGCACGTTGATCGGCTCAGAGCTTACTTCCAATCGACCAATTTGTTTACGATCACCAAGTATTCAGGATTAAACCCCGAGATCACCGAGCCTAACGACGGCAATAAAGGGGTTGACACCACGGTGTATCCCACTCCTCAGATCTTTATGCTGGGCCTGAATCTGAATTTCTAATTCCTAAAACCGAACAGCCATGAAAAATAAGTTATTTATAGTCCTGACAGTACTGCTTGGGGCCTGCACGGGGGATTTTTTAGAGATTAAACCCAAAGGCCAGACATTTTATGACGCACTCACAACCAAACAGGGAGTGAATCTGCTACTGACAGGGGCCTATGCCGATATCGACGGTGTTAACGGAACCGTCGGGGATGGTTGGGCCAGCGCAGTGACCAATTGGGTATTTGGTGGCGTTTCGTCCGACGATGCGTATAAAGGTTCGAATGCTGGGGATCAAAATGCAATTAATGCCGTCGAAGGTTTTTTTGCCGACGCCCAGAATCTGTACGTATCCCAGCACTGGACGCCCTTATACGATGGTGTTGTGCGCTGCAATGACGTACTAAAGGCACTTAAGGCAGCTACCGATATGTCCGATACTGAGAAAAAGCAGGCCGAAGGCCAGGCCAGGTTCCTGCGGGCTCATTATTATTTTGAGCTCACTAAAGTGCATGGGAAAGTCCCCTATATCGATGAAAATACCACAAACCCGACTGTCGTACCGAACGATCATATCCTATGGCCGGAAATGGAAGCCGACTTCAAGATGGCGGCTGATGCATTACCAGCTCGTTGGTCTGATAAAGGGCGGGCCACCAAATGGGCGGCTAAGACTTATCTGGCCAGGATTTATATGTTTCAGGAAAAATTTCAATTAGCCAAAGATCTGCTCCAGGACGTGTACAGCAATGGCGGTTATAGTCTAATGCCGAGCTATGAGCAGAATTACCTGATCAAAACCATCAATAATGCAGAGTCCATTTTTGAAATTCAATACGCTGTCAATGATGGATTTCCTAACTCACCAAACGCTGGGCTTGGCGAGTCGATCTGTGGGCCGCATTTCATTGGGTCCAGCGGTTTTTACCTGCCCACCCACAGTTTGGTCAGCGCGTATCGGGTCGATGCCAATGGGCTTCCTTTACTGGACGATACGTATTCGGCGGATGACATCCTGCCCTTTGCCACTAACGGATCATCCGTACTGTACAAAGGACCGGTTGATCCTCGGCTAGATCATACGGTGGGTCGACCCGGCGTACCCTTTCTGGATTGGGGCATTCACCAAGGACTCTCCTGGGTCCGCGATCCAAGTAATGCCGGCCCATATAATAACAAGAAGAACATGTTCCTAAAGTCGGAACAGGGCGCTTTATCCAATACGACCGGGGTGCGGGTATTTCCCAATGCCAATAACTACCGGGTATTCAAACTGAGTAACGTCATTATTTGGCTCGCCGAATGCGAAGCAGAGGTCGGTTCGTTGCAGAACGCTACGACGCTGGTCAACCTGATCCGAAACCGGGCTAAAAACTCCAATGTAGTTCGGTTTGCGGACGGTACGCCAGCGGCCAATTATAAAGTCGAGCCCTATCCCACGACGTTTCCTACCAAAGAGTATGCTCTCCAGGCGATTCGGTATGAAAGTCGGCTTGAATTTGCGATGGAAGGCATTCGCTTCTTTGAACTCGTGCGTTGGGGTATCGTTGGTCCGGTCATGAACAATTACCTCGCTGTAGAGGGTACGGTCTTACCCTACAATAAGGGGAAAGTCTTCAATGTGGGTCAGCACGAAATCTGGCCCATTCCTCAGCGTCAAATCGACATTTCGGTGAAAGAGGGCAAGTCGGTTTTGACCCAAAATCCAGGCTATTAAATCTGTATACATACACTGCTCAAGGGCTACTAAAAATGTAGCCCTTGCATTTCTCATATCAAAAAATAGTCAATTATGAAACGTACTAAAACTGTAAGAAACCGAAGTACGGTTTTGGGAGCAGTGACCCTTTCAGTTGCCACCAGTATTCTTGCTGGAATAGTGGCCTTCCGAAGTTCCGATGATGGGGGTACATTAACAAAGGAGGGAGTAAAACCCTATACCGACTGGACAATTTATGGAGGGGGAAGTGAAAACATCAAATACTCGGCCCTGGATCAGATCAATACCAGCAACGTGAAAAATCTACAGGTAGCCTGGGAATATGCATCTGGTGAGGCCTCCCCAACCAATACCACCGACATGAAGACCAATCCCATTATTGTCAATGGGATCATGTATGGCCTTAACCCGCAGTTGAAACTGTTCGCCTTAGATGCCGCTACAGGAAAAGTAAAGTGGGTGTACGATCCCGGCAGCATTCCCGAAAAGGGAAAGAATGCGGGGCGGGGACCCTTTGGCCCGTCTACCAAAATTTGCCGGGGTGTTACGTATTATAACGGCGGGAAGAATGATCAGCGGATTCTCTACACACCAGGTGGCGGGCATATGTTGTACTGCATTAATGCGCTGACGGGCAAGGTCATCCCAACCTTTGGCACCAATGGGCACATTGATCTACACGATGAGCTGGATATGGAAAACGCCCACGATCTGCATATTTCCAACACCAGTCCCGGTATTATTTATAAGAACCTGATCATAATGGGCTCGCGGTTAGCCGAAGCCGCAGAGGCAGCACCCGGTCATATCCGGGCTTTTGATGTGCATACCGGAAAACGCAAATGGATATTTCATACAATCCCACATCCAGGTGAACCGGGCTATGAAACCTGGCAGAGTCCAGGGGCTTATAAATACGTTGGCGGGGCCAATGCCTGGGGTGGCTTTAGCCTGGATGAAAAACGAGGGCTGGTTTTTGCCGGAACGGGTTCGGCTACGCCCGATTTTTACGGAGGTAATCGAAAAGGAGATAATCTATACGCCAATTCGATATTGGCCCTTGATGCGGCTACTGGCAAACTGAAATGGCATTTCCAGACCGTTCACCACGATCTGTGGGATTGGGACCATGCCGCACACCCCATACTGGTCACGGTCAAAAAGGATGGCAAACCCGTGGATGCCGTTGTCCAGATCACCAAGCAAGGCTTCATCTTTATGTTCAATCGGGAGACGGGTGAGCCAATCCATCCCATCAACGAGATTCCGGTACCCAAATCCGAACTGGCAGGCGAATGGACCTCCCCAACGCAACCAGTACCCTCTTTCTTCAAACCATTTGTCCGGCAGCAACTTACGGAAGCGGATCTATTAAAAGAAGGCATTCCTGATTCCTCGTATCAGGACATTCTAAAAAAATTTCGCTCCTATAAAACCGATAACATGTGGAATCCGCCGTCGCTTCAGGGTACCATTGAAAGTCCAGGCTGGAACGGCGGAGCCGAGTGGGGTGGTCCCACCTTTGATCCAACGTCAGGCATCATGTACATCAACGCTAATGAATCGCCCTGGGTCATGAAAATGCAGGAAGTCAAAAAAGGGGAGATGATCGCAAAGCAAACCAACTTCGAAGCTGGCCAGATGCTGTATCAACAGAATTGCAGTGGTTGCCACGGGAGGGACAGAAGGGCGGGAGAAACGAACAAGGCACTAACTGCGAATCCATCGCTGGTAGGCATTGCCGAAAACAGCAATTTGAAGCCGGGTCAGAAATACGATGAGGCATCCTTTAAAAGCCTCATCAGCTCTGGTCGAAATAATATGCCCCCATTTGGTCACCTGAGCGCTGAGCAGAAAACGGCACTGGCTGCCTTCATTTTGAATCTGGACAAGATCAAGGATCAACCCTTTAAAGATCTGAATACCAAGGAAGAGCCGGAGCATTTCAGAACGCCCTACAGCTTTGCCGGTGGGCCTTACGGTATCGGGAAATTTCTGACGAAGGAAGGATTTCCAGCGGTTAAGACGCCTTGGGGCCATTTGTCGGCTGTCGATCTGAATACCGGTAAAGAACTTTGGAAACAGCCCCTGGGGGATTATCCCGAGATGAAGGCCAAAGGCATTCGTTCCGGAAGTGAAAACTTCGGTGGATCGGTCGTAACGGCGGGTGGATTGGTCTTCATTGCCGCTACCCGAGATGAAATGTTTCGGGCATTCGATAAGAAGACCGGTGAGCTGCTTTGGGAGGTAAAAATCCCCGCTGCTGGCATTGCGACGCCTGCGATCTACCAGGTGAATGGAAAACAGTTTGTAGTCATCGCGTGTGGTGGTGGGGGTAAACAACGAACCAAATCAGGCGATAAATACGTGGCGTTTGCTTTACCTGCCTCGAAAAAATAGGCACTCTCTACACCTAAAAATCAGCATCTGAGTATGAAAAAAATACTAAATCTAGTACTAATGCTGGTAAACCTGACCATGATAGGTTTACCAGCATTAGCGCAGAAGCCCGAAGGGGACTGGCAAATCCTGTTTAACGGGAAAGATTTCACCGGATGGAAGCACTTGAACGGCAATCACAAAGTGGAAGTAAAAGAAGGTATGATTGTCGGTACGGTGGTTCCGGGTGAACCTAACGGATTTCTGTGTACGGAACAGGAGTTCGGTGATTTTATTCTGGAACTGGATGTATCGATCGACACGACGATGAACAACTCCGGTATTCAGTTTCGGAGTTTGAGCAACCTTGATTACCTGAATTATCGGTTGCATGGGTATCAAATGGAAGTCGACCCCAAGCCGCAGCGGTGGAGTGGGAGCATCTACGACGAAGCTCGTCGTGGCTGGCTGTATACGACCGAGTTGAATGTATCGTCCAAAACTGCCTTTAAAAATAATGCCTGGAACCACTACCGCATTGAATGCTTCGGTACCAGTAACCGCACCTGGGTAAACGGCGTGCCGGTGTCACATTTGATTGATGACGAGACACTTAAGGGGATGATCGGTTTGCAGCTGCACAGCAATAACCCAAACGATCCGATTCCCCCCGGCAACCACCAGATCCGCTTTAAGAATATCAGGATCAAAACCAGTAACATCAAACCCTCGCCACCCGACGATATATTTATCGTGAACCTGATCCCCAATGATCTTTCAGCAGCGGAAAAACGAGCGGGATATCGTTCACTTTTTGATGGAAAAACGGCGCAGGGCCTCTCCGGAGCCGATAACTCAACATTTCCAAAATCGGATTGGGTGATAGAACAGGGTACACTGACGATTAAAGAGTCGAAACGGAAAGAGAAGAAAAGTGTGTTTCTGAAAAATCCCTATGCCGCTTTTGAATTGAAATTTGAATTCAGACTGGCAGAAGGAGCGGATAGTGGCGTAAAATACCTGTTGTCCAATCCAGAGGAAACTGCGGAGGGCCTCGAATTTCAAATTCAGGATGATATGCTGCCCGGTAACGTGCCCAGGGGAACAGATCTCACCGCGTTGGGCTCAGTGAAGGGGTTGGCGGAGTCGAAGCAAACGATTTTCTCAAAACGCCGGATCGGGCTGTGGAGCAATGCGATGATCCGCGTTTATCCTGACAACCGCGTCGAGCATTGGATCAACGGATTTAAAATGGCGGAGTACAAAGGCAAGTCGCATGATAAGGGGTTTATTATGTTGGAAAACAACGGATTATCGGTTTCGTACCGGAGTATTAAGATCAAAGAATTACGCTGATGCATATAGGTAGAGGGCTCGCCATTTTTGTTCTGATTATGTGCAGTATTGTTCCTGGTTTTGGGCAAAAGTCGAAAAAGAACAGCCTTGAAATCGTCATAGAATCAGATACTTCGTTTTCCATTTACAAAGGCAAGGTAAAGCAACTGGTCTTGACGCAAGTAGCCAAACCGACCGAGCGCCCCTATATTCATCCCATAATGGCACCCGATGGTCAAAGTCCGGTAACCGAGTTTCGTCCCAATCATCACCTTCACCAGACGGGCCTATTCTGGGGTCTTAAGCGAGTGAACGGACGGGATTACTTTATGAAGTGGAAAGGCGATTACTGGAAGCGCGTTTCGACCAAAATAACAAAAAGACAAGGGAAACAGGTTGCCTGGCAAACCGTCTATAACGTACTGGATTCAACGGGCCAAACGGCGCTAGTGGAAACGCAAAACTGGACGTTTCAGGAAGTCGACGGAAAATTTGTGCTCGATTTCGAATGGAAAGGTCAGGCCCAGACGGATGTTACGATGGGGAAATTTTACGTGGGTGGGCTGTTTATACGGATGCCTTGGACAAAGGACCTTGCCGGGGAAGTCATTAATGCGTCGGGTCAGATCAATAAGCAGGCCGAAGCACAAAAAAGCGATTGGCTGGATGTCGGTATTCAGCGGAAAGGCCGCTCCGACATGGCGCATTTCACCCTGCTTGACAACCCGCAAAACAACGCGTTTCCAACGCCCTGGCGGGTCGATAATGAATTCGGCGTTGGGCCTTCTCGCCAGATCATGGAAGACTGGAGCATAGCCAAAGGAGCCACCGAAACAATTCGTTACCGCATCCTGATTTATACGGGACTGATCAATCAAGCGCAAATCCGTGCTGTTGCCAAAGCCTATCAGCAGCGTTACGCACGTTAATTTTTTTAGTTTCATTAATGACCCGATGACCGGCACTATTACCCTTCAGAACGATTAAGCACAGCTGTTTTTAACACAACGAAATTTAAGGTTTTCTATGGAACACATAAACGTGAATAGGTCCCGGCTATTTCAAGCTAGCTGTTTTGCCCTGATTACGACGGCCTTTTCCTTCAGTATTCGCGCGGGTATATTACCCCAGTTAGGAAAAGAGTTTGGCTTAACTGCTGAGCAATTGGGGTTCATTAATTCCATGTTTTTTTTCGGATTCCCCATTTCCATGATTATTGGTGGCTTACTCTATCATAGCATGGGGCCTAAACGCATCATGCGCGTCGCGTTTGTAGCCCACACCATCGGTATTGTCTTAACCCTTTATGCAGAAGGCTATACCGGTCTACTGATCTCGACGTTTTTTATCGGTTTCGGCAATGGCTGCACGGAAGCGGCCTGCAACCCCATGATTGCCGATATGTTTTCCGGCACGCTGATGAACAAAATGCTGAATCGGTTTCACATGTGGTTTCCCGGCGGTATTGTCATCGGCAGCTTAATTTCCAAATTCATGACCGACGCAGGCCTTTCCTGGCAGGCTCAGATTTGGGTGATCATGATGCCTACGGTGCTGTATATTATCCTATTCGTTGGACAGGCCTTTCCTCAGCCTAAAGTGGAAGGGGCTACCTCATTGGCCCAGAATGCACGGGCTTTACTCACTCCTTTGTATCTGTTTATTTTCTGCTGCATGGCGTTAACGGCCATTACTGAATTTGGTCCCCAGCAGTGGGTGGGTTTGATCATGAGTAAGAGCGGGGCCAGTCCCATGCTCATTTTAGCGTTGGTAACGGGATTAATGGCCATCGGACGCTTTTTTGCTGGTCCGGTCGTTCATAAACTGGATCAAACCAGTATCCTGTTAGGTTCTTCTGTTTTTGCGTTGATTGGTATTTACTTGTTCAGTACCCAAACGGGATCTGCCGCTTATGTAGCCGCCATTTTTTTTGCCATTGGCGTTTGTTACTTCTGGCCCACCATGATTGGCTTTGTAGCCGACCATATTCCGCTCAGCGGAGCACTGGGTATGTCAATCGTTGGGGGTGTCGGTATGTTTTCAACGGCTATTTTTCAGCCCATCATCGGCCGATGGATCGATGGGGCACGGACCGAATTAGCCTCTGTGGACATGCGGGGAGAAAGTCTGGAATTAGCCGCCGGCCAAGCCACGCTCGCCAAAATGACGACCTTTCCTATTATCCTGATTATTGCCTTCACGATTCTCTGGTTTGTTATGCGGAACCGAAAAGCACGGGTAACAACGAAAGCCTTTGCCGCAACGGACTATTAGCCCTTTAGCTGAAGTTTTATTTACTCTTCACGTTTTTAAGCGCCTGACCTAAACAGGCATGAACTCATTATGTCAAGAAAATTGAATGTTGCCATCGTAGGATTAGGTTTTGGAGCCGAATTTATCCCCATTTATCAGCGTCATCCCAACGCGAATATGTACGCGATCTGCCAGCGAAATGTCCAAAAGCTACATGAGATCGGGGATGCCTACGGCATTGACAAACGCTATAGCAATTACGACGAGCTACTGGCGGATCCTGATGTTGACGCCGTTCATATTAACTCGCCCATTCCCAATCATGCCGAGCATAGTTTGAAAGCCTTACGAGCGGGCAAGCATGTGGCTTGCACAGTTCCTATGGCAACAACCGTCGACGAGTGTTTGGAAATTGTCCGGGTTACCAACGAAACGGGCAAAAAATACATGATGATGGAAACGGTGGTGTACAGCCGGGAGTTTCTGTTCGTCAAAGAGTTGTACGAGAAAGGAGAGCTGGGTAAGGTACAATTCCTAAAAGCCAGTCACCAGCAGGATATGGACGGCTGGCCTGACTACTGGCCGGGTTTACCGCCCATGCACTACGCTACGCACTGCGTTGGACCGGTAGCCGGTCTATTAAAACTGGAAGCCGAATACGTGTCCTGTTTTGGCTCAGGGACCATTCGAGAGGAACTGGCGAAGATTCACAACTCACCCTTTGCTGTTGAATCGGCGCATATCAAGTTCAAAAACAGTGATTTATCGGCTTATGTGTATCGCTCGCTGTTCGATGTAGCCCGGCAGTACCGGGAAAGCTTTGAGGTCTATGGCGACAAAAAGTCGTTTGAATGGCCTTTGATTGAAGATGAAAAGCCGGTTATTCACACGGCTAAAAAGCCAGAACCCGAAATTCCGGAGGAGGTTGTCGTTCCCGATTATGCCCACTACCTGCCCAGGGAAATTGCTGGATTTACGACAAAGGGAGTGTATGATGCCGATGATCAGCAACACCTGTCGTTTACTCAGGGCGGTGGTCATGGAGGTTCTCATCCGCACATGGTCCATGAGTTTTTATCCGCCATTATAGAAGACCGGGACCCCTTCCCGAATGCTAGCCAATCGGCAAACTGGACGAGTGTCGGCATTTTGGCCCACGAATCCGCCCTAAAAGGTGGCCAGTTGGTGCCCATCCCTGATTTCAGTGCTGTTTAATTCGTCTCATTGACGATCTAATCCTTTGGCAATTATGAACCCAAACGCATCCTTACTGGGTCTTTTCCCAGACGATAATGACATACCGGCTACGATACGTTTGTCGGCCCCAGTTCACCAAAATAAAATCCTGATTAATGGCGAGTTATTGCCGTGGGAGGGCCCCATTCAGCCCGTCTATTCGCCTATTTATACCCGGGAAAAGTCTGGAGAGCTAACGCTAATCCAGATTGGCAGTTACCCAATTGGAGGACCGGCCGAAGCCCAGTTGGCGTTGCAGTCTGCCGTTGCAGCTTTTGATTCCGGTAAAGGTGAATGGCCGTCGATGGCTGTCCATGAACGGATTAAGCGAATTTGGGTGCTTATTCAACACATGATTCGGCGCAAGGAGGATATTGTCAAGCTGATCGTATGGGAAATTGGCAAGACGGTAAAAGATGCTGACACGGAATTTGAGCGCACCATTGGGTATATACTCGACAGTATTAAAGCGCTAAAAAAATTAACGAATGAATCGTCGCAGTTTATCATCCAGCAGAATTTTATTGGGCAGGTAAAAAAAGTGCCTCATGGCGTCGTCCTATGCATGGGGCCTTTTAACTACCCACTGAATGAAACGTTTACGACCTTGATCCCAGCGCTACTTATGGGGAACACGGTCCTGTTTAAGCCCCCCAAACAGGGAACGCTTTTATTTGAACCAATTCTGGAAGCCTTCGCCGAAGCTTTTCCCAAAGGAGTGGTCAATACCGTTTATGGACGTGGCCGGGATATTGTGCCAACACTGATGCAATCGGGTAATGTGGACGTGCTGGCCCTGATTGGCTCGAGTAAAGTGGCTGACAGCTTAAAGAAAATGCACCCGAAATCAAACCGACTGAAATCCATTTTAGGATTAGATGCCAAAAACGCAGCCATCATTTTTTCAGATGCGGATATAGCCTTAGCTGTCAAAGAATGTGTAGCTGGCGCCTTGACGTATAATGGTCAGCGTTGTACGGCGCTTAAAATTTTATTTGTCCACGCTAGGGTTGTCCAGGAATTCAATAAGCGACTGATTGAGGAAGTGGATAAACTAGTGGTGGGTATGCCGTGGGAAAGTGGTGTGACAATTACGCCCCTAGCGGAACCAGATAAACCAGCGTATTTAGTAGGCTGCATTCAAGATGCGTTGGATCATGGGGCAACGGTTTTAAATAATGGACATGATCCGGAATTCGTAACCGGTTCGCTAATTAAGCCGACGGTTCTTTTTCCTGTCAATGACCAGATGATTATTTATCGGGACGAGCAATTTGGGCCTTTGGTTCCAGTGGTTCCATTTGAGGATTCTCAATTGCCCATTGACTACATAACACAGTCTCCATATGGTCAGCAGGTTAGTTTATTTAGCCAGGATCCAATTACGCTTAGCGTCATGATCGATAAGTTGACTGGCCAGGTTGGCCGGATTAATATCAATGCGCAGTGCCAGCGTAGCCCGGATTCATTCCCATTTTCTGGCCGTAAGGATTCGGCGGAGGGTACACTTTCGATCGTCGATGCACTGAATGCGTTTTCAGTTGATTCAGTTGTAGCGATGAAACAGACGACGCACAATGAGCAATTGCTGGAAGCCATGTTGGAACGGGATATGTCGAGTCGACTTTCCAATCGAGTGGTTTTTTAGAACAACTTCAATTGCAAACGTTAACTATTACTTTTTGCTCAAAGACATGCCCGCTTATCTACTTGGATATGACATCGGTAGTTCATCCGTAAAAGTTGCCCTGATCGAGGCAAAAACAGGCCGTTTGTTCGCTTCGGCCAGCAGCCCTGACCAGGAAATGACCATTCAGGCACCCCGATCAGGTTGGGGAGAGCAGCATCCTGACGTCTGGTGGCAGGAACTCGTTCGAGCTACGCACCGATTAAAAAAGGCTCATTCGTTCGAATCAGGCGATATAGTAGCCATCGGTATTGCTTACCAAATGCATGGTTTAGTAGCCGTAGACAAAGACCATAACGTACTTCGACCAGCTATTATCTGGTGCGATAGCCGGGCCGTTGCCATTGGTGAGCAAGCCCTACACGATTTAGGTGAAGCCTATTGCCTGGATACTCTTCTCAATTCGCCAGGAAACTTTACGGCCTCCAAACTACGATGGGTAAAAGAGCACGAACCGGCTGTGTATGAGAAAATCCACAAAATCATGTTGCCCGGCGACTATATCGCCCTACGCCTAACGGGCGAAATACAAACAACCGCTTCGGGCTTATCGGAGGGAATCCTCTGGGATTTTAAGAATAACCAGGTCGCTCATCATCTGCTCGATTATTTTGGCCTTGATGAGTCCCTGCTGTCGGAGGTTGTTCCCACGTTTGGTTATCAGGCTGGAATGAGTGCTCAGGCGGCTGAAATACTAGGTCTCAAGTCGGGTACACCTGTTACCTACCGCGCTGGTGATCAGCCCAATAATGCGTTTTCGCTGAATGTGCTGCGATCCAGCGAAGTAGCCGCAACGGCTGGTACATCGGGGGTTGTTTACGGAATTACAAAGGAGATATCGCCCGATCAGGTGGGACGTATAAACACCTTCGTTCACGTAAATAACCAGCCTGAAAATCCCCATTTGGGGGTACTAGCCTGCGTTAACGGAACAGGCATTCTTAATAGCTGGTTACGCCGATTGGTTGGCAATCTTCCCTATAACGAATTGAATAGCCTGGCTGCTCAGGCCCCAATTGGGGCCGATAATCTTTATTTTTTTCCTTTCGGGAACGGTGCTGAACGCATTCTGGGCAATGCGAATCCCGGTGCTAATCTGAAAAATTTAAGCCTATTGACTCACCAGATTGAGCACGTCGTCAGAGCCGCTCAGGAGGGAATTGTATTCGCGCTGACGATGGGTTTGCACATTATGGAATCTGTGGGTGTATCGGCAAAGGTTGTACGGGCGGGGCAGGCTAATATGTTTCTGAGCCCAGTGTTTCGGGAAGCTTTCGTGAACACAACGGGCGCAACGCTGGAATTATACAATACCGACGGGGCGCAAGGAGCGGCTCGGGGTGCAGGCATTGGTGCAGGTGTTTACGCTACGTTCGATGAGGCCTTTGCCTCGCTGGAACGGGTTAGTCTGACCGAACCTGATCCCAATTTACAAACCGCGTATACCGAAGCTTTCAATCGATGGCATTCGCAACTACAACGAACCGAATTAAGCAACGTATAACACTACTTAAAGCTCATGTCAACGATCACATTAGGCGATCAGGAATACGTCAAAGGTATTGGTACCATTGCCGACGAAGGCCCTAAATCCAAAAATTCGTTAACGTTTAAATGGTATAAGCCCGAGTTAGTCGTAGGTGGAAAAACCTTGCGCGAGCAACTTGGCTTTGCCATTAGTAAATGCGCTGAAATCGGAGCTGATGTCATGATGAGCCCCTTGAGTGTTATCACCGCCCTATTGAACCATCCACTAACCAATAGTGGGCTCGCCAAATTCTTAAGTGACCATAAAACCGCAAACGCATGAAAACGGATGAATTACAAAAAGTAGCTTCTCAAGTGCGTCGGGACATTGTTCGAATGGTGCATGGGGTAGCATCAGGCCATCCTGGTGGATCGCTGGGTTGCACCGATTTACTGGTAGGTCTCTATTTTCAGGCGATGAAGTTGAAAACAGATGAAGCAGACTTAGTCGTGTTTGATATGGGAGGGACGGGGGAGGATATGTTCTTTCTATCCAACGGCCATATTTCGCCTGTACTATACTCCGTACTGGCACACCGAGGTTACTTTCCAGTGAGCGAATTGGCGACGTTTCGCAAACTGGATTCCCGCCTTCAGGGACATCCGGCAACAGCAGAACATTTGCCGGGTATCCGAATTGCTTCCGGATCATTAGGCCAAGGGCTTTCGGCTGCTGCAGGGGCCGCTTTCGGCAAAAAAATACGAAAAGATTCGCATCTGGTGTACTGCCTGATGGGCGATGGCGAACAGCAGGAAGGTCAAATATGGGAAGCGGCCACTTTTATTCCCCATAAGAAACTAGACAACCTGATTGCAATCATTGATTATAACGGTCAGCAGATCGATGGCCCAACAGATGTAGTATTAAATAACCTTGACTTGGGTGCTAAGTACGAAGCTTTTGGCTGGAAAGTATTGCATATGGATGGCAATAAGATGGAAGAAATTGTCGCCACACTGGCTAAAGCTAAACAGGCAAGTGGTCATGGTATTCCCGTGTGTATTATCATGAAAACGGAAATGGGGCAGGGAGTTGATTTTATGATGCATACTCACAAATGGCACGGAACCGCTCCCAACAATGAGCAACTTGCGAATGCCTTAGCACAACTGGAAGAAACCCTCGGCGATTATTAACGGACTATCATGAACACCTATACGTTTACCGAAAAAAAAGACACGCGTTCCGGCTTTGGCGCAGGCATGGCAGAACTGGGGCGGACCAATCCCGATGTAGTTGCTTTGTGCGCTGATCTGGTCGCTTCGCTGAAACTGGACATGTTCATTAAAGAAAATCCAGATCGTTTCATTCAGTGCGGTATTGCTGAAGCAAACATGATTGGCGTAGCGGCAGGTCTGACCCTGAGTGGGTTGATCCCATTTGCTACGACATTTGCCAATTTTGGATCAAGTCGGGTCTATGATCAGATACGTCAGGCAGTGGCTTACTCGAATAAGAATGTCAAAATCTGTGTATCACATGCGGGTTTGACGTTGGGTGAAGACGGCGCTACGCACCAAATTCTGGAAGACATCGGCATGATGAAATCACTACCCGGGATGACAGTCATTAACCCCTGTGATTTCAACCAGACCAAAGCTGCTACCATAGCGATTGCTGAATACCAGGGGCCTGTCTATCTACGATTTGGACGCCCCGTTGTACCAAACTTTACGCCCGAAGATCAGCCATTTGAAATCGGGAAAGCCGTGCTATTGAATGATGGCGCTGACGTATCCATTTTCGCCACCGGGCATCTGGTATGGCAAGCCTTAGAAGCGGAAAAAACTCTGGCTGAACAAGGAGTCAATGCCGAGATTATAAACATCCACACCATCAAACCATTGGATAAAGAAGCAATTCTTCAGTCCGTTTACAAAACAGGGTGCGCCGTAACCGCCGAAGAGCATCAGATGAACGGGGGGCTAGGCGACAGCGTAGCACAGGTGTTATCATTAAACCACCCTGCACCGCTGGAAATGGTGGCGGTGAACGATTCATTCGGGGAGAGCGGTACGCCTGAACAACTCATGGAAAAATACGGTCTGACAGCCGCTTCAATTGTTGCCAAGGCCTTGGCGGTCATTCAACGAAAAGGCCTTGTTTATGTTTGATTTTTTAGGGGCATCGGGCTAATATGAGAAGTGTTATAGAATTCAGATTTAGAATTATCTATAGGTCGGAATAAGGGGGCATTTATTGTTTTTATCATAGGTTGGTAGTTAGAAACGGGATAAGATTCTGTCTTATCCCGTTCTTCAATTCATAATCGAGCTCTTTATTGGTCATGGCTACTTCATTGCACTATTTTGTTTTTAAATTGTGATTTTGTACTTTTTGTTTAGTAATTTTGGTTATTGCTGATACCTATAACTTTGGAACAGAGCCTGCCGTTAGATCATGTACTTTGGGATGCAATCCGAGAGGGTGACAAAGCGTCATTAGGCGAATTGTATGAACGCTATTATCGGCTCTTATATCGGTATGGCACCAGACTGATTTCCGATTCAGACCTGGTGGAGGATACGATCCAGGATGTATTTATTACCATTTGGAATAACCGACAAAAGCTAGCTATTGTCAAGAATATTAAAGCCTATCTATTTACAATACTTCGAAGAGGTATTCATCAGAAATCGAAAAAAGATGAATTTATCTCAGATATTGGTACGACACCTGATCTGGCATATCCAGAAGGGAAGGGTAATTATGAGGATGTAGAGTATGAGCAGTGGCTTGTCGAGAAATTAAGCATTGTCTTAAAAAGTTTACCCCAGCGCCAGATGGATGTCATCCTTTTGCGCTACTATGAAAATTTCCAGACATCCGAAATTGCCACAATCATGGGCATTACGGAGAAGTCGGTTCGCAATACACTTTATAAAGCACTTACACAACTACGAATATACATTCAGCCTTTAGATTTTATACTCTTTATTTTCCTGGTACTTCAGACCCTGAAATACTAACATTGGCTGTTTTGTGTCTAAAATTTAGTTGTCTTGCCCTGGAATCATTCGGGCGTTTTTCTGAACGGTTCCCGGCTTGACCAGTCCTGAATTTTGTTGACACTAATTAACATCATCAACTGATCGCCCTAATACGGGTAGTTTAGAATTTTTTCCCATTCCCTAAATATATATATATCACATACTTGGGGAATCGCCCATTTACTGCGTGAATTCACAAATTCACATTTCCATTCATCCCCAAATTTTGCCACTAATACCAGATTTAAGGCAAAAAATAACAGGTACCTTGCATCACATAGTACCTTTTTGTACCTTTGGAATATGAAATTCACGAAACCAGTCTATTCCAATGAATATTGAAAACGCTCAGGTGCAAATGCGGAAGGGCATTCTGGAGTTCTGCATCTTGCACATCATATCGCGGGGCGAAATCTATGCCTCCGATATGCTCGACGAGCTGACCTCCGCCCGAATCATGGTTGTGGAAGGTACTTTGTACCCCCTGCTAACCCGTTTGAAAAATGCCGGTTTGCTCGATTATAAATGGGTAGAGTCTACATCCGGGCCACCACGTAAATACTATATTCTGACCGATCTTGGTCGCAATTCCTTAGAAGCCCTGAACGAAACCTGGCAGGAACTTGCTGAGTCCGTTAATGCGATTGTCGGGAAGATTGAGCAACACAAAAAACTCACAAATGGCGCCGTGTCTGTTTCACCATCGCCAGATCCAACCACTCCTCCAACCAACGCTTAACCTATTCTTTTCTAAAACCGAATCGTCGGACTGCAATGAAAAAGACCATAAGCATAAATATTAGTGGCGTCATCTTTCATATAGAAGAGGATGGCTACGACAAACTGAAAAATTACCTGACAACCGTACAACAGTACTTTTCGACCTACGAAGACAGTCAGGAAATTGTAACAGATATCGAAAATCGAATCGCTGAAAAATTGCTGGCTAAATTGAAATCGGCCGACAAACAGGCTGTTTCGCTTGAAGATGTCAACGAACTCATTGCCGCAATGGGCACCATAGCCGACTTTGAGGCCGTAGAGGAGGAAGAAGTTTTAGTGACCACCGGTGGCCGTAATTCTGCATCGGGTACGGGACAGGGCGCACGGAGTACGGGCGCATCAAACCCTGTTCCAGGCACCCTGCCAAACGCCCCTAACACATCGCATGAACCGCGTCGACTCGTGCGTGACGTGCGCCGGAAAACCCTGGGCGGTGTATGTGCCGGATTAGCTCATTACTTCAATGTGGATGTGGTATGGATACGGCTTATTTTCCTGGTTCTCTTTCTGGCAATGCCGCCATTAGGACATGAATTTGGGGCTGGCGTATCAAGCTTTACGTTCATTATCTACATTGCTATGTGGATTGCACTTCCTGGTGTTACTACGATTGAGGATGACAAAACGGTAAAAAAGTTTTTCCGTAATCCCGAAGACAAAGTGCTAGGGGGCGTTGCATCGGGTATTGCTGCTTATTTTGGGGTTGATACGGGAATTATCCGTCTATTGTTTGTACTAGGTATTGTGTTCTTTGGCGTTGGGTTCCTGCTCTACGTTGTGCTATGGATGATTGCGCCCCAGGCCAATACACTTACCGAAAAAATGGAGATGCAGGGGCAACCCATTACGCTTTCTAACATTGAACATAGCATTAAGCAGAACCTGAATATCAACGAAACCGTCCACAATGAAAGCACATTAACACGCCTACTGCTGTTCCCGTTTCGGGCTATTGCTACCATTATTGGTGGGCTGGGTAGCGCGCTTGGGCCGTTGTTAAATGGAGTTGTGTCGTTGATTCGGGTTTTTGCCGGGGTAATTATGTTAATTCTGGCCTTTGCCGGAATGATTGTTTGCCTGGCATTTCTGGGAGCGGCAATTGGTATCGGAACAGGTAACGCATTCACGGGTAGCGATTTCCCGATCGAAATGTTTCGTCACGATATTTCTGCACCCATGGTGCTGGCTGGTGTTTTAGTGGGCCTGATCCCTGCGTTTGGTTTAGCTATTCTGGGTATTATGCTAATTACCATGAAGAGCGTATTAAGCAGCCGTACTTCTTTAACATTGGCTGGCGTTTGGTTGGTTAGTCTGGTGGTTTTCGCCGGAACAGCCACGCCACTGATCTCGAGTTTCCAACGTCGGGGAACGGTTGAAGAAACGAAAGTGCTGAATGTACCAGCGGCTATTCCAACCTTCGCCATGAATGAGGTGGAAAATGACGATAACTGGCGTCCCTCAATTGATGTAAAAGGTTACGATGGCACAAGTATAAACCTGGTGCAGTATTTCAGGTCACAGGGACGCAGCCGGGCCGATGCACAAACTAATGCTCGCCAGATTAAGTATGCGTACACGATTAAAGATTCGACCGTACGTTTCAATGAAACCCTGGAACTGGCTCCCAATGCTCGTTTCCGGGGACAAGATCTGGATATTGACTTACTGGTGCCTTACGAAAAGCCGTTTCGAATGACCCGTGATTTCGCCCGCTTTATCCGGAATGAATTTGGTGAGAAAGAGTTTGATCGGATGGCGTCCAGCATCTGGAAATTCACGAAAGACGATGGGTTGGTTTGTATCAACTACCCACGTGAGAAAGACCAGGATGATGATAGTGAAGACAACGACGTTACTGACCTCACCGATGACGTACAGAGTGCCGTTGCCAGCGAATTAGGGGATGACTTCGATCATATCGGCGATCATACCCGTCAATTTAACGTCAGCGATTTCTCGAAAGTAGATATTGGTGGCGCGTTTGTAGTCCGTTTCCGGAAAGGAACAACTTACAAAGTGGTGGCCGACGGACGTGAGAAGGACCTGGACGATGTGAACGTGAAGGTGACAGGCAACAAACTGGAAGTATCCGTTGACCGAAACGGCTTGTTCGATTGGAGCAACCGAAAACGGATTGGCCTTACAATTACAGTTCCGTCTATTGAGGAATTGAAACTTTCAGGCGCATCAAAAGCTAGTCTGGTCGAATTCGGAAATTTCAAGAGTTTGAACATCGACATGAGCGGTGCCTGCCGGACCGTCTTCGACGGATCGGTTGAGAAACTTAACCTCGAATTATCGGGTGCGTCGAATGCCGTGCTGCGTGGCCATGCAAACCAACTGGAAGCTGACCTCAGTGGAGCCAGCAAAATTGAAGCAACTAACATGGACGTAACCAAAGCCTCTGTGGATGCAAGTGGAGCCAGTCACGCTAACTTTGGGCACGTTGGTTCAATCGAATCTGAAACCTCTGGTGCCAGTAAAGTTACGCGGCAGTAAATTAGTTGAGAATGAACAATGGATAATGTAGAATGGATAATGAGCAAAGAAGATTCTGACTCATTACCCATTCTACATTATCCATTATTCATTTACGTTTTTCGGCGGCTTCTTCCACCTTCTCTTCTGCCAAAGCCACTTCTTTCTCCTGCTTTTTGTTTTCGCGTTCGAAAACCTTAATGAGCACGATGAAGTAGGAGAGGAGTAAAGGGCCAACTACCAGGCCAAGAATGCCGAAAATTGGTACGCCCAAAACAATACCTGCCAGCGTAACGAGCGGGTGAATATCGCCCATGCGTTTGGCTAGCATAATGCGGAGTAGATTATCGATATTGATGATCACGATTACGCCAACGATGAGAATCCCTGCTCCCTGTCCCGTATTGCCCTGCGAAAGTTGAATCAGTCCGGCGGGGCCCCAAACAAGGGGCGTACCGAGTACAGGAATGAAGGCCATGAAAAAGGCAACCGTTCCCCAGAATAGCGAATCAGGTACACCAAAAATCCACAACGTTAGCCCGGTTAATACACCCTGAACCAAACTAACCAGTGCCTGTCCTAGTACATTGGCATTGACATTGTTTTTGAGCGATTCGCCTAGCTCCTTTTGAGTATCCCGTTTAAAGGGCAGGTATTTCTGAAGCCCTTTTTGAAAGCTCTCCTGCTGCACAAACATGAAATACAAGGTAAACAACATAAGGCCCAGTATGACAATGAAATCCAGTGCTCCCCCTGCCAGTGAGGGAAGAAGTTTACTCGCATAGGAACCACCCTGCCGTAAAACAGCCTGGATGTTTTGCTGACTGGTAATCTTATAGCCGGTAAGTTCTTCTGCTTTTTTGACTAAATTCAGAATATCTTCGGTGTGCTGAGAATAGTATTGAATCCGGTCGATGAGCAGTAAACTCAATGTCAAAAAAGGCATTATAATAACAACCACCGAAAACACAATCAGAAGCGAGGTGACCAGCGAGCGATTCCAGTTTCGTTTGATAGCAAGCGCTGTAAACCACGGACGGAAGACCACGTACAGAATGCCTGCACCCAGAAAAGCCGATATGTAGCCACTCAGGCCAAATAAAATAAAGCCTGCAATCACGATCAGGCTTGTTATTAATAATACGCGTTGTTGCTGGGGCGTATAAATATTGGTCATAAGTCAAATCAATGCACTGTTAATGTACACATTTTATTAAAAACGCATTAAACAGCCTGAAATGTTTTAAAAAAGGAGGAGGGGGAGAAAAGGGACGAGAGGGAGGAAGGTAAAAAAAGGCAGCAAGTGTCCTCATTTTTCCTTTCCTCCCTCTCGTCCCTTTTCTCCCCCTCCTCCTTTTTTAACATTCTGTTGCACTCAAAGCCAATCCAGCTTCTGATGTTTCTTTGTATTTTGTAGACATATCGCGCCCGGTGGCTTTCATGACTTTGATAACCGCATCGAGCGAGATTTTCTGGAACGAAGCTGCCCCCGAAGTTGCCAGTAGAAAAGCGTTGTACGCTTTCACTGCACCCATTGCATTGCGTTCGATACACGGGATCTGGACGTAACCGCCAATGGGATCGCAGGTCATACCGAGGTGATGCTCAATACCGATTTCAGCAGCAGCTTCTATGGGGCCAATGTCGCCTGAGGGTTGGGCGCAGCGCGTCAGGAAAGCCGCTCCCATGGCTGAAGCAGTCCCAATTTCGCCCATGCAGCCCATTTCGGCACCGGAGATACTGGCATTATGTTTCACTAAAAAACCAATGGCCGCAGCGGCAAACATACCCGCCCGCAACGTTGTCCGATCGTAATGGAAGTGGTGTTTGGCCAAGTAAGTCAACCCAGGAATCACACCCGAAGCACCTGATGTTGGAGCCGTGACAACAATGCCTCCGGCGGCATTTTCTTCCGAAGCCGCCAAACAATAAGCATTTAGGAAAATCAGGAAGCTGTCTGACGACTGGCTCATTCCTTTCGCCTGCTGGAACAGAATAGGGGCTTTACGACTCAGTTTGATAGAGCCTGGTAGAATACCCTTGTGTTTAAGCCCCCGCCGAACAGCCTTATGCATGAAATCCAGAATCTGATCCAGTCGTTGATTGATTTCGGCGCGACTTCGGCCGGTTAAAGCCATTTCGTTTGCCATCAACAACTCGTCCAGCGATATGTTGTCGGTTTTGAGATGGGTTTTCAACTCAGCCATTGTTGCATAGGGGTAGGGGACCGATAGACTGCCGGGCGCTACTTCTGGCTCACCTTTTCGTATGATAAATCCACCCCCAATAGAATAGTATTCTTCTGAAAACAGGGTTTGATTGTCGGCCGCGAGCCGTAATACCATCGTATTATGGTAAGGAGAGTCGTATCGGACGCGTTCGAAATGAATATGCTGAGGCCCAACCTCAATAACGTGGTCTCCAACAGGAACAGCGTATTTTATTGATGGATCGCGCAATAGTTTTAGTAAAGCAACGGGGTCTGTGGTTTCTGGCTGCCAGCCTAATAATCCAGCCACTACCGCCCGATCGGTACCGTGCCCTTTGCCCGTGGCGCTCAATGAGCCATAGAGATGAACATGGACAGAGTCAGCCTGTTGATGAACATCGGTTGGTAAATGAGCTAGCCGTTGCCGAAAATCGAACGCGGCTTTCATTGGGCCAATTGTATGCGAACTCGACGGCCCCGGTCCGACCTTAAACAGATCAAAGACTGAGGTTGTAATAGGGGTTGTTGGCATGTTGATGAAGAAGGTTTGCAGGCTGATGGCGTAAGGCTGGAGCCTTGCGCCATCGATCCATCAATTAATTAAATCACTTGTCCAAACCCCGAATCTGATCCAAATACTCGGTTGGAAGCAGTACCCGTTGAACAACCGATCGAAGTCCAATGGCATTCAATACGCTATATAAACCAATTGAATAGGTAAGGAGCGGTTTTTTAGGAAGATCCAGCAACTCGCTTACCTGTTTTGGTACGAGTATGCCCTGCACTTGCCGAAGTAAATCGTATCGCCAGTTCCCCAGTGCTTCCTGATATCGCCGGAACAATTTATCCGTAAACTCACTATGAACCAAATCTCGGCTCAAGTGAACATCCCGATCAATGCGCCAATCAGTGTAGGTAGTTGGTAAATTGGGTACGCCCATACCTCGGCCAACTTCCTGAAACGTCGTAAATAATTCTTCCCGTTCTGGGTTGGTGAGTGGCCGCTTCAGCGTTTCATAGGCTCGTTCGGAGTAGTCGATGAGCATGTAGAGCACATCCCGGTAGGCCCAGTCTGGAATTTGATACCCTCGCTTTTGCTCAATACCCACATGAATGGCCCCCATCCGGGCAACGGCTTGCCGTGCTTTGTCATCCGGCAGAAAAACGATTTCCTGTGCGTAACGAACGGTAGAAAACAGGCGACCAATAGGATCGGCGGGTAATTTGCCGGTATAAAAAAGCCAGTCAACGGCCCGGTTGAGGGCGAACTCAGCCGCCGATCCGGCAAAGACTAACAGAATAACATCGGCATTCCCCCAAATCTCGCGAACGATGGAGCCAGGTTTAACGAAATAGGTTGTCATTGATGATCAGAAAATGGTCAGAAGTAGTCTGGGTATTGTTAAGTCCTGATAGTACCCAGACAAATCTTACATCGCTAATACAACGAATTCAACGCGTCGGTTCTTTCGTTTGTTTTCTTCTGAATCGTTTGGAGCAGCTGGCTTAGCATCGCCATAGCCGTTGTGATGCAGCCGTTTTTCCGCGATGCCGTTACGGACGAGGTAATTAGTAATTATTTTAGCCCGGTTCTCGGATAGGGCCTTGTTCAGTCGCTTATCGCCAACATTGTCAGTATGACCTGCTATTTCGATGACCAGATTGGGCGTTGTGGTCAACGTTTTTATGAGCTTGTTCAACTGAGGATACGACTCCGGGCGTAACACATAACTGCTTTGATCAAAATACACATTGTCAAGCCGGAATGCCTGATTAACCTGCAAATTTCGGAATATACTGTCGGCCTTTGGGTCTTCTTTTTCGAGCCGGACAACATAGCCATAATCGGTACAGGTGTCGCAGGAAACAACCATTAACTCTTCGGCTTCGTAGTAACCGGGTGCACTGGCTATTACATTCAGAGTGTCAGTACGAGTCAACACAAAGGCAAATGGTTTGCCGTCTGGCTGGCTCTTACCTACGAATTTCTTGTTGGCCTGCTTTGCCTGAATCGTAAATTGTGCAGCTACCTCTGCCGATGTCTTATCGTCTACCGCTGAGATGGTAAACAGTGTTTTCTGTGATTTAACAAGGGTTGACGGCTGACCAACGCAAAAAAGGGGTAAGCAGCACAGCCACAGATAACGAACTATAGTCATTAGCTTACTGGATCGGGGCTTGAGAAAATACCATATAAATGATGGTTGGCAAATCTCGTACCAAAACAGGAGGCTAACTGAACAGGCTCTGGAATTTAGTAAGTGCTAAATCGATGATTTCTCTGTTAACCAGACAACCTTTTGTTCAGGCTGGTGAGCCTGACCAATAATATCCCGGTAAAGTTCTGGTCGCCTTGCTTTGATATACCGATGGCCTCCTGCCTGTGTCAGTTTTTCTGGCGTTAGAGTAGCTGTTACAAAATCGTCGCCCAGTGTTCGACATTCGGCTAAAACATCGCCAAAGGGGTCAATAATCATTGAGCATCCATTTTTCAGTTGATCGTCATCCATGCCGATTGGGTTTGAGAAAACGGCATAAATTCCGTTGTCGTAGGCCCTTGCCGGAAGCCACTTCATGAGCCAGCCACGGCCTTTCATTCCCTCAAATTCGAGCCGTAATGAAGTTGGATCAGATTCCCGGTTCTCCCAAAGCTTAGGATCGACAAAACCAGCTCCCGGTCGGGTAGAGGGGGTGCACATGGTTACGTGGGGCATGAAAATTACGTTAGCACCCAAAAGCCGGGTAGCGCGTACATTTTCGATGACGTTATTATCGTAGCAAATTAAAATGCCACATGTCCAGCCGTAGAGGTCAAAGACACAATACGCATTACCTGGGGTCAGGTGGGGATTTATAAAGGGATGCAGTTTACGGTATTTGGCAACCAACCCATTTTTATCGACGCACACATATGCCTTAAATAAATTGTCGTCTTCGTCTTTCTCAAAAAGACCAGCTAGAACGGCAATATCATAGGCTCGAGCTATTTCGATCAATCTGGCAATGCTCGGCCCATCTGGAATAAACTCTGCCAGGTCCAGCATTTGTTCTTTTGACAGATGTCGGGCAAACGTATAACCCGTAATCGAGCACTCATGAAAGGCCACTACATTCGACCCTTGCTCGGCCGCTTTACGTGAAATGGTATCGATAACGGAAAGGTTATACGCTTTATCGCCACTTCTATTTTCAAATTGAGCCGTCGAGATTTTAAGATTGTTCATTTGGTATCTAGTTATTTATAATATCCCCAAACTTCTCTACTCGCCGTGATCGGGGTTGTAACAACGTAAGGCACAACAACTTCTTCCAGTAGCTGGCGTCCACCGAGTCGATCATCAGGTAAACGATTGATTGGAACATGTGCACCCGACTTTTCCTTTGTATTGGCATACGTGAAAGCAACTGGCAATGCGTATTTACCGTTAAAAGCCGGATCGACGGTGGCGAGCATTTCCAGTGCATTTTTCACCTCCGACGTGAAGCCGAAGCCAACATTATCGGGGCTTAGAATCACCACATTTTTGATTGCCCCCTGCGAATCAACGTCAAATCCTGCGTACACACGCCCATAGATTCCCTGTTTTCCAACCCCGCCTGGGTACGTAATTTTTGCTTGAAGCGTACGTTTGAACAGTTCTTCCTTACTTAAATGTGCCAGGCTTTTTCGGTCTGCAACTGTCAGCGAATCATAGACATTGATGACGTCGATAATATCGTTCGGTGTAAGTTGGCGGGAAGGTATTTTTGGTTCAAGTGCTGCTGCCTGGTCGGCAAAGGCATCCAGAAGCAGTTTTTTGGATAGGTTGACGAGCCTGGGTTCGCCTTCCCCTTTCTGGATATAATACTTCGTTTTGGTGCGATAGATACCCTGAATATTTAAATCCTTATAATAACGCGTCTTAATTTCTTCGGCGCCGTTCCTGGGCTCTATCTGATTGTTTAAGCTCATCCAAAGCTTGGTTGGCCCCGTATGCACGATTGAAAAATACGTTCGATAGGCTAACCCGGCTATACTATTCTGTAGCCGAACGAAGGTCGTATTATTAATGGTAAATCGTTCGGGGGTAATGACTTTCACGGCCGAATCTCCTGCAAACCGACACAACACGTCACTTGTGACCAGGTTGTAAGCCAGTTGGCAATCCAGTTCCTTGCCTGATTGATCCAGTTGAACTTTACCTTCCTGCCAGACAGGAAAGGTGAAAAACGGACTTCCCAAAAAAGTTACCTTGTTGTAGGAGGCTGTAGCCGTGGTTTGCCTGGCCGCATACGCATCGCTAGTTGTGAAAATTTGACCTTTTTCGTCCTGATAAACAGTAATTTGCCCGTGCGCTTTTACTGTAACTAGTAATAAGGTAAAAAGTAATAGGTTGAGCGGCTTCATAGTAGTCGGTATTGGAAAACAAAAAGTGAATAGAAGCATAAACCAGTTTAGAGCGTTTCTCTACAGAAGTTTTTTAGGGAAGTAGCTGTGTAGGTGTAGTGTCCCGAAAATGAATCAATAGATCGTAACGTCCTGTCAATGCCGTTATGCTATAATATTGCTCGGGTTTACTTTCATCAAAAAGGGCACCGACTTCGAAGAGAGGGTGCTTGGCACTCAGCCAAGCTGTTAAGGTAGAACTTAACCGGGCATCGTGAAGATTCAAGGCAAAGTTGGCGTATTGCCCTTTTCCAAGTAAATAGTTAAATGAATTATTTACCCCTTCAGTACGAACTGATAAGGTCTTTAAATTTCGACTGCTCTGAGAGGCATCAACTACGGTAAACGAACCATTCGTGAGCAATTGACCCACCATCAGATACTTATTGGTCAATTGTTCTTTCAGGATAGCGCCCATTGATGGAAAGTTACAGGACGCATAAGGAATATTGGCAATATGATAGTTGTGGGCCCATAAGCTTAGTTTGCCAATGTTCGCCCTCGTTAACATCCATTGAACATTCTCAGCCATGTACCGATCTCGTTTGACACTATAATTGCAGGAGCTTGCATCACCTAAATCCTGTTGCTGGAAGAGAACGCGAGCGGCTTGTCTGGCAATTTCGTACTCCTGTCGCCCCCCTAAAGCAACCCATTGACTTTCATTCGAGATAAAAAGATTAGATAACGTGGTCAACTGTTTTGCATACTGTTGCCGGAGTTGATCCGTTACTGACGCTTGACCGAGGAGTGCCAATTGACTGGCTAACGAATCAACTCGTGGTATAGAGGCTGGATCGACTTTAGCTAGAAACTCGGTAAGCAATGGAAATTCATCATCAGCATACTGGCAATCAAACCCGTAGAACGATAGTTGTTTGTCAGCCGATTTACCAATATTGTAGTCTTTCATCCACTGGAGTAACTCCCGTACTTCGTCGGTCGACCACGTCCAGAAATACATACTTTTGGCGGCCATGGCTGCTGAAGCCAGCCCCGTACTTTGGCCATGAATAAACCGGTTTACAATCACTGCACGCCCGAAATTAGCTTCAAAAGCGATGGTCTGATGGCCGTGTTTTTGAACCAGATAGCGGAACAATCGGTCTTTCATTTGGAAAAACTCCCGTGTACCATGGGTGCCTTCGCCCATACCCACCACCTGCGCTTTGGCCAAGACGGTATCAAGTGGTGCTAACTCAGCAAAATCACGCGTGGGGGCAGCATCCTGTAGCGGCAGAATAACTTTGTTAAAGTCCTGAACAACAGCGATTTTATCAGAAGATAAGTCTGCCAGTGGGTCAGGGTCAGCTTTTTTGCAACTTGCCACAAACAGGCTGAATCCAAGATAGAACAAAAGACGAAAAGCAGGATAGGACCTTAGCATAACCGAATAAGGGAGTGAAATCTGCCTGATGGCTATCAACGTTTGCAGTTTCTTAATTCACCGATAAGGACACATCATCGTAATAAGCGGTACCCGTAGTTTTTGGTAAGAAAAAGAATAGCACATAGAAGCTGTAGGTATTAGCAGGGAATGAATCAAAGGTTATGGTATATTCTTTGAAATCATTGGTTCCCGTAATAGATACTTTCCCTCGGCTTTCTGTAAAAAAAGCAGATGCATAGTTATCGTTGACTCCCTTATTGCCCCCCATAGCCATAGAAATGCCTTCACCCTGCATATTAACGGTCTTAATTTTTGCCTTTAACGTCAACTTGGCGCCAGTAGGAATAGGCGTAGAAGACGTATAAAAAACCTGCTGAAAAAGTTGATAGGTAGAGTCACTCGGAGCCGCATTGCAACTAACCTTTATCGAATGAGTGGGTGATGAGGCTGCTTCGGTTGAGTAATCAACTGTGTAACTGGTGGGTCTAGTCGTATTATTTTTGTTAACATCCGTCCTCCAGGTCGAGTAAGGAGATGTTTCAAAATCGCCACCCGTAAGTACATTCGCAATTTGCACAGGTTGAGCGTCGTCCTTTTTACAGGAATTAAACAAAAGGCCAATACTGAGTAGGAAGAGGAATAGCTTGGTTGCTTTCATGACAAAAATGTAATGATGTAGATAAATAAGAGGAAGAAGAAAAGTTGCCCCAATAACTACTATAATTGAAAAAGGCCAATTAAACCTATGTTAAATTTTATTTATAGGTTTGATACCTCCCAATAGATACATGTTTGAACGAGCTATGGCTATTAAATACAAACGCCCTGACCGTTTGGCTAGGGCGTTTGTACATGTGTATAATATAGTTGTTTAACTATACCCGGTGCATCCAGCCAAAGGTGTCGGCCAGTTTACCCGTGCGCAGATCGCCTAAGTAATTTCTTACCCGAACCGCAACCGAATCTTCGGGAGCGAACTCAGGTAGCATATAATCTTTTCCGTTATAGCCAATGAGTGAGTAGGGCGATGAACCAACCGCTGTACCGGCGCCGAAAGCTTCCGTTAACCGACCCGTTTCGATACCGCTAATCACTTCATCGATAGAAACTAATCGTTCTTCGACCTCCATGCCCCAACTGCGGGCAATTTTCAAAATAGAATCGCGGGTAACACCTTTCAGAATTGAATCCGATGTGGCTGGAGTCACCATCTTGCCATCAATGATAAAAATGATGTTCATCGTACCTGATTCCTCAATGTATTTGTGCTCGCGGGCATCAGTCCAGATCAACTGGTCATATCCTTGTTGCTGGGCCAACAACGTTGGATAGAGCGAGCCACCGTAGTTACCAGCACATTTGGCATAGCCCACACCACCCGGAGCCGAACGAATGAACTCGGTTTCAACTTTCAATTTTGGAGGATTAGAATAATAGGCTCCAACCGGGCAGGTGAAAATGCAGAAACGATACGTTTTTGAAGGAGCTACACCCAGGTACGTATCAGTGGCAAACATGTAGGGACGGATATAGAGCGAGCTATCAGGTGTATTGGGCACCCAATCCGCATCTATACGAAGCAACGCTTCCAGTCCACCCATGAATACCTCTTCGGGCAGCGTAGCCATGCACATCCGCTTGGCTGACTCGTTCATACGCTCGAAGTTGGCAAGTGGACGGAACATCAACACGTCACCGGCCTCATTCTTGAACGCTTTCATGCCTTCAAAAATAGACTGGCCATAATGCAGCGACGACAGAGCGGGGCTTAGGGTGAAGTTGTCGAACGGCACAATCATTTGATTTTGCCACTCACCATCTACGAAATCGGCCACAAACATGTGGTCCGAGAAATGTTTTCCGAAAGGCAGATGATTAAAGTCTACCTCTTGAAGGCGGGAGCGTTCCGCTTTCCGCAGTTCAATTTGCAATACGTCCGTCGTCATAACAGCTGTGGTTAATGAGTTAGCCTGCTGATGGTCAGGCTGCGGCAAAGCTAAAAAATTAGATTGAGTAAGTTTAGTTGTCAAGACAACTTTTTTTTCGTGGTGTTATAGATACGCCATATTTTGGAAATATGGCGTATCTATAACACCACGAAAATTAGGTTCTAGGCTTCCAGGCTACTTCCTCAGCAGTCAATTCCTGTGCCATTTTTCGGCTGAGCACAAACAGGTAATCGGACAGTCGATTCAGATACTGGATCACCAACTCATCTACGGGAGATTCTTCCAGTAAAGAAATGACTAATCGTTCGGACCGGCGGCAAACCGTTCGGGCCAGGTGGCAGAACGAAACGGCCTGATTGCCACCGGGTAGAACAAAAGCCCGTAATTCGGGCAATTCGGCATCCATGACATCCATTGCCTGCTCAAGTTGGAATACATCATCTGGAATAATAATTGGTATTGCCCGCTTGGGAGCCTTTTCTGGATCCGTGGCAAGCTCAGCCCCAACCGTGAACAAACGATCTTGAATTTCTTTCAACAACTCTTTCCGGTTATCATTTACGGGTTGGTCGCGAACCAGACCAATCCAGGAATTCAGCTCATCAACTGTTCCGTAAGCATCAATTCGTAAATCTGCCTTGCTTACCCGACGCCCGCCAATCAACGCTGTTTGGCCTTTATCACCTGTTTTTGTGTAAATTTTCATGATATAGCTAAACCAAAATGCTCAACAAATGGCTAAGCTAACGGATTTCCCCCGATCGAGCCGTACCTTTGCGCCCTGATTTGAAAAAGCCAGTTATAAATCTCATAAAGTGATTTTGGACGATTAGAGCTATTCACTCAATCACTTAATCACTCAATCACTCATTAGTATTAATGAAAGCAGGTACTTTTTTCGTCCGCGTGTGGCGTATCATGTCCATTGTCGGATTCATTTTAGCGTTGTTTAGTAGTTATATTTCGTATCCCGATGAGGTAGCGGTTCGCTTCGATGAGCTAAACCATCCGATTCAAACCGTTAACCGCGAGGCTATTTTTTACATTGCGATCGCTATTTTTCTGATCAACAACACGCTGGTTAAAGCTGTTTCCCGACTTTTTCTGCGCGTTCCTACAGCCCAGCTCCTGATTCCCAACCACGAGGTCTGGGCTGCTCACCGCCCCAAACTCGACCGTATTTTTAAGGAATGGTTTAGCTTGTTGATTGCTTCTATTAATACGATATTAGGCTTAGGGTTATTAGTGCTTTCGTTCCTGAACCGGTCTGACCGACCGATTCGAGCTATTGAGTATGCCTGGTTATTACCCCTAAGTACAGCTATCCTTATTGGCGTGCTGGCATGGTTACCGATTCGTTTGTTCATGAAACCCGGTGACGATGACTAAAAAAAATGAACTGTTATTGAGCCAGTTTCAGTACGATCTGCCCGACGAGCGTATTGCCCGATTTCCATTACCTGAGCGTGATGCATCCAAATTGCTTGTCTATAAAAACGGACAGATTCGTCACGAGCACTTTACCCAGTTACCTGAGTTGCTACCTGCAAACAGTTTCCTGGTTTTCAATAACACGAAGGTTATCCCCGCGCGACTGCATTTTACAAAACCAACGGGTGCGGTCATTGAGTTGTTTTTGTTGAACCCTGTGTCAACCAGCCCTGATTTGGACAAGTCGGATATAGAAAGTCAACCCATTAGTCTGGCAATGGAAGCAACGGGGGCATCTGTTTGGCAGGGGATGATTGGTAACCGCAAACGCTGGAAACCTGACGAAACACTTAAAACGACCCTTTTCACGCCAGTAGGAGAGGTTATCCTTACAGTAAGCTGGTTTGACTATGATCAATCCCTCGTTCAGTTAAGCTGGGAACCGGCCACCCTGAGCTTTGCCCAACTAATTCAGTTCGCAGGCCAAATTCCATTACCGCCTTATCTTAAGCGGGAAGCTACCGACATTGATCGGGAGACGTACCAAACCGTCTATTCAAAGCGGGAGGGAGCGGTGGCGGCTCCAACCGCCGGACTCCATTTCACCCCTGCCGTGTTTGAGGCACTTGCACAACGAGGACTCGACCACGATTATCTGACGCTGCATGTTGGTGCCGGAACGTTCCAGCCGATTAAAACGGAGGATGTTCGACAACACCATATGCATACTGAACAGGTTGTGTATACACAGGAAAACGTGCGCAATCTGCTTGCCCATATAGATAGCATCATAGCTGTTGGTACAACTTCTATGCGGGCTCTGGAGAGCTTATATTGGATAGGAGCTAAATTGTTACACAAGGAATCTAATCCGTTCCGGTTAGATCAACACTTTGCCTATCAATTGCTCCCTCCTCAACACCCAGGCATTGAAGAGTCATTAAACGCTGTTTTAGATTATCTTATTTCTACAAATCAGGAGTCGATTGTAGCGCATACAGGTATATATATTACGCCTGGATACCAGTTTAAACTGTGCAAAGGAATCGTCACTAACTTCCACCAACCCGGCTCAACTTTGATTCTATTAATCGCTGCACTTATTGGCGATGACTGGAAGCGTATATATAAGGAAGCGCTTGAGAACGAATATCGCTTCCTGAGTTATGGCGATTCATCCCTGCTTTTACCGTAAACTATTAATTTTGTGAAAAAAGGAGGAGAGGGAGGAAGGGGAAGAAAGAGAGGAGAGGGAAATCACCAGGTTGTGTTTTTTGTCTTCCCCTTCCTCCCTCTCTTCCCCTTCCTCCCTCTCCTCCCCAATTATGAATTTTATCGAAGAACTCCGTTGGCGTGGTATGTTGAACGACATGACCCCCGGCACTGAAGAACAACTCCTGAAAGAAATGACTGCCGGTTATATTGGATTCGATCCCACAGCCGCGTCGCTTCATATCGGTAACCTTGCCACTATCATGCTCCTGGTGCATTTGCAGCGAGCCGGACATAAACCCTTTGCGTTAGTTGGTGGTGCTACCGGTATGATTGGTGATCCATCCGGTAAAGCTGCCGAACGGGAATTTCTGTCCGAAGAGACCTTACGGCGCAATCAGGAAGGTATCCGGCAACAGTTGACCAAATTCCTTGATTTCAACAGTGGTGCCAATTCTGCTGAAATGGTCA